>NZ_JAIUIN010000007.1:0-296233 GCF_020165665.1 Mesorhizobium sp. BH1-1-4
ATTCTGCTCCGGTGCACCCGGCAGCAAGGTCGCGGCATGGATCCAATGGTCTGTTCCGCGTCGCTTCGCTCCTTGCTTCGCCCGTGGATGACGACGCGACGGATGTTTCTGCCAGTCATCAAGGGCCGCGGTCCGGCAACGCAAGCGCCAGAAATACCCTTGGCTTTCCGGCTTCCAGCCTCTATGTTGCGATCGCAAATCGCGCAATTGGTTCCTGAAATGCCTCCCGACATCCCGACTAATGATCTGAAAAAATGAAGGAAATTCTTCCGACTGATGTCGGATGCGCCTTCATGAACTGATCATCTGTCTTGTCGTGAAATAGGGTGGCCGCCTCGGGCGCGGCACCGCAGGGAACCAGAGGTAACGGAAATTGAGCGATGCAATTGCGGACGTCCTGAGCTGGCTCGAGAGCCGAAACGACATCCAGAGCCTGCGCGCCGCGGTATGCGATCTCAACGGCATCATGCGGGGAAAGCGCATCCCGGTCGAGCAGGCGCGCAAGGCGCTGGAGGGCAAGCTGCGCATGCCTTATTCGCTGATCGGGCTCGATGTCTGGGGCGAGGACATCGAAGGCAACAGCCTGGTCTTCTCGACCGGCGACGCCGATGGCCTTTGCCAATGGACGGGACGCGGCATTCTGCCGGTCGAATGGACGGCGCATCCGACGGCGCTCGTTCCGCTGTGGCTCGCCGACGAGAGCGGTGCACCCTATCTCGGTGATCCCCGGCGCGCACTGGCCCGCATCCTCGATCGCTACAAGGCGCTCGGTCTCACTCCGGTGGCTGCGACCGAACTCGAATTCTACCTGGTCGATCCGCAATCACAGCGGCCAGTCGGGCCGGTCTCGCCGGTGACCGGGCGGCGTCTCGATTCCGACGCGGCGCTGTCGATCGACGAGATCGACGATTTCGAAGCCTTCATCCACGACATCTACGAAGCCTGCCGCGCGCAAGGCATTCCCGTCGACACGGCGATCGCCGAGAACGGCGTCGGCCAGTTCGAGATCAACCTGAACCATGTCGCTGACGCCTTGCGGGCGGCCGACGACGCCGTCCTGTTCAAGCGCACGGTGAAGGGTATTGCCCGCAAGCACGGCTTTGCCGCCTGCTTCATGGCCAAGCCCTATGGCGACCGCGCCGGCAATGGTTTTCACGTCCATTTCAGCCTGGTCGACACCGATGGGCGCAACGTGTTCGACGACGCCACCGACCAGGGCTCCGACACCATGCGCCACGCGGTGGGCGGGCTGCTGGCGGCGATGGCCGAAAGCACGCTGGTGTTCGCGCCGCACTTCAATTCCTACCGCAGGCTGCGCC
This sequence comes from Mesorhizobium sp. BH1-1-4, assembly GCF_020165665.1. NCBI lineage: Bacteria > Pseudomonadati > Pseudomonadota > Alphaproteobacteria > Hyphomicrobiales > Phyllobacteriaceae > Mesorhizobium > Mesorhizobium sp. BH1-1-4. The sequence goes on from NZ_JAIUIN010000007.1 coordinate 1,320, forward strand.
CGCGATCCTATGCGCCGACCGCGGTCGCCTGGGGCTATGAGAACCGCATGGTCGCGATCCGCATTCCCGGCGGCCCGACCGCCGCGCGCCGCATCGAACATCGTGTTTCGGGCGCCGACGCCAACCCCTATCTGGTGCTTGCCGCCATACTGGGCGCCGCCCTGATCGGCATCGAGAAGCAGATGTCGCCGGGCGATCCGGCCGGCAATGACGGGCAAGGCGCTGTCCCCGCCAAGCTGCCGCCGGACTGGGCGTCGGCGATCGCGGCCTTTGAAGGCGGGACGCATGTGGCGGAAATCTTCCCGGCAATCCTGCGCGATTCGTTCGTCGCCTGCAAACGCCAGGAACTGAACACGTTTGCCCTCAACGTCAGCGACTTCGAGATCGAGACCTATCTCGAAAGCGTCTGAGGCCTTTACGACGGCCGCTCGGCCTTCAGCACCGAGACAGCTGCCTCGCTGTTGTGGACATAGTCGTTGGCGTCCGGCTGCCGCTGCACCAAGAGGATGAACAACAGGTCGGTCAGCGTCAGCTGCGCGTCGCGCGCGGTGATGGATGAGGAGCGCGCACGCTCCTCGTCTGCGATGGTGTAGAGGCGGATGTCGGCGACCCGGCTCAGCGGATTGTCGTGCAGGCCGGTGACGGCTATCACCATCGTGCCGCGCTTGGCCGCAAGCTCGGCAATGCGCAAGGTTTCGATGCTGGCGCCGGAATAGGACAGCGCGAACAGCACGTCGTCGGGCCCGAGCGTCGAGGCATTGGCCATCTGGATGTGGCTGTCGCTGTCATGCAGCACGTTTCGGCCGAGCTTCATCAGCTTGTAGGAGAAATCGCGCGCCACCAGCGAGGAGGCGCCGACACCGACCAGATGGATGCGCCGCGCGCCATCGAGCAGTTCCAGGGTCCGCGTGAGGATGCGGTCGGTGTTGGCGGCGACGGTCTGCTGCATCGACAGAAGCTTGGAGCCGATCAGCTTCTTCAGGATGACGGGAAAGCCGTCGCCGACCTCGATCGAGCCATGAATGACGCCGGCCGGCATCTGCCAGTCCCGCGACCTCGCCTCACTGACGGCGAGCTTGAGCTCCTGGTAGCTGGCATAGCCGAGCTTCTGGCTGAACTTAACGACGCTCGACTGGCTGCGGCCGATCTCGGCGGCGAGTGCCGCCGTCGACAGACGCAGCATCTGGTCGGGATGATCGACGATATAGCGGCCGATCTCGCGGTCGCCGGCGGCCATGCCGTCTAGCTTCGCGGCGATCTTCTTCAGAACGGACATGGGTCCTCTCGAGCGTTCGGCATTCCACGACTGAGGAATAAAATATTCCAAATTTGATTGACAGCCAAGAACGCAGAATTAATTCTCGACCGTGAAGCCGGCCCCTGGGCGGGAGTCGGGACGGAGCCATATCATGGACAGATTGCGCATCGTCGGCGGACGCAGGCTGGAAGGCGCGGTGACAATCTCCGGCGCCAAGAATGCCGCCTTGCCGCAGATCGCCGCCGCGCTGCTCAGCCCCTACCCGCTCGAACTGACCAATTTGCCTGACGTGACCGACGTCGAGAACATGCTGGGCGTGGTGCGGCTGCACGGCGCCGAGGTGATGCGGTCGGCGCATGCCGCGACGATCGACACCAGCGCCGCCGTTTCGAAGGAGACGTCTTATGACACGGTGCGCAAGATGCGGGCGACGGTGCTGGTGCTGGCGCCACTGCTCGCCCGCTTCGGCCATGCCAGGGTTTCGCTGCCGGGCGGCTGCGCGATCGGCGCCCGGCCGGTCGACATGCATGTCGCCGCACTCGCCGCGCTCGGCGCCAGGATCGCCATCGAAAACGGCCTGATCGTCGCCTCGGCGCCGAACGGATTGACCGGTACCCGCATGGTGCTGCCCTCGCCCTCGGTCGGGGCGACGGAAACAGCCATGATGGCGGCGACCACGGCCAAGGGCGAAACCGAGATCCTCAACGCCGCGCGCGAACCGGAAGTGGCCGATCTCGCCGCTTGCCTCAATGCCATGGGCGCGCGCATCGAAGGCGCCGGCACGCACCGCATCCTGATCGCGGGCGACACCAGTTGGCGCGCCGCCAGGCACGACATCATCCCCGACCGGATCGAGGCCGGAACCTATGCCATCGCCGCCGCCGTCACCGGCGGCCAGCTCGAACTCACCCATGCCCGGCTCGAACACATGGCCTCGGTGGTGCAATTGCTGGAAGCGACGGGCGTGACCGTCTGGCCGGGCGATCGCGGGCTGATCGTGTCGCGCGACCGGCCACTCAAGGCCGCCGACCTGACGACCGAACCCTATCCCGGTTTTCCGACCGACCTGCAGGCGCAGTTCATGGCGCTGATGTGCTGTGCCGGGGGAGCCTCGCTGCTGCGCGAGACCATCTTCGAGAACCGCTTCATGCATGTGCCCGAACTGATGCGGCTCGGTGCCAACATCAAGCTGCAAGGCACGATGGCGCTGGTGCGCGGCGGCGAGAAACTACATGGCGCGCAGGTGATGGCCACAGACCTGCGCGCTTCGGTGTCGCTGGTGCTGGCGGCGCTGGTCAGCGAAGGCGAGACGACAATCAACCGGGTCTACCATCTCGACCGCGGCTATGAGCAACTGGACCGCAAGCTGCGCCTGTGCGGCGCCGACATCGAGCGGCTGAGCGCATGACAACCGAGGCGCATTATTTCCTCGGCGTCGATGGCGGCGGCACCGGCTGCCGCGCCCGCCTCGAGGACGCGCAAGGCATGGTGCTTGGACAGGGCCTGTCCGGCCCGGCGACGACGCGGCTCGGCATCGAGGCCGCCTGGGCCTCGATCGCGAAAGCGTTCGGCGCGGCGATCGATGAAGCAGGTTTCGCGCCGGCGGAGACCGCCCGGATCCATGCCGGCATCGGCCTTGCCGGTATCGGCCGCAAGGGCACACTGGAAGCGCTGCGGGCAATCGCGCATCCCTTTGCCGGCATCGATTTCGTCAGCGACGGCATCGGCGCCTGCCTTGGCGCGCATTCGGGTCGGGATGGCGCCATCGTTATTGCCGGGACAGGCTCGATCGGCCTTGGCTTCGTCCAGGGCCGCGACCTGCGCGCCGGCGGCTATGGATTTCCGATCTCCGACGAGGGCAGCGGTGCCGACCTCGGACTGAAAGCCGTACAGCTGGCGCTGCGCGCCCATGACGGCCGCCACGAACGGACCGCGTTGCTGGCGGAGGTCATGCAGCGCTTCGCCGGCGACCCGATGGAGGCCGTCGCCTGGATGGACCGCGCCAGCGCGACGGACTATGCCGCGCTTGCACCCATGGTGATGCGTCACGCCGACCAGGGCGACCCTGTCGGACGCCGCATCGTGCAAAGCGCCGCCGAACAGATCGACACGCTGGTGCGGGTGCTGTTCGAAAAAGGCGCGCCGCGCGTAACCTTGCTCGGCGGCCTCGCCAGCCCGCTCGAACCCTGGCTTTCGCCCGATGTGCGCCGCCGCCTGAAGCCCGCCGACGGCGACGCCGTGTCCGGCGCGATCATTCTTGCCAGGCGATCGTTCGCCCAGGACCAGGTTCGATAGGTGAGGAATATTTTATTCCAGTTTTCTGTTGACCGCTCGAATATCGAATTCTAAAAAGTTAACGAAGAGTGGCGGCAGGTTGAAAGCACCGGAATGACCGAACAAGGGTTGATGTCTGAGCTGGACCGGCTGGTTTCCGAGGGCCGGAACCCAAGCACCGTCGACATCGACCTGCTGCCGACCATCGACGTGCTGCGCAGGATCAATGACGAGGACAGGCTTGTCCCGGCGGCCGTCGAAAAGGTGCTGCCGGAAATCGCCGCCGCGGTCGACCGCATCGTGCTTGCCTTCCAGAAAGGTGCGCGCCTGATCTACATCGGCGCCGGCACCAGCGGCCGGCTTGGCGTGCTCGACGCCTCGGAATGCCCGCCGACCTTCGGCGTGCCCGACGGCATGGTCGTCGGCCTGATCGCCGGAGGATCCGACGCGCTGGTACGCTCGCTGGAAGGCGCCGAGGATGACCCGAAGATGGGCGCCAGGGCACTGCAGGAGATCGGGCTCACAGCTGATGACGTGGTGGTCGGCATCGCGGTCAGCGGACGCACGCCTTACGTCATCGGCGGCTTGAATTACGCAAAACAGGTCGGCGCCACAACGGTCGCCCTCTCCTGCAACCCGGCATCGACCATTGCCGGCATCGCCGACATCGCCATCTCGCCGGTCGTCGGCCCCGAAGTGCTTACCGGCTCGACCCGGCTGAAATCGGGAACCGCGCAGAAGCTGGTGCTCAATATGCTGACCACCGCCTCGATGATCCGCATCGGCAAGAGCTTTCAGAACCTGATGGTCGACCTCAACCCGTCGAACCGGAAGCTGGTCGCCCGGGCGATCAGGATCGTCATGCAGGCGACCGGCTGCACCGCGCCGCGGGCGCGACAGGCCCTCGACCGGACCGGCAATGACGTCAAGCTGGCCATCCTTGTGACCATCACCGGCCTCGACGTCGAAGCGGCGCGGGCCGCTCTGGCCAAAGCCGGAGGGTTCCTGCGAAAGGCGATAAGCGACGAAGCGGCCCGAGGCCGCACGGGACCAGACGGCTGAAAGCCGCTTTAGACATGACGGCAAGAAGCCGCATGGGACAAGACGGCGTCAAGCCGCTTAGACTGGGCCGATACTCCAAAGCATGTGTGCCTTGGAAGCAGCCCGCGAAAACTGCAAGGCATCGAGTTCAATAATGGGAGACGAGAATGGTTCATCTTACAAGAAGGCTGCTTTCGGGCATTGCCCTTGCCGCGATGCTCGGCATCGCAACGGTTTCTGCGCAGGCGGCGACGCTGCACATGGCCTGGTCGCAGGACGCCACCGGGCTTGATCCGCACAAACAGACGGCGTTCTCGTCGCTGCGGCTTCTGGAGCTGATCTACGAGCCGCTGGTGCGGGTCGATGCCAGCCTGCGGATCATCCCCGCCATCGCCACCTCCTGGGAGTTCTCAAAGGAGGGCAAGGAGCTGACCTTCAAGCTCGATCCCAAGGCGAAATTCCAGGACGGGACGGCCGTAACCTCCGCCGACGTCAAGGCGTCGTTCGAGCGCATCCTCGACGAGAAGACGGGAGCAGCGGCCCGCGCCAATTTCCTGTCCATCGCGAGCATCGACACGCCTGATGCAGCGACCGTCGTGTTCCACCTCTCGCAGCCCGACGCGCCGATCCTGACGGCGATGAGCGACGTCAACGCGGCCATCGTTCCGGCGGCCGAGATCAAGGCCGGATCGATCGGCACCAAGGCGGTCGGTTCCGGTCCGTTCAAGCTCGACAAATGGGACCCCAACGCCAAGGAAGTCCTGAGCGCCAACAAGGACTGGGCCGGCGGTGCCACCGGCGTCGACGGCATCGAGATCAGCGTGCTGCCGGACGAGGCGGCGATCCTGGCCGCCATGCGTACCAAGCAGATCGATTTCGCCCTGCTCAACGACCCGCTCGTCGCCACGCTGGTGCCGAAGGAAGCCAGCCTGCAGCTCAACCGCGTGCCGGTGCTGGCTTATCACGTGCTGCAGCTCAATCCGTCGCGCAAGCCGATGACTGAGCTCAAGGTGCGCCAGGCGATCTCCTGCGCCATCGACCGGCAGGAGGTGCTGGACACCGCTTCGCTCGGCGAAGGCAAGGTCACCGGACCGCTGACCATCCCGGCGCTGGCGACCGATCCTACCCAGTTGTTCTGCTACAAGCGCGATGTCGAGAAGGCCAAGAAGCTGATGGCCGAGGCCGGTTTTGCGGACGGCTTCTCGGCGACCGTGATCGGCGCCACTGGCGAGCCGCCGACGGCGGCGGCGGAAGCCCAGGTCATCCAATCGCAGCTCGCCGAGATCGGCGTCAAGCTCGACATCAAGATGATGGAGCTCAACGTCTATGTCGATGCCTGGCTGAAGGGCGATTTCGACATGGCGATCGCGCTCAATGGTGGCCGTGCCGACCCTTACACCATGTACAACCGTTACTGGACCAAGGCAGGCAATCTGCAGAAGGTGGCGAACTACATCGACGATACGCTCGACAGCCAGATGCAGCAGGGCCGCGCCGAGACCGATCCGGAAAAGCGCAAGGCGATCTTCGCCGCGTTCGAGAAGCACCTCGCCGAGGTCTCGCCCTGGATCTGGCTCTACACCTCCTACAGCTATACGGCGCAGCAGAAGAACATCGCCGGCTTCGTGCCGACGCCGACCGGCACGCTGTTCAGCCTGAGCAAGGTGACCATCCAGTAGTGGCGGCTTCGGCAACGGGACGAGAGGTCTTCCTGGCGTGAACTATCTCCTGCGGCGGCTGGCGACGTTTCCTCTCGTCCTGCTTGGCGTGTCCATCCTGGTCTTCGTGGCGATCCGGATGGTGCCTGGCGATTCGATCACGGCGATGCTGGGCACCGAGGCCGGCCTGCTGACGCCGGCACAGAGGGATGCGCTCGCCGCCTATTTCGGCATCGACCAGCCCTGGTTCGTCCAGTACTGGCGCTGGATCGGCGGTATTCTGCACGGTAATTTCGGCATTTCCGTCACCTATGGCAGGCCGGTCCTCGACGTCATCCTCGAGCGCTTCCCGCTGACGCTGGAGCTGGCTCTGCTGTCGATGATCATCGCGCTCGCCGTCGGCATGCCGGCGGGCATCCATGCGGCCACCCACAATGAGAAGCCGTCGGATCTCGTTGTGCGCATCGCCGCCATGATCGGCCAGTCGACGCCGAGCTTCGTGCTTGGGCTGCTGATCATCTACACGCTGTCGGCCGGCTTCGGCGTGCTGCCGGCGATGGGCGAATTCGCGCCGCTCTGGCAGGATCCCTTGCGCAATCTCAGCCAGCTGATCCTGCCCGCCATCACGCTCGGCTTCGCCTTCGCCGCCTCCGTCACCCGCATAGCGCGCTCGGCGATGCTCGACGTGTTGAGCGACGACTATGTGCGCACGGCCCGCAGCAAGGGCGCCTCGGCGCGCAGCGTCGTCTGGCGGCATGCGCTTCCCAATGCGCTGATCCCGGTGGTGACGCTGAGCGGAATAGAATTCGGCTATCTCCTGGGCGGCGCCGTCATCGTCGAACAGATCTATGCCCTGCCCGGCCTCGGACGGATGGTGCTCGACGCCATCCTGCAACGCGACTACGCGCTGGTGCAGGGAAGCGTGCTGTTCATCGCCTTCAACTTCATGATCGTCAATCTCCTGGTCGACCTCGCCTATGTCGCGCTCGACCCGCGCATCCGGCTGGGGGAACAGTGATGCGCATCCTGCGCGCCATCTTCGGGCATGGCAGCGGCCGCATCGGCGGCGTCATCGTGTTCGTCTATCTGCTGCTCGCCCTCCTCGGCCTGCTCGGCCTGACGCCGCACAATCCGATCACGCAGTACCGCATCGACCGGCTGCATGCGCCGGGCGCCGCCTACTGGATGGGCACCGATTTGTTCGGCCGCGATGTGGCCAGCCGGCTGATGGCGGGCATCGGCCAGTCCTTTACCGTCGCCTTCTTCTCGGTGGCCTTCGCCGCCCTTGCCGGCACGGTTCTGGGGCTTGCCGCCGCATGGCTCGGGCGCCGCTGGGACGGCGTGGTGATGCGGATCATGGATGTGCTGCTGGCTTTTCCGGCGATCCTCCTGGCGCTGCTCATCGTCACGGTCGCCGGACCCGGCACATGGACCAGCGTGGTGGCCATCGGCATCGTCTACACGCCGATCTTCACGCGGGTGGTGCGCGGTCCTGCCTTGTCGCTCAAGGCGCGCGAATTCGTCGATGCCGCGCGCACCTTCGGCAGCAGTTCGAGCTATATCGTCACGCGCCATCTGCTGCTCAACCTTGTGGCGCCGCTGACGGTGCAGGTGACGCTGGCGCTGGCCTGGGCGCTGCTGACCGAAGCCGGCTTGAGTTTTCTCGGGCTGGGCACGCAGCCGCCCGCCGCCTCGCTCGGCCTGATGCTGAGCGACAGCCGCAATCTGATGGAAACCGCTCCCTGGCTGATGATCTTCCCGGGCCTGGCGATCATGATCAGCATTCTGGGCTTCAACCTTCTGGGCGACGCCTTGCGCGACATTCTCGACCCAAGGATGCGGAGGACATTCGCATGACCACGCTCCTGTCGGTCTTGGACCTGCGCGTCGGCTTCGGCCGCGATCCCCGCGCCAACGAAGTGGTGCGCGGCGTCGGTTTCGATGTCGCCGACGGCGAGACGCTGGCCATTGTCGGCGAGAGCGGCTCGGGCAAATCCGTCACCGCGCTGTCGATCAACCGGCTCGTCGATTTCGGCGGCGGCCGCATCACGGGTGGCTCGATGAAGCTCAAGCGGGCCGACGGGACCGTATTCGAGTTGGCAACCGCCACGGAGCCACAACTGACCGGCATTCGCGGTGCCGAAATCGGCATGATCTTCCAGGAACCGATGACATCGCTCAACCCGGTGCTGACCATTGGCACGCAGATCGAGGAATCGTTCCGGCTGCATCGCGGGCTGACCGGCCGGCAGGCGACAGTGGCAGCCAGGGAAGCGCTCGACCGCGTGCGCATTCCCGATGCCGCGCGACGGCTGAAATACACGCCCAACCAGCTGTCCGGCGGCATGCTGCAGCGGGTGATGATCGCCATTGCGCTCGCCTGCAATCCGCGCCTGCTGATCGCCGACGAGCCGACGACGGCGCTCGACGTCACCGTGCAGGCGCAGATCATGGCGCTGCTGGCCGAGCTGAAGCGCGAAAGCGGCATGTCGATGATCTTCATCACCCACGATATCGGCCTGGTCGCCGGAATCGCCGACAAGGTGATGGTGATGCAGAACGGGCAGGCCGTGGAACAGGGCGAACTGAACCAGATTCTCGACAGCCCCCAGCATCCCTACACGCAGCATCTTCTGCGGGACGTGCCGCATTTCGCCGGCGGCGGCGCGGCACGCGCGGACGGACAGCGCGACAAGGCCGCGAACACGCAACCGGCCTTGAAGGTCGAAGGCCTGGTGGTGCGGTTTCCCCTCAAGAGCAGTTTCTTCAGCCGTGCAACGGGGGCAGTGCATGCCGTCGATGAAATCGACTTCGACCTGATGCAGGGCGAGACGCTGGCCATCGTCGGTGAAAGCGGCTCGGGCAAATCCACCACCGCCAAGGCGGTGCTGGGGCTGGTACGGTCGACGCGCGGCAGCTTCTCCGTCGCCAGCCGAATGGCGTCGGCGGAGCGCGGCGCCAAGCCCGTGCAGATGGTGTTCCAGAACCCCTACGCGTCGCTCAATCCGAGGCTCAGCATCGAGAGCGTCCTGGCCGAACCGGTGATCGCCACCGGTGGGCGGGTGGATGCCCAAATACGGGCCAGGATGGCGAGCCTGCTCGAACGCGTCGGCCTGCCCAGGAACAGCCTGGAGCGCTACCCGCACGAATTCTCCGGCGGCCAGCGGCAAAGGCTGTGCATTGCGCGTGCGCTGATGCTCAACCCGTCCGTCGTGGTTCTCGATGAAGCGGTCTCGGCGCTCGATGTCTCGGTGCAGGCCAAGGTGCTGGATCTGCTGGTCGACCTGCAGCGTGAATTTGGGCTGGCTTACCTGTTCATCTCGCACGACATGGCGGTGGTCGAACGGATCGCGCACCGCATCGCGGTCATCTATGCCGGCCAGATCGTCGAGATCGGCGACGCGCAATCCGTGCTGTCGAAGCCGAGGCATTCCTATACCAGGAAACTCATTGCCGCCGTTCCGGCCATCGACCGGCGGCACGAGCATTTCGAGATCGACACGCGCCAGGTGCCTTCGCTGGTCAGGCCGCAGGGATTTGAGCCGGCGCCGGCGAAATGGGAGCAGTTTGGCGGGGACCATATGGCGAGGGTGGAGGCGTGATGGCCCTGGGACGTGCAAGGTCGGCGGGACAGCGCCCCCCTCTGCCCTGCCGGGCATCTCCCCCTCTAGGGGGGAGATTGGCAGTTCGTGCGCGGTGCCAGCCTTCAGACGTTCGAGATTGGCGAAGGCCGATGCAACATCCAATCTCCCCCCTAGAGGGGGAGATGTCCGGCAGGACAGAGGGGGGCGCCGTAGGGCGCTACCTCTCCGAAGGAGGCCGGCATTGACCGACCTCGCCAAGATTTTCGATCGCGCGTTCCAGCCCCTCGCAACCGCAGTGGCGGCCAAGCGTATTCCCGGCGGCGTGCTCGGCATCGTCGACAGGAATGGCCACCGCATCGTCCGCGCAATCGGCTCGGCACAGCTCGTGCCCAAGGTCAGGCCGATGCGGGAAAACACCTGGTTCGACCTGGCGTCGCTGACCAAGGTGATCTTCACCACGCCGCGCATCCTGGCACTGGCGCAAGCCGGCACCATCGATCTCGACGCGCCGCTGATCTCCCTGCTTCCCGACCTTCGCCAGTATGACGCGAACGCCTGGGAGCGGAAGGTGACCTTCCGCCAGTGCCTCGGCCACCAGACGCCCTTCCCGGCGGTCGAGCCGATCTACACCTATGGACGCGACCCCCAACTGCTGCGCGCCTTCATCCTGCAGCGCGAATGGCGGGCGCGCGGTCCCGTCTATTCCGACATCAACTTCATCCTGCTCGGCTTCGCGCTGGAGCGGCTGTCGGGCAAGAGCATCCGCGACCTGGAACCCGGCCCGGGCTTTGCCTGGGCGACCGAACCGGATGCCGCCGCAGCGACCGAGGACTGCACCTGGCGCCATCGCGTGCTGTCGGGCGAGGTGCATGACGACAATTGCTCGGCGCTGCAAGGCGCCGGCCATGCCGGCCTGTTCGGCACGGCCGCTTCGGTGCTCGATTTCGCGCAAGGGCTGCTGGATGGCACAGGCGCGTCCGAGCAGTCGATCGCGCTGATGCGCACGCCCTTGTCGGCCACCCGCAGCCATGGCTGGGAACGCCCCTACGAAGGCTGGTCGGGCGGGTCCTTGTGCAGCGCGGGAACCATCGGCCATACCGGCTTTACCGGCACCGGGCTGTGGATCGACTTCGACAGGGACAAGGCCTGGACCTTGCTCACCAACCGCATTCATCCGACACGTCATTTCGACAGCGGAATCGTTTCGCTGCGGCAGACGGTCGGCGACATCGTGAATGGAGCTCAATAATGGAACCAATCTGGGCCGTCGGCCTGATGACGGGCACAGTGCTCGACGGCAACATCGATGTCGCCCTGATCAAGACCGACGGCGAGCGGATCGAGGATTTCGGCACCTACCGGCTGATGCCTTATCCCCCGTCGATCCGCGCCCTGCTGGAAGAGACGCTGACGGCCGCGCGGGCCTGGAATTTTGTCGGCCCTGAACCGGCGAACTTCCGCACCGCCGAGGAAGCGCTGACGCGTGCGCAGTCGGCGGCGGTCAAGGAATTGGTCGAAGGCCACGGCATGACCATGGCCGATATCGGTGTGGTCGGCTTTCACGGCCAGACCGTGCTGCACCGCGCGCCCCAGGTCGGGCGGCTCGGCCAGACCCGGCAACTCGGCGACGGTGAATTGATGCATGAAATCCTCGGTACCAAGGTCGCCTATGATTTCCGCTCGGTCGACATGCGCGCCGGCGGACAGGGCGCGCCCTTGGCCGCGGCCTATCACACCGCGTTGATGCGCAGCGCCGGCGCCAGTGGCGAGGTGGCCGTGCTCAATCTCGGCGGCGTCGCCAACATCACCTGGTGGGACGGTGCCGACAATGTCATCGCCTTCGACACCGGCCCCGCCAACGCGCCGCTCAATGATTTCATCAAGTCCAAGGGGCTCGGCGAAATGGACCGCGACGGCGCGCTTGGCCGTGCGGGAATAGTCGACGAGGCGCGGCTCGCCAAACTGTTGCAGCATCCTTATCTGAGCAAGCCCTATCCGAAATCGCTGGATCGTTTCGATTTCGGCGCCGCCATGGCCGATGGCCTCGGTGCCGAGGATGGCGCGGCCCTGCTCACCGCCTTCACAGCCGGCGCCGTTGGCAAGGCGCTCGACCTCCTGCCAAGCCGGCCGAAAAAGCTGGTGGTCAGCGGCGGCGGCCGCCACAATCCGACGATGATGGCCATGCTCGCCAGCCGCGCCGGCGTCGAGGTGGTGCTGGCCGAAAGCCTCGGCTGGAGTGGCGACGCGGTGGAGGCGGAGTGTTTTGCTTTTCTCGCGGTCCGCGTCCTGCGCGGTCTGCCGATCAGTTTTCCAAGCACCACCGGCGCGCCGCAGCCCATGGGCGGCGGAAGGCTCGCCGGTTAGGCGGGCGAAAGCTTCTTCCGCAGGAAGACGCGGCTGCGACCGACGGGGAAATCGGCCAAGGCACCAAAAGGCTGATAGCCCTGCCGCTGATAGACCTTGGCGGCAAGCGGACTGAAGGTGTCGATCCAGGCATTGCCGCAGCCGCGCGCGATTGCTTCCTGTTCGGCGGCGTCGAGCATGCGGCCTGCCATATGCTGGCCGCGCAGCCTTTCATCGACCCACAGCCATTGCACGTAGAGCCAGCCCCAGGCGGTGTAGCCCGAGACGCCGGCGACCACCGCGCCGGCCTCGTCGCGCACGAACACCGCCAGCGCCTTTCTTTCGGATACGCCGACATCGCTGTCGTTGAACGCGGTCAGCCGCTCTCCGAGAAAGGCGAGGTCTTCCGGCAGGGGATTGGCGGTCGTATCGAGCGTGGTGTTCATGGTTTCTCCGGATTGCGCGGTTGCAAGCGTCAGGAGGGGCGAAAGTCGGATGCGGCAATGCCGTAGCGCTTGAGCTTGTCGTAGAACGTCTTGCGTGGCACGCCGAGTGCTTCGATGGCGCCGCGCACATCGCCGCCGTGATCGCGCAGTGCGTCGCGGATAAGCCGCGCCTCATACTGCCCTACCCTTTCGGGCAGCGCGACATCAGGCTCCGGCCGCGCGCCGGCCTCGTCATCGGGCCCGAGGCCGAGTGCGACGCGATCGGCGAAATGCGCGAGTTCGCGCACATTCCCCGGCCAGTCATGCGACTGGAGATAATCGCTGACAGCGGCATTCGCCCTGGCGACAGGCCGGCCGAAGCGTTCCGCCGCCTTGCCGAGGAAATGGCCGAACAGCATCGGGATATCGCCGCGCCGCTCGCGCAATGGCGGAATGCGCAGCGTCACCACGTTGAGGCGGAAATAGAGATCCTCGCGGAAATTGCCGCGCTGGTCGGGCCGGCCGAGATCGATCTTGGTTGCCGCGACGACCCTGAGGTCGAGCCGCCTCGTCTCGTTCGAGCCCAGCGGCGTGAGGCTGCGTGTTTCCAGCACCCGCAAGAGCTTGACCTGCAGGGCCGGGGGCATGGATTCGATCTCGTCGAGGAAGAGTGTGCCGCCACTGGAATGCTCGACGCTGCCGATACGCCGCCGCTGCGCGCCGGTGAAGGCGCCCGCCTCATGGCCGAACAACTCGCTCTCGATCACGGTTTCCGGCAGGGCGCCGCAATTCAGCGCCACGAAAGGCTTTGCACGGCGCCGGCCCCATCTGTGCAGGAGGTCGGCCACCACTTCCTTGCCGGTTCCGGTCTCGCCTTCGACCAGCACGTCGACATCCATGTCGGCGATCTGGCGCAAGGTCTCGCGCAGGCGGCGGATGGAGGGCGCCTCGCCGATCAGCGGCATGCTGTCGGCGGCAAGTGCCGCGGCTTCGCGCAGCCGCCGGTTTTCCATCACCAGCCGCCGCTTCTCCGACGCCCGTTTCAGCGCCTCGACCAGGCGCTCCCCCGCATAGGGTTTGGGGATGAAATCGTAGACGCCATCCTTGAGCGCAGCGACCGCAAGATCGACATCGCCATGCCCGGTAACCAGGATCACCGGCAAGTCGGGATCAACAGCCTTGACCCGGTCGAACAGCTGCAGCCCGTTCATGCCGGGCATTCTGATGTCGCTGACCACCACGCCCTCGAAACTCTCGTCGACAACGCCCAGCGCCGCTTCGGCGGCCTTCAGCGCAATCACCGTGAAGCCGGCAAGTTCGAGCAGTTGCGTCGTGGCATGCAGCAGGTCGACATCGTCATCGACGAGCACCACCAGCCCTGTAGCTTCCGTCATTCGATCCGCCGCAAGTCGATGGTGAAGGATGCGCCGCCGGTATATCCGGGGTCGAGCCGCAGCGTGCCGCCCAACTCCTGGGCGATCTCCTGCGAGATCACGAGGCCGAGGCCAAGCCCCTTCTCCTTGGTGGTCTGGAACGGCATGAACAGATTGCCGGCTGCTTCCGGCCCAAGGCCGGGACCATTGTCGCGCACCGAGATCAGAACGCGGTCGCCGCGTTCGGCGAGGTCGATCTCGATGCGGGGATCGGACCGGTCCTTCATGGCGTCCAGCGCGTTCTGCATAAGATTGACCAGGATCTGCTCCAGCCGGATGCGACTTGCCATCACCAGCGGCGACGCGGTGTCGCGCGGCTTGACGATGGTGACGCCGGAATCGCGGATGCGCCCGGACAGGAGCGACAGCGCGCCCTCGATCGCCTCGCGCACCGGCAAGGGCGACGCGGCGGTGCCCGGCCGGCGGGCAAAGGTGCGCAGCGTGCCGGTAATGGCGCCGATGCGTTCGGTCATCGACACGATCGAGGTCAAATTGCCGCTCGCCGGTTCGGTCTTGCCGGCGTCGAGAAAACGGCCGGCATTCTCTGCATAGGTGCGGATGGCGGCGACCGGCTGGTTGATCTCATGCGCCACGCCGGCGGCGATCTGGCCGAGGATCGAAAGCCGGTTGGCCTGGGCGAGATCGTCGCGCAGCCGGCGGACCTTGGCCTCGGCGTTTTCGCGCTCGGCGATCTCGCCGGCGAGCGCGCTGTTGGAACGGGTCAGTTCGGCGGTCCTTGTGCTGACCCGGCTCTCGAGCTCGGTGTTCATGCGCGCCAGCGCCTCCTGCCGCATCCGGCGCGCGCGGCGGCGCCGGGTGAGCACATAAGCGAGCAGGCCCATCAACAGCAGTCCGAGCAGCGTGGTCAGGCGCGCCGTGTTGGCGGCGGCGGCCAAGGCGGCATCGGCGGGCGTCAGCAGCCACAAGCGCCAGCCGGGGACGGCACCAGGCAAGTCCTGCACGACCTCGACGAAGCGGCGCGCTTTTCCGGCCTCCTCGATTGTCGCAAGGCCGTCACCGGCGCCACGCCGTATCGGCAGCGGTTCGAAGGCGGCGTCGTCCAGTTGAAGCTGGGCATGCGCGGCGGCGGCGTCCGCGGCGGAGAGCGGCGCCAGCGCATGGAACCGCCAATCGGGCTGGCTGGTGGCCAGGACGACGCCGCGCTCGTCGGTGACGAAAACGCGAAAACCGCTTGCGAGCCAATTGGCTTCGACGCCGCCGAGTTCGACCTTCAGCACCGCGACGCCAAGCGGTTCGCCACCGTCGTCGACGCGGCTGGCAAGATAGAGTCCCGGCTTGCCGCTGATCGTGCCGAGGCCGTACTGGCTGGCGGCGCCCTTCGCCATCGCACCGGTGAAATAGTGGCGAAAATTATAGTCGATGCCGACAAAACTGTCTGGCTGTCCGGCATTGCTGGCCGATATCGCGATGCCAGCCGTATCGATGACATAGATGGCGGAGGCCGACGCATCGCTGGCTATGGCCTTGAGCTTGGCATCGAGAGCTGTTTCCTGGACCTTTCCGGCGCGGCGCAGCGCATCGCGCACCGCATCGTCGCGCGCCAGCACCAGTGGGACTAGGCGCTGCTTGTCGATCTCGCCGGTCAAGGTTCCCGCCGCCAGCGGCAAGGCGGCCAAGGCCCCATCGCGCAGGTCGCCCGCTGCCTGTCCCTCGGCGATGCGCCCGGCGACGGCAACCGCGCCGGCCAGCAGCGCCAGCGCGATCGCCGCAAGCAGCCAACGGCCGTCGCGCAGGCGCGTTGCCGTTTCGCGCAGCAGGTCGCGGCCGGCGAAGCCCGAAGCTTCGCTATCGATGCGCTGTCGGGGCGTCGGCCTCTCCCTTCCCTGCACGGCTTTGGTCCCCAATCTAATGCGAAATTCCGCCAAGGCAAACAAGGCCTGTGCGGAAATCCGCACAGATCCCCGTCGAAAACAGGGCAGGAACGGCTGAACCCCGGGAATCCGCCCTTCGCGCCATCTGGCATAACGCTTGCAACCGTATTTGCAGCGGCGGGCAACCGGAGCGCCGCGATGGGAGAAGTCACGCAGAACGGCCATGTCCGTTCCATCCGGCCAGGGAGAGTTCGATGCATATCGCAGACCAATCCGCCGCGCCCGCCGCGCAGCGCAAGCCCCTCTATGCCCAGCTCTACGTGCAGGTGCTGGTGGCGATCACCGTCGGCATCCTGCTCGGCCACTATTATCCGTCTATCGGCGAGAGCATGAAGCCGCTCGGCGACGCCTTCATCAAGCTGGTCAAGATGATCATCGCTCCGGTCATCTTCCTGACCGTCGCAACCGGCATCGCCGGCATGAGCGACCTGCAGAAGGTCGGCCGCGTCGCCGGCAAGGCGATGCTCTATTTCCTCACCTTCTCGACGCTGGCTCTTATCATCGGCCTGATCGTGGCCAATGTCGTGCAGCCGGGCGCCGGCTTCAACATCGACCCGGCGACGCTCGATGCCTCGACCGTCAACAGCTATGCCGCCAAGGCGCATGACCAGTCGGTCACCGGCTTCCTGATGAACATAATCCCCGGCACCATCGTCGGCGCCTTCGCCGATGGCGACATTCTGCAGGTGCTGTTCTTCTCGGTGCTGTTCGGCATCGCGCTGGCGCTGGTCGGCGACAAGGGCGCGCCGGTGCTCAATTTCCTGCAGGCGCTGATGGCGCCGATGTTCAAGCTGGTCAGCGTGCTGATGAAGGCAGCTCCGATCGGCGCGTTCGGCGCCATGGCCTTCACCATCGGCAAATACGGCATCGGCTCGGTCATCAATCTCGCCATGCTGGTCGGCACTTTCTACGCGACATCGCTGCTGTTCGTGTTCGTCGTGCTGGGTGCGGTCTGCCGCTACAACGGCTTCTCGATCCTGTCGCTGCTGCGCTACATCAAGGAAGAGCTGCTGCTGGTGCTGGGCACCTCGTCGTCGGAAGCAGCCCTGCCCTCGCTGATGGAGAAGATGGAAAAGGCCGGCGCCAAGCGCTCGGTGGTCGGGCTGGTCATCCCGACCGGCTATTCCTTCAACCTCGACGGCACCAACATCTACATGACGCTGGCCGCGCTGTTCATCGCCCAGGCGACGAACATCCACCTCTCCTTCGGCGACCAGATCCTGCTGCTGCTGGTCGCGATGCTGTCCTCGAAGGGTGCCGCCGGCATCACCGGGGCAGGCTTCATAACGCTCGCCGCCACGCTTTCGGTGGTTCCCTCGGTGCCCGTCGCCGGCATGGCACTGATCCTCGGCGTCGACCGCTTCATGTCGGAATGCCGGGCGCTGACCAACTTCGTCGGCAATGCGGTGGCCACGCTGGTGGTGGCGCGTTGGGAAGGCGAACTCGACGAGGCAAAGCTCGCCAGGGCCCTGGCTGGTACGACCGACGACAGCCTGCCGGCGGACATCGTTCCGGCCGAGTGATCCGCGCAACCGCACGAGAACAGGAAAATGGCCGGGGACATTGCTGTCTCCGGCCATTTTTCATGCGCTGACGATGTCAGGTGGCGCGCGATGGCGGCGGAACGGATCGGCCTGCATCGCTGTGCGGTTTGAGCTCAGCCATTGAAGTCCCTCCTCGTGTCGGGAAATGTGCTGGGGCCGACAGGCATGCGAGCCGCCAGGCTGCCATCGTCGAACAGGACGAGGCTTGCGGCGCCGACAAGGCCGGCATGGCGGCCGAGCTGCGCCTGGACGACCGGGACGTCGCGATAGGCACGCATGGCGCGCAGGCGGATGGTCGCCTCGATGACGGGCGCCATCAGGTCGAGGCCATTGGCGATGCCGCCGCCGACGACCAGAACGTCGGGCGAATAGAGATGCAGGAGGTTGGTGAAGCCGACACCCAGCCAGCGGGCCTCCTCTTCGAGTAGGGCGACGGCGAGATCGTCCTGCAGCCGTGCCGCCTCGACGACGTGGCGTCCGGTCACCTCGCCATTGGCCGAGAGGCGGCGCAACGTCGAACCGTCCAGGGGCGATGTCGCGGCATTGGCACGGCGGCCAAGCGCGGTTCCCGAGGCGATGGCCTCGAAGCAACCGACGACGCCGCACACGCAGCGCTCGCCCTCGTTGGTGATGGTCATATGGCCGATCTCGGCGGCAAGGCCACGGCGGCCGTGCAGGATGCGCCCGTCGGCGACGACACCGCCGCCAATGCCGGTCGAGACCGTGACGAAGACCAGCGAGCGCGCGCCGTGACCGGCACCGAAGCGCCATTCGCCGAGCGCTGCCGCATTGGCGTCGTTCTCCAGCCGTACCGGCAGGCCAAGCCGCCGCTCGAGTATGTCGGCCAGCGGCACGTCCTGCCAGCCGGCCAGCGTCGGCGGTCCGACGGCGATACCGGCCAGCGGATCGAGCGGACCCGGCGCGCCGACGCCGACGCCGACGATGGCGAGGCCCGGTGCCTCGGCATGCACGGTCGCCGCGAGTGCGGCGATCTGATCGACGATTGCATCGGGTCCGGCCTGCGCCTGTGTCGGCACCGCCGCGAAGGCCAGGATCTTGCCGTCACGGTCGACCAGGGCGGCACGAAGCTCGGTGCCGCCAAGATCGATCGCGAGGGCGGCTTCGATTCTCATGCCGCGACCTTCAAACCATGCAGCCAGGCGATGCGTCCGGCGAGATCCTTGTCGCCAAAAGCGAGCGAACCGAGCACCACCGTCTCGGCTCCGGCGGCGCGCAGCAGCGGCACGGTTTCGTGGCGGATGCCGCCATCGGCGGCGAGCACCACAGCCGCCTCGCGGCCGGCCTTTCGCAGGATGGCGCGGGCCTCGCCCAGCCTGTCGCAGGCTTTTCCGGACAGACCCTGGCCCTTAACGCCAATCGCGGTGCCCAGAAGCGTGACGAAGGCGACTTCGGAGACGAAAGGCGCCACCGTTTCGACCGGCGTCTCCAGCCTCAGCACGACGCCGGCTTCGGCGCCGAGTTCACGTGCCAGCCGCACGGCGCGCAGGCCCGCCTCGCCATTCTCGGCATGGACGCTGATCATGTCGGCGCCGGCCTCGATGAACTGGCGCGTCTGTTCCTCGACGATTGAACCGTCGACCATCAGATGGACATGGATCGGGCTGGCCGTCAGCTTGGCAATGCGGGCGACGAGATCGGGGAAGAACAAAAGAGATGGCGCGAAATGGCCGTCCGCGACATCGATATGATGCAGATCGACATAGGATTCGATGCGCTGCAAATCGCTCTCGAAATTGGCGAGATTGGCCGACCACGATGAGAATTCGGCGATCAGACGATCGCGCGGCAATGCGGCGATGGCGGCCGGGCCTGACAAAGTTTTCGAGATCATGGCTGGTCCTGGTTGTTGAAATTTCTATCGAGGAAGCCGCCGATGGCGGCGCGGATTTCGGCGAAGTGGCTGTTCTTGTCGGTGGCCTTCGGCGTCACCTCCACGAACGCCGCGCCCGGGATGGCCTCAGCCAATTCGCGGGCCGTCGCCAGGGGATGAACGAGATCGATGCCGCTGCCAATGATGAGCGTGGGGATTGCGAGGCCGGCGGCCTCGGCCCGTGTCACGCCAGGCCCGTCATTGGCGATCGCTTGCATCACCTCGGCAAAGACATCAGCGTTTTCGCGCGCGAGGAAGCCGAGCAGGGAGGCGAGATTGTCCGGTGCTTCGCGGCCGAAGCGGGTTGCCGTCGCGGAGGACGTGAAGGCCGCGCGCGCTTCGTCCAGCGGCAGCCGGCTGATGAGTTCCCCCACCTCGACGTAAGGCTGCATATTCTGGGGGGCCGCCTCGAAGGTCCAAGCCGGGCGCACCAGCACAAGACCGGTGACGCGATCCGGATAGCGGGCCGCCAGGTGCAACGCAATGGCGGCGCCCATCGAGATACCGCCGGCGACGAAGCGCTCCATTCCGGCTGCATCGGCGGCGGCCAGCACGTCGTCGGCGAACATCGCGATCGAGAACGGACGGCCGCTACCGGTGCCGGACCCGCCCTGCGCGCGGCATTCTACGGTCAGCCGGCGGCGCGACGGACTGTCGGGAAAGTTCAGCGCCACCTGGGCGGCATCGCCGCCGAGCCCATGCTGGAAAACGACGGGAAGCCTGCCCTGCCCGGTGTCGAAGACACGAAGCGCTGCATCGTCGCGAAGCATGGTGGTCGGCGCGGCGCCCATCAGACGAGCCCGCGCAGAAAAGTGGCGACGGCGGGTGCTTCGTCGGCGGACAACCCATGCGTGACGAGCGCGCCGACGAAACCCGTCCGCTTCAGCCGCGCGACGAAATCCGGGAAGTCGACGACGCCTTGCCCTGATGTGGCAAAGCGGCCGTCGGCAAAGCGGTCCTTGGCATGCGCCATGGCGATGTGGCCGGCGGCCTCTTCGATCGCGGCGGCGACCATGGCGCGCGCCTCGTCCGGCGTCGCCTGTTCGAACAGGTTCGCCGGATCGAGCACGATCTTCAGGTGCCTCGAACCCATGTCGGCGATCAGGCGGATGGCATCGCCAGCCGAGGTGACGATGTTGGCCTGCTCGGGCTCGATGCCGAGATCTACGCCGGCATTCTCGGCCAGCGCCAGCGCCTTCGCCATCTCGGCGGCCATGTCGGACCAGGCGGCCGGTGTGGCGTTGTCAGGATGATAGGCCCACTGGTCGGCGGCATTGCGCGAACCGGTGCAGAGCGTCACCAAGGGAATGTCCAGGGTAGCCGCCGTCTCGATGACGATGGCGAGACGGCGGAGGCCGTCGTCGCGCATGGACTTGTCGGGATGCGCCATGTTGTAGGTGCCCGATAGCGCGGCGAGCGAAACGCCCGACGATCGCGTGGCCGTCCCGATCGCGGCGACGGCATCCGCCGGCACGGCATCCGGCATGGAGGGCAGGCCGGCGCAGGCGAGATTGAACTGTGTCGTCTCATATCCGGCCTGCTTCACGGCAGCCAACACGACGGCCGGATCGGTGCCCGAAAAAGTCTTGGCGAAAATGCCGAGGCGCATCAGACCGCACCCGAAACCGAGGCGAGTTCGACCCGCTCGCCGGTCTCGACGGAACGCGCAATCGCCACCATGGCGCGGATCGAGGCGATGCCGTCCTCGACATTGGCGCCGCGCATCGGCGCGCCGGTGAGCACGGTGTCGGCAAGGCCCTCGAGCTGGCGGCGGAAGAAATGACCGTCGGCGCCGAGCGGCTTTCGCGAGGTCGCGTCCTTCTCATGGAAGATGTCGACCTCGCTCGACCGGAAGTACCAGGGGTTGAAGGTCTTGGCGATGACCGAACCGTTCTCGCCGTAGAGCTGAAAACCCTCGTGCCAGTCCATGCGCACGGCGACGGTCAGGTCGAGATGGCCAAGCGCGCCGCTGGCGAATTCGGTCTCCACGAACCAGCAATAGGCGCCGAAGCGCTCGTTGAGGCGCGCGCGGACAGCAAGGATTTCCCCGCACAGAAAACGCGCCGTGTCGACCAGATGCGAGCCGTGCGCCAGCATGAAATATTGCCTGAGATCGGCCTTGGGGTTGCCGCCCGGCTTCCTCGCCAGCTTGCTGGTGACGGGCAGCGGCTGCACGGCGTCGGTGTTGGTGTAGCGGTGGGTGGAATCGCAATACCAGGCCTTCAGTGCCAGCACCTCGCCCATCTCGTCGCGGACGAAGTCGCGCGCCGCTTCCAGCGCCGGATCGAAGCGCTTCATGTGCCCGACCTGCAGCACCTTGCCGGAGCGCCTGACCGCTGCCGCCAGCGCTTCGCCTTCCTCGATCGAGGTGCCGATCGGCTTTTCGCAGAGAACATGCTTGCCGGCATCGAGCGCCTTGATCGACATCGGCACGTGGTAGGCATCCGAGGTGGCGACGATCACCGCTTCCAGCTCCGGATCGGCGAGCATGGCGTCATAGTCGGCATACATCTTCCGTGGTTCGTAGGTGGCGCCCATGCGCGCGAGCAGGTCGGGGGCCGCGTCGCAGATGGCGTAGAGGTCGGCATTGCCGGCCTTGACGCAGGATTCCAGATGCGCGAACTGCGCGATCGGGCCGCAGCCGAGCACGCCGACCCTGAGCCGTCTGTCCTGTTTCCTGATCATCGTCTCAAGCCCCGTAGCCGCGCATCGTCTGACGGTTAACCTTGACCGCGCCGGCCGGATCGGCGGCGGCCGTGTCGGATTCTTCTTCCAGCACCAGCCAGCCGTTGAAGTTCGGCGCGGTCCCGGCGATCTCGATCACCTGCGCGGTATCACAGACGCCTTGGCCAAGCATGGCCCACGTGCCCTTGGCATCGACGTCCTTCAGATGGATGTAGCGGATGCGGTCGCGGTAGGTGGTGAGCGTGTCGGCCATGTCCTTGTGGCCGCGCAGGATATGGCCGGTGTCCGGCACCCAGCCGACCAGATCGGGATCGAGCAAGGCAAAGATCGCGTCGTAATCGGCACGGTCGAAGAGCAGCGTGTTGTGGTGCGAACTCGGATGCACCGCCACTTGCACGCCTGCCTTGCGGCCGAGCTCGCCGGCCTTGTTGTAGACCTCCGTGGCGATGGCGAATTTGCCGTCACGCGGTCCTTCGGAGACCACGGTGGCCGAGCCCATCGACACCAGCGCGCCGGGAAAGTTTGCCACGAAATCGATCCAGCGCCTGGCGGTTTCGAGGTCGGCTCCGATCTTCTCCTTCAGCGTAAAGCCACTGTTCGAGCCGAAGGCGAAAGAGACCAGTGTCAACCCTGACGACTTCAGCGCGGCAGCGAACTCGGTGGGTTTATCCGCGTAGCGGCCGATCATGGTGTCGGTGATCTCGATGCCCGCATACCCGCCATCCGCGATCGCCTTCAACAGATCGTCGGGGCCGCCGGTGAACCGGTCTCCCAGCATTTCCCAGGTGAAGGTCTGGCAGCCGACTTTGAGGTCTTTCACGTTCATCCTTTCAATCCTTGATACCGCTTATTCCTTGATGACGCTCTGCGTCGCCCTGGAGTGGACATCTATTTGACCGATCCCGCGGTCATGCCGGCGAGGAAGTATCTCTGGGCAACGAGGTAGATGATCAAGAGCGGCAGCGAGCCGAGCACGCTCATCGCCATCATCTGGTTCCATTCGAAGGCGTGCTGCCCCATCAGCAGCTGGATGCCGATCGGAACGGTGCGCATGGACGTCGACTTGGTCAGCGTCAGCGCAAAGAGAAATTCGTTCCAGCACAACAGGAAGGTGTAGACCGACGTCGCCACGATGCCCGGCAGTGAAATCGGGACGATCACCCGCCAGAGCGCTGTCCAACTGCTACCGCCGTCGACAGCCACCGCTTCGTCGAGATCGCGGGGCAAGGTGTTCAGATATCCCGTCATCAAAAGGATCGCGTAGGGCAGCGTAAATACCAGGTAAGTCAGGATCAGCGCGACATAGGTGTCGAAGATGCCGTACGAGACGACAAGCCCGAAGAAGGGGATCAAAAGTGTGATCGGCGGAATCGTCTGCGTGCTGATGATGAGTGTATTCAGGCTGCCCTTGCCGCGGAAGTTGAAGCGACTGAACCCATAGGCCGCCAGCAAGGCGATCAGCACCGTCAGCACGGTCACGGCTCCCGCAACGAAGTAGCTGTTGAAGAAGAAGCGCAGCTTCACCGGGTCGCCAAGGATGGCGGCATAGGCTTCCAGGGTGAAGGCCTTCGGCAGGATGGTTGGTGGCAGGGCAAAGATTTCGGTGTTCGATTTGAACGAGCTGCTCAGCATCCAGTAGATAGGGAAGGCCGCGAAAAACAGCCCCGCGGCAAGCGCGACATGCAGCGCGACGGTGATCAGCCTGTCTTTCGGCGTGTGCCTTTTCCTCATGGTGACTACCGAGCCTTTTGATAGCGGATGTAGAACAGCGTCAGGCCGAGAGAGATCAGCAGGATGACCACGGCACTCGCCGACGCTTGAGACAGGTTGTAGCTCGAAAACGCCAGCTTGTAGGTGTAGGTGCTGAGCACCTCGGTCGAGTAGATCGGACCACCGCCCGTCGTGATCCAAATCAACGGGAAGACCTGCATGGTCCAGATGAAGTCGAGCAGCGAGATGCTGATGATGATCGGCATCAGCTGCGGAATGGTGATGAAGATCAGCTTCTGGTAGGCCTTCGCGCCATCGATATCGGCGGCCTCGTAGAAATCCTTGGGAATGCCCTGCAAGCCTGCGAGCAGGCTGACCATGAAAAGCGGATAGCCCGCCCAGATGTTGGCGAAAGTGACGGCGTGCAGCGCGGTTCGCGGCGAGGAAAACCACTCGACCTTGGAACCGATGATGCCCAATTGCAGGAGAATGCTGTTCACGACACCGTTCGGCTCGAGCAGGAGGCGCCAGATCACCGCGATGATCACCGCGGTGAACAGCCAGGGCAGTATGTAGAGCACGCGCAGGATATTGCGCAGCGTTGGATTGATGCGGTCGCTGTTCAGCATGAGCGCGAAGATCATGCCGATGGTCATGTGGAAAACGACGCTCATGCATGTGAAGTAGAGCGTGTGCCACAGCGAAGCCCAGAACACGGGATCGTCGAAGATCGCCTGGTAGTGTTTAAGTCCGGCAAAGGACGGGTCGCGACGCAGCACCGCGCTGTTCTGGAACGAGTAGCCAATCACCGTCACCATCGGCAGCAGCATCAGCAGGCCGATTATTACCAGCGAAGGCGACAGATAGAGATAGGGCGCGACCGCTCGTTTCAGTCTGTGGTGGGTGCGCTTCTGTCGGGTCATGTGCCAGCCTTGGGATACGCCTTCAAGAGAAGGTGAGCTTCGTAAACGGATCCATCTCAATTGCCGATCCGTTGTTGCCGGGCGGCCTGCCCGAAGCAGGCCACCCGGTTGAAGATAGCAGACGGGGAACAGCCCGATCAGAATTTCGCCATCCAACCCTTCTGAGCGGCGGCCGCGGCCTGTTCCGGAGACTGCTCGCCGGCGAGCATCTTCTGGGCTTGCACGTCGAACTGGGTCATCAGGTCTTCAGCCACCGGCAGGCCCGTGAACTCATTGGCGAGATAGCCGGTCTTGAAGATTTCGAAAGCCTTGCCGAAAGCCTTGTCCGAGGTCACGAAATCGGGCTTGGCGTTGACGTTGCCCGGGAAGGCATTGGCAAGCGACACGAGCTTGCCATTCACCTTTTCGCTCATCAGATACCGGACGAGTTTCCAGGCCTCTTCCTGATGTTTCGAGGCCGCGGAGATGCCGATGCCCCAGGAGGCATAGGGAAGGCCGCGCTTGCCCGTATAGCCCTCCACGACCGGGACAGGGATGAGGTCGAAGTTCAGCTTGGGATTGCGCTTGCGGATGAGGTTCACATGCGCGAGCGAGTCGATCATCATCCCGACGCGGTCGTTGACGAATTCCTCGACCTTTTCCTGTTCGGTCTTGGTGGCGATGCCGGGCGAGATGGTGCCGGCGTCGTTGAGCGATTTGACGAAGGAGAGCATATCCACCACCGGCTTGCCCTCGAGGGCGGGCTTGCCGTCCGCCATCATCGACTGACCCGAAGCCCAGACCCACGACATCATGTCGTTCTGGACGCCGGACGGCGTCTGCAGCGACAGCGGCAGCACCCAGCCATACTGGTTCTTGTCGGCGTGCGTCATCTTCTTGGCGGCGTCGAGAAATTCCGCGCGGGTCGAGGGCAGCTTGGTTACGCCTGCCTGGGCGGCGAGGTCCAGATTGACGAAAACCGGATAGACGAACGAGGCGACCGGAAACATCACCGCCTTGCCGTCGACCTTGATGATGTCGGCGACCTGGCTCTTGTCGAACTTGCTCGCATCCATCATCGGGTTCATGTCGGCGAGTGCGTTCTGCGCATTCAGGTTGTTGACCCAGGCGCCGTCGAGGCCGACGACGTCGCTGAGCGTTCCGGTCGCGGCGCCGACCGAGATCTGGTCTCGCGTCGTCGCATAGGGGCCGCTGACCAGCGTCACCTTGATACCGGGGTTCGCGGCCTCGAACTCATCCATGATTGCCCTGAGCGAGCCAGCCGGCAATTCGGGCTCCCACCATTGGGTGAATTCCAGCGTCGTGTCCGCCATGGCGCCGGTTGCGCCAAGCAGCCATGCGGCCGCGGCTATTTTCAGCATCGCGGGTTTAATACGAAACGTCATGTTCTCCTCCTTCTTTGGGGATCGACCGCACAATGCGGACGATCGTCTGGTTATTCAAAAGTCTTCTTACGCAGGCGCCTCCCCCTCGCCTGCGGGCCTTCGCGGGTCTTCAGATCGCCAGATGCGTCTCGGGATCGAAGAAATGGAGCTTGGCGTCATCCAGGGCCAAGCGGATTTCCGTGCCGGAGCGGACCGTGCTGGCCGGTTCGAATCTCGCCACGGCATTCGACGCCAGGCCGAAATCCTGCACCGCGTCCGGGTCGCCGGAGTCCACCCGGACCGCGTCGATGTTGAGATGGACGATGTGTTCGGATCCGAGTTCCTCGATCGAGGTCACCTTTGCCGGTATCGTCTGGTATTTGCGGCCGGATTCGAGGTTGCCGTCATAGAGATCCTCGGGTCGGATCCCGAACACGACCTTGCGCCCCGCATACGACCTCAAGCCCGGCCTGCGCACGAAGGCCGCATCCTGCAGCCGGATGGCGAAGGTGCTGGACATCAGTTCCTCGCCCGTCAGGGTCGCTTCGAAAAGGTTCATCGAAGGAGACCCGATAAAGCCGGCAACGAAGGCGTTCACCGGCGATTCATAGAGCCTCTTGGGTGTGTCGACCTGCTGCAGAACGCCGCCTTTCAACACGGCGACCCTGTCTCCCATCGTCATCGCTTCGGTCTGGTCGTGGGTCACGTATATGGTCGTTACGCCGAGCTGCTTTTGCAGACTGGTGATTTCGGCGCGCATCTGCACGCGCAGTTTCGCGTCCAGATTGGAAAGCGGTTCGTCCATGAGAAAGGCGGCCGGCTCACGCACCATGGCGCGGCCCATGGCAACCCGTTGACGCTGTCCGCCCGAAAGGTTCGCGGGCTTGCTGTCCAGCAGCGATGTCAGCTGAAGGGTTTTGGCGATCTCGTCGACGCGCTTCTTGCGCTCGGCCTTCGGCTTGCCGGCCAGCCGCATCGAGAAGGCGATGTTTTCGAACACCGTCATATGCGGGTACAGCGCATAGCTCTGGAAGACCATCGCGATGTCGCGGTCCTTGGGCGGCATGTCGACGACGTCGATACCGCCGATCCGGAGGCTGCCGCTGGTGACGTCCTCCAATCCCGCGATCATCCGCAACGCGGTGGATTTGCCGCAGCCGGACGGCCCGACGAGAATCAAAAACTCGCCGTCCTCGACCGACAGATTCAACTGGTCGATCGCGTGAAAATTGTTCCCGTATGTCTTGCAGATATTCTCAAGAACGACCTCTGCCATTTTCCTCCCTCCACAAGTCTAAGCCACTGATTTTTGTAATTTTCCTTGGCTTATGATCACCTGCGAGATATTTCCTCGGATAGTTCGGGCTCTGTCGCGGCATCGAGCCGCGCATGCTTCAGTTCGAATGGCGACGGCGCGTTCGTCGATGCCAGCAGTTCCGTGACCTGATCGTCGGTCGGAAGCGCCTCGCGCCCGCCTCGTCCCGTTATCGAATGGGCCGCCGCCGCGGCCGCGAATGCGACCCGGCCCGCGGTGTCGGCGCCGCGCGTCAGTGCAAGGGCGTAGGCGCCATGAAAGCAGTCGCCTGCGCCGGTCGAGTCGACGACTTCAACCCGGTGCGGAGGCAGGTGCCAGAGCCCGGCCTCGCCGCGTCCACGATAGTAGACGCCCCTACCGCCATCCGTCAGAACCACGGCGGACCGCGACGGCAACCACAATGCATCGAGTATTTCTGCCGGCGTTCGGCGGCCGGTGGCGATACGCGCAAAGCCGAGCGGAAGAATGAGATGGTCGCAGAGCGCGATCAGCCTTTCGGTGGCTGGGCCGCTGCTCCATTCGATATCGCCGAGGATGGCAAGGCCACGATCGCGAGCCCGAGCCACGACATCCAGCGACCCGATCGCGTAACTGTCGACGATCAGGACGGTCGCGCGGCTGAGGATCTCGTCCGGAAAGTCCGGCGCGGTGCCCAGCATCGCTTCGTCGTCATACGCGATGAACCGCTCCCCATCCGAGCCGACGGTGATCCGCGAGCGCACCGGGCGTGCGTTGGAATGGCGCGGCGCGAACGCGGTTTCAACGCCGCTCGCAACGAGATCGCACAGCACGGCGTCGTCGGCGGCACTGCCCAGCCATCCGACGAACCCGGCGCTTCCGCCGAGCCGCGCGACGGCGACAAGGGCCGTCGCGACATTTCCTCCGAAAGCCCGGGCACTTTGCAGAACCTTCCCCTTGCCCGCCGACAACCGCTGATCGACATAGACGATGTCGTCGATCGCAATAGCTCCGAAGCCGAGGATTGAAGGGACGGTGGGCATCGTTCAGGCACCCGCCCTTGCCAGGGCATCTTGCGCCGAAAGGCCGTCATGGATGACGCCTCGGAAGGCAATGGCCGCCTTCTGCGGATCGCCATGTCCCCAGAGATTGCGGCCCACCACGGCGCCGCGCGCGCCGGCACGGATGGCGTCCGCGGTCTGCTGAAGGGCGCCGAGCAACGTGTCGGTCTTCGGACCACCGGCGATTACGACCGGCACAGGGCAGGTCCGAACGGTCTCTCGAAACGACTCGAAATCGCCGGTGTAGCCGATCTTGATCACGTCGACGCCGGACTCGTAGCCGATGCGCGCCGCATAGGCGATCTCGTCGGGAGTGAAGACGATCTTTGTCCCGTCGGTGAAATCGCGAGGGTAGACATGCGCGACGACGGGCATGCCGTAGCGGGCCGCCGCGTTCACCGAATCGGTCAGCCAGCGTATGTACTTGCCCTCGGTCGCGCCGCGTACCGGAATGGCCACGGCCAATGCATCTGCGCCAGCGCGCACCGCATCCTCGGGCGTTGCAATCAGTTCACTGATGCGGTCGTCCGGGGTGAAGCAGCCGGCCTGGATCACCAGGCAGGCCTTGCCCGCGTATTGCGGCCACAGATGGCGCGCGGTGCCAGGCTGGATGCTGACATAGTCGGGTTTGCCCACCATGACGCGGGCTAGCGCGCCCGGCAGGTCGGCAAGACCGCCTTTGCGCACGTCGCCATAGCCGACGAAGTGGTCGACCGCGCCGCCAAAGAGGTTGCCCGATGGATGTGAGAAGAGGCGCGCAAGGCGCACCTGGGTTCCGAGGCTCATGAGTCCAAAAATCTCCAATCGATTGACTTTAAAATCCCAGACCCAGTGTTTTGGAAAGAAACAACAAATGCAATCTTTCGAAAGCTTTCGAATTCGCGTATTTTTGATAGAGTGAATCGAGGCCATAGCGATCGCCTGGCACATGGAGACAAGGACAGGGCAATGTTGTCGGAGCAGAGACGCCAATCGATCCTGGGTGAGGTGCAACGCAGCGGACAGGTTCGCATCAAGGACCTGTCGGACGATTTTGGCGTGTCGGAAGTCACCGTGCGCTCCGACCTCGAAATACTGGATCGAAAGGGACTGCTGACCAAGACCCGCGGAGGCGCGGTGACACGGACCACGGATTCGACCACGGCCGCGTTCGCCCGACGGATGCAAACCAACCTCGATGCAAAGAAACGCATCGCCCGGGCAGCGGTAGACCTGTTCGAGGACAACCAATCCGTCATCTTCGACGGCGGCTCGACATTGATGCAGCTTGCCATGCAGCTACCCCCGCTCAGCAATGTCGTGGTCGCCGCCACGGCGATGAATATCGTGCAGCATCTGATGCATCGGCCCGGGCTCGACGTTCACATGATCGGCGGCCGGGTCTATCCAGACACGGTGAGCACGCTGATCACCGACGCCGATACCGCTCTCGGCGGCTTGGTGGCGCATCAGGTCTTTGTCGGAGCGCATGCGATCGACTCGTCACTGGATGTGGTCGACGTCAACGAAGACATGGCGCGAACGAAGCGAAACCTCGTACGCATGGCCCGGCGCGTTGTCCTCCTTGCGGATTCCAGCAAATGGGGCGTCAGCGGCACCTCCAAGGCATTTTCGCTGTCGAGCGTCGATGTGGTGATCACCGATGATGGCCTGGCCGGCCCGATACGCAGCCAGCTCGATAGGACCGTGGCCAAGGTGATCTACGTCTGAACCCGTCGCGACCCCTTGCCGCGCGGCAGAGATCCACTGCGTGCTTGACCCACGAGATTCGCGTCGGCGCCCGGCCGGTTTTTCATGCCTGTCATTTCCTCCTCCTAGGGCTGGCAGCCTCCCGAAGTCGCGCCAGCATTTCCGCATGTTCTATAAAAATTTTACGCGCGTCAATATTTAAAATGTTGTATAGCGATTTCGAAAACGATCCGGCATCGTCGCGACGGATCGGGCAGGCCCGTGACCGTATTGGGAGGTACAACAGGAAATGCAGGCGAAATCAGAGGCCAAACTCGGCATCGGCGTCGTCGGGTGCGGCAACATCTCGATGACCTATCTGCGCAACGCCGCGCTGTTTGGCGGGGTCGAGCTTCGCGCCTGCGCCGACATCTCGGCCGAAATGGCGGCGCTGCGAGCCAAGGAATATGGCATCCGTGCCCTTGGCGTCGATGCGCTGCTGGCCGACCCCGAGATCGACCTCGTCCTCAACCTGACCATTCCGGCGGCGCATTTCGATATTTCGTTCTCCGCCCTTTCGGCGGGAAAGCACGTCTTCACCGAAAAGCCGCTCGCAACCTCGGCCAGCGACGGGCGCCGCCTGGTGGCGGAGGCGGCGAAGCGCGGCGTGCTGCTCGGCTCGGCTCCCGACACCTTCCTTGGTGCAGCCGGACGCAGAGCGCGCCGCCTGATGGATGAGGGCGCGATCGGCCGTGCGGTTAGCGGCACCGCCTTCATGATGGGACGCGGCATGGAACACTGGCATCCCAACCCGCAATTCTACTACCAGCCTGGCGGCGGTCCGGTGTTCGACATGGGGCCCTACTACCTGACCATGCTGGTCAACCTGCTCGGTCCGGTCGCGCGCGTCATGGCGATGGCGACGAAGGGCCAGGAGGAACGGTTGATATCGGCCGAAGGGCCGTTCAAGAACACGACGTTCAAGGTCGGCACGCCGACCAATGTGCTGTCGCTGCTCGAATTCCGCTCTGGCGCCACCGTCACCTTCGGCGCCTCGTGGGATGTCTTCAGGCATTCCAACCACCCGATCGAACTTCACGGCACGGAAGGTTCGCTGCGCCTGCCCGACCCGGACACGTTCGGCGGCACCGTCTCGCTGTCCGAACGCGGCGCGGAGTGGAAGGATTTCGCCAGCGAAGGCGAACTCTACGGCGCCCGCAACTGGCCTTACGCCGCGCCCGACCGCGCCAATTACCGCATGCTCGGGGTCGCCGATCTCGTACGCTCCCTAGAGACGGGAGCAGCGCCGCGCGCGTCGGGCAATCTGGCGCTGCATGTGCTGGAGATCATGGAAGCGATTCTGCGGTCGGGCGAGACGAAAAGCTCGGTCGCCATTGCCGGTGACGTCGTCCAGCCGGCCCTGCTCGGCGAAGACGAGGCGCGCGCCCTGCTCGCCTGATCCCCGTGGCGGAGATGACGATGACACTCGATCCGGACGCGCTACGCATCCTCGAAATCGCCCGGGCCGCGGGCAGCGAACCGTTCGAGAATGGCAGCGTGGCGGCGGCGCGGGCCGCCTACAACGCTTCTTTCCCGACGCAGCAAGGCGAGCACGAGCCGGTGGCGGCGACTTCGCAACAGCAGATCGACGGGCCGAACGGCCTCGTGACGATCCGCATCCATCGCGGCATCAGCGCGCCACGCTCTGGCGCGCGCGCCGTGCTCTATCTGCATGGCGGCGGCTGGGTCATCGGCAATCTCTCCTCGCATGACGAGATCTGCCGCTGGCTGGCCAATCTCGGCAATGCCGTCATCGTCTGTCCCGACTACCGGCTGGCGCCGGAGCACAAGTTTCCCGCCGGGCTCGAGGATTGCGCGGCGGCGCTGCGCTTCATGGCCGGGAATGCCGGAGACCTTGGCATCGACCCTGCCCGCATCGCCGTTGCCGGCGACAGTGCCGGCGGCAACCTTGCCGCCGTTCTGGCGCTGCTTGCCCGCGACGGGCTGGCGCCGCCGCTTGCCGCCCAGATCCTGATCTATCCCAACACCGATGCCCGCCAGACGGCGGACAGCTACCGACGTTTCGGCGACGGCTACGGCCTCACCGCCGCCACCATGGCCTGGTTCCGCGACCACTATGTGCGGACGCCCGACGACATCGCGGACTGGCGCGTTTCGCCGCTGCTGGCCTCCAGCCTTGCCGGCGCGGCGCCGGCTTTTGTCGTGACAGCCGGGCACGACATCCTTGCCGACGAAGGCACGGCCTATGCCGAGCGCCTGCGCGCCGACGCAGTGCCACTGGTGTTGCGGCACTGGCCGGGTCAGATCCATGGCTTCGTCTCGATGGGCCGCCACATCCTGGCCGCGCGGCAAGCGGTGAGCGAGGCGGCGGCCTGGCTTCAGCTGCGGACGCGTGCTCAGGCCGACTGACGCATCACCAGGGTCGCGCCGAGCTTGACGTTGCGCGCCAGATCCTGGCCGGGCGGATCGGCCTCGTCCAGCAGTGCCAGCAGGATCTCGACACTGCGGCCGGCCATGGCGGCGAAATCCTGCGCCATGGTGGTCAGCGCTGGACAGGTGTAGCGGCTCAACGGATGATCGTCGTGAGCGGCGACACGGAAGTCGCAATCGGGCCGGCGGCCGATCTTCAGCCCGCGCGAAAAGGCGGCCGACATCACGCCGAAGGCGAGACGGTCATTGGCGCACAGCAGCGTGCGGGCCGGCAGGCCGCCTTTCTCGAGCGTCCTGTCCATCCATTCATGGCCGATGCGCTCGAAATCCCAGTTATAGTCGCCCGCCGACTTGAGAACGACAGGCTCCAGGCCCGCGGCCTGCATCGTGTCGATATAGCTCTGCAGGCGTTCGCCCGAATTGTGGTTGACGTGCGGAATGTCGACATAGACCGGGGGCTCGCCGGACCGGCAGAGATAGTCGACGATGGTCGAGGTGCTTTGGTGGTTGTCATTGCCGACGAACGGCGTGTCGCCTTCGATGTAAGTATCGAAATAGACGATCGGGATGTCCTCGCTCATTCGCTCGAAAACACCGGGCTCGGAAACCCGACCCAAGGGAGCGACAATGGCGCCGGCGACCTTCAGCGACATCAGCGTCCTGACCGATTCCGCCTCCAGTTTCGGCGAACCGTGCGAGGAAATGACGATGGGCCAAAACCCTTCGTCGCGGCAGCGCAGTTCGATGCGGCTGACCATCTCGGCGTAGAACGGATCGGCAATCGTCGGCACGACGATGCCGACATTGCGGGTGCGCTTGCGGTTGAGGTTGCGGGCAAAAACATTCGGCTGATAATCCGAGGAACGAAGCGCGGCCTCGATGCGTGCCCGCGTCGCCGGCTTCACGCTGGCCGGATCGTCGAAATATTTCGACAGGGTCGGCCGCGATACGCCGGACGCCCTGGCGAAATCATCCATCGTCCGGTGGGTCTTCTCCGCCATCGATATTTCAGGCCCCTTTACCCTCAACGCCAGCCGAACTCTGGCCAGAATCAGTCTCGCGACCGTCGCGATGAGGCAGCATTGCTTGACCGAACTTGTTCAGTCAAATTTCCATGTTTCCATTACAACGCAAAAGAATTGCGCACGTCAAATTATTTATTGACGCTCTGAAAATCTCAACTTAGGTTTTGAACTCGCACGGACATGGGGAGCGTACGGCAACCAGAGTCCGGCAGATGGTGAGGACATGAAGAAACTGGTTTGCGCCGGCGAGATCCTGGTCGAGATCATGGCCGAGCGGATCGGCCAGAGTTTTCGCGCTCCTGGCCCGCTGGTCGGCCCGTTTCCATCAGGCGCCCCCGCCATCTTCATCGACCAGGCGGCGCGTATCGGCCAGCCGGCGGGGTTGATCGCGGCGGTGGGAGACGACGATTTCGGCCATTTGAACATCGAGCGCCTGCGCACCGATGGGGCCGACATCTCGGCCATCAAGGTCCATCAGGGTGCCGCGACCGGAACCGCCTTCGTCACCTATGAGGCCGATGGCAGCCGGCACTTCGTCTACAACATCAAGCAGAGTGCCGCCGGACTGATCGGGATCGGCGCGGAAGCGCGCGCGCTGCTGGCCAGTGCCGACCATTTCCACGTCATGGGCACATCGCTGTTCTCGCCCGAGGTGATCGAGGTTGCCCGCAACGGGATCGAGGCGGTCAAGGCACGCGGCGGCACGGTCTCCTTCGATCCCAACATCCGCAAGGAGATGCTCGATCTGCCGGGCATGCGCGACGCGCTGCATTTCGTGCTCTCGAAAACCGATGTGTTCCTGCCGAGCGGGCCGGAACTCTTCACCTTCGCCGAGGCAACCGACGAGGAAACCGCGGCGCGCGAAATGCTGGACCGCGGCATCTCCGCCGTGGTCGTCAAGAAGGGCGCGCAGGGCGCCGTCCACTACGACCGGTCAGGGCGCACCGCTTCACCCGGCTTCGTCGTCGAGGAAATCGATCCGACCGGCGCCGGCGACTGTTTCGCGGCGGCCTTCGTCTCCTTCTGGCTGCGTGGAGAAGCGCCTGTGAGGGCGCTAGAGATCGCCAATGGCTGCGGCGCGCTGGCGGTGACGAAGAAAGGCCCGATGGAAGGCATCGCCTCGCTCGCCACCGTCGAGGCGTTCATTGCGACCGCCACGACCGGAGCACCGGCATGAGCCAGGCGACCGACAGGCTGGCCGCCATAGCAAAGCGTCGTGCGGCCGGCGAACGCGCCGGCATCGCCTCGATCTGCTCGGCCCACCCGCTGGTCATCGAAGCAGCACTGCGCCACGGCAAGGCGCGCGGTGTCGACGTGCTGATCGAGGCCACCTGCAACCAGGTCAACCACGAGGGCGGCTATACCGGCATGACGCCGGGCGATTTCCGCCGCTTCGTCGAGACGATCGCCGGCAAGGCCGGCTTTCCCCTGGACAGGCTGGTGCTCGGCGGCGACCATCTTGGCCCCAATCCGTGGAAGCATCTACCGGCGCCAGAGGCCATGGAAAGGGCCTCGCGCATGGTGGATGCCTATGCCGAAGCCGGATTCACCAAGATCCATCTGGATGCCAGCATGGGCTGCGCCGGCGAAGGTGCCGCACCTCCCGATGCCACGATTGCCGCGCGCGCCGCCGACCTGGCCGGAGTGGCGGAGGCCGCGGTTGAACGAACAGGCGGCGCCAGGCCTGTCTATGTCATCGGCACCGAAGTGCCGGTGCCGGGCGGCGCACAGGAGGCGATGGACCATCTGGCGGTGACGACACCGGAAGCGGCACGCGAGACGGTGCGCATCCACCGCGATGCCTTCCACCAGCGTGGCCTCGATGCCGCCTTCTCGCGGGCGATCGGCGTCGTGGTGCAGCCGGGTGTCGAGTTCGGCAATGCCGAGGTGATCGCCTATCGCCCGGAACGCGCCCGGGCGCTGGCCGGCACACTGCGAGACCTGCCGCAATTCGTCTTCGAGGCGCACTCGACCGACTACCAGCCGATCGGAGCGCTGAGCACTCTGGTCGATGACGGTTTTGCCATCCTCAAGGTCGGGCCGTGGCTGACCTTCGCGCTGCGCCAGGCGCTTTACGGCCTGAGCCACATCGCCGACATTCTTGCACCCGACCCCGCCCGGGAAAGCCTGCCAGCGGCGATGGAGCGCGCCATGCTGGCCGCACCGGGCAACTGGAAGACCTACTATCATGGCTCCGAGGCCGAGCAGAGGATCGAACGCCATTTCTCCTACAGCGACCGCATCCGCTATTACTGGCCGGCGCCGGCGGCGCGGCAGGCCGCGGACGCGCTGATGCGGGCGTTGGCCGAGCGCGATATCCCCTCACCTCTGATCAGCCAGTATCTCGGCCGTCTGGATGGCGCGGTGGCGAGCGGATCCGTCGCGCCAAAAGCCAGGGAACTCCTGATTGCAGCCGTGACGGATGTTCTCGACATCTATGCCAGCGCAACCGGCTGATCCCGACAGTTACGCCTGTGGCACCAGAACCAGGGCGCCTGTGGTGCGGCGCGATTCCAGATCGCGGTGGGCACCGGCGGCGTTGGCAAGGGCGTAGCGGGTCGGCGCCTCGACCCTGACCGCGCCCTGGCGCAGCGCCTGGAAAAAACTGGTGACATGCGGCGCGAGCTTTTCCGGCGTGTCGGTGTAGTGGGCATAGTTGGGGCGCGAAACGGTGATCGATTTCGAGGCGAAGCGGCCGATGTCCCAATTGCCGACCGGCCCGGAAGCCTGGCCGAAACTGACGAGATGGCCGCGCACTGCAAGCGCCGCCAGAGAGCCGGCGAACGTGTCGTTGCCGACCGCGTCATAGGCGATGTCGGCACCCCTGCCACCGGTCAACCGCATGACCGCCTCGGCGAAATTTTCGCGGGAATAGACGATCACATGATGCGCGCCGAGCCGCTCGACGATGCGCGCCTTGTCGTCGCTCGACACGGTGGCGATGACCGTCGCGCCGAGATGGCGCGCCCACTGCACCAGCAACTGGCCGATGCCACCGGCGGCGGCGTGGATGAGGACGATGTCGCCGCGCTTCACGGCATGGACATCGTGCAGCAGAAAACTCGCGGTGACGCCCTTGAGCAGGCCGGCGGCGGCGGTCTCGTCCGAGACATCGTCGGAGAGCCGAACCAGCAGTTCGGGCGCCATGTTGCGCCGTTCGCTGTAGGCGCCGACGGGCGGACAGGCATAGGCGACGCGGTCGCCGATCGAGAAACCCGATACCGTTGGACCAACCGCTTCGATGATGCCGGCCGCTTCCATGCCCGGCACGCCGGGTGGCTGCAGCAGGTCGAAGAAGCCGGTGCGGCAGTAGACGTCGATGAAATTGACGCCGATCACCGTGTGACGGATTCGCACCTCGTCCGGCGCTGGCGGCGGCAGGGCGATGGCCCTGGGCTGCAACTCCTCCGGTCCCCCGTAACGCTCGATGACGATCGCGCGGGTCGTTTCGGCATGGATTGAGCCAGCCTTTGCGGCAACGAGTGGCGCGCTCGCGGATGAAGCCGGCGCGACAATGGCCGGCAACGGTCTCGCCTCAACCGGCGCGCCGACGTTGCGCCGCCGCAGAAGAGCGCGCACCGCCGCGAAGCCCGCCTGATAGATGCCTTCGGTGACCAGCCCGACCAGTTCGTCGCGGCGATGCGCCGGCGGGTGGAATTCGGAACGCCATTCCCAGAAAGTGGTGTCGCCATCGGTCACCGGCTTCAGTCGCAGCGAGGCGACATAGCCCATCAGCGGCAGCGGCGCTTCAAGCAGGCAGTAGCTCAGCCGCCGGTCCTTGTCGGACAGCGCCAGCAATTGCTCGCGCAATTCGCCGCCGTCGTTCAGCCTGAAGTGGCGCACCGAGCCCACCGCATCGACCGGTTCGCCGCCCTCGATCTCGCTGAAGGCAATCGCCGGGTGCCAGCGCTCATGGCCGTTGAAATCGCGCAGGATCGCCCAGACCTCGTCGATCGGCGCATCGATGATGGTGCTCTGGCAGACCCTGACCATCGGCCGGCGTCAGCGCCCGAACCGGTGTTTCAGCGCGGTCAAGGCGGTCTGGAACACGCCATTGCCGATCTGCTGCATCAAGGTCGCCTCACGGTCCGGCGCGCAGTCGAACTCCGCCTGCCATTCGGCGAGCGTCAGATTGCCGTCGGTGATCGGCGTCAGCGAAAGCGT
The DNA here is from genome assembly GCF_020165665.1 of Mesorhizobium sp. BH1-1-4. Classification (NCBI taxonomy): domain Bacteria; kingdom Pseudomonadati; phylum Pseudomonadota; class Alphaproteobacteria; order Hyphomicrobiales; family Phyllobacteriaceae; genus Mesorhizobium; species Mesorhizobium sp. BH1-1-4. Next base: position 38,987 of record NZ_JAIUIN010000007.1, read on the forward strand.
GGCGACGTAGTTCTCCACCGCCATCGGGCTTTCCAGGATCGCATAGCTGCAGGAGAGGTCGTAATCGGACAGCGCCAGCAGCCTTTCACGGATGCGCCCGCCATCCCTGAGCGTGAAACTCCTGATGCAGCCGATCTGGTCGGCCTGCGCATTCTGTTCGATGCGGCTTTCGGCGACGAACGGCGCCCAGTTTGGCAATGCGTTGAAGTTGCGGACAAGCTTCCAGACCTCCGCCGCCGGTGCTGGAATGACCGAGGAGACATAGACCTTGGTCATGCTTGCTGGCCAAGGATGCAACGGTAGAGGCCGCACTTGGGTGCACCTCGGCTGTTGACGCCAGCGCCGCCCCTCATTGTCCTGCCGGACATTTCTCCCCGTATAGTGACGGGGAGAAAGGGGCTGGCCGCAGCCTCGGCGCCAATCTCGCAACGTTGGTGATTTGCGAAATCGTCGATGACCGCGTCCCTCTCCCCGTCTCTATACGGGGAGAGGATGCCGGCAGGCAGGTGAGGGGCAGCGCCGACGTTCCCGTCAATGGTCGCGGTCGTCATCGTCGTCCTTGGCGGCTTTGCCCTTGCCCTTCTTGTCGCGGGTCAGGCTGGAAATGTCCTTGGCGTCGCGCAACACGTCGGTCATGCGGCCGAGCGAGCCGCCCTCGATGCCGATCTCCTTCATCAGATTGTCGATCATGGGCGCCTGCACCCGGTAGCGCAGCGCGGAGTCGATGACCTCATCGGTGACGTTGCGGTTGCCGCCCTGCCCGCCATTGATGCCGTCGACATGCAGGATCTTGATGCCGTCGATCTTCTCCATCGGCTTGACGCTTTCGCGGATGATGCCTTCCATATGGTCGAGCAGCTTGCCGCGCAGACGGCCGGCGCGGGCCTCGCTCGACAACAGGTTCTCGGCCTCGTTGAGCTGGCGATTGCCGGCGGCGTCGACCTCGTAGCGCTGAGCGGCGGCAAGAGCATGAATCTTCTCCGCCTCGGCCGATGCCAGTGCCGCGATCTTCTGCGCTTCCGCCAGACTCTTGGCCGCCTTCATCTCGGCATCGGCAGCGGATGTGATGCGCAAAGCTTCGCGCTCGGCCTCGCGCTGCGCGCCGATCAGGTCGGTCAGCTTGCGGCGCTCGGCGATTTCGCGTTCGCGGGCGGTGAAGGCCTGTTCCTCCGCCTGGACCGCCTTGGCGCGCACGGCTTCGGAAGCCGCGATGGCCGAAGACCGCTCCTGCGTCTTCTTGGCGATGTCGATCGCCTTCTGGATCTCGGCGATTTCGATCTTCTGGTCGCGGTCGACGCCAAGCTGGCGGATGTCGCGTTCCTTGATCAGACGGGCTTCCTCGATGCCGCGTTCGGTGGTGATGCGGGCGCGCTCGACCTCTTCGCTGGCCGAAATCTCGGCTTCCTCGAAGGCCTGGCGCTTGGCGATCTGCAGCGCCTCCAGATGGCGCTCGCGTTCAACCCTAACCTCGTCGACGGCGCGCTCGTGGGCGATGCGGGCCGTCTCGGTCGCCTGGTTCTCGACGATCTCTGCGCGGCGCTTTTCCGCTTCGGCCCGGGTCACTTCCAGCGCCTTTTCGGCCAGTGCGATCTGGCGTTCCAGCTCGGCGACCTCGAGCAGTTTCTTGCGTTCGACCTCGAGTTCGCGCTGCGTGCCTTCGCGTTCGATGCGGGCTTTCTCCAGCGACAGTTCGAGCGCGATCTGCTCGCGCTCGGTCAGTTCGCGCATCTTCATCTCGGTCTCGTCGAGCGAGCGGCGGCGGGCGATCTCGCGGCGCTGCGTCTCCTCCTCGCTGTTGATCCGCTCCTGCGTGATGTTGCGCTCCTGGTTGAGGCGCGATTTCTCGACCGCCTCGCGCGAGGAAAGCTGCGCCTGTTCCGATTCCTGGTCGCGCAACGCGCGCTCGATGGCGAGTTCGGAGCGCTGCGCGGCGCGGCGGATTTCGACCTCGCGCTCCTGTTCGAGGCGCGCATATTCGGTGTCGCGGTCGATCTCCAGCACCTTGCGCTGGGTGTCGAGGTTCTGGTTGCGGATGTCGACCAGCGTGCGTTGCTCGATCTCGTTGCGCATCCGGCGCCGGGTCTCGATCGATTCCGTCAGTTGCGTCAGGCCTTCGGCGTCGAAGGCATTGGACGGGTCGAAATATTCCAGGCTGGTCTGGTCGAGGTCGACGATGGCGACGCTTTCCAGTTCGAGACCGTTGGCGGCCAGCGATTCCTCGGCCAGCCGGCGCACCTTGGCGGCATAGTCGCCGCGCAGTTCGTGCATTTCTTCCAGCGTCATCTGGGCGGCGACGGTGCGCAGGGCGCCGGCGAATTTGCCTTCCAGCAATTCGCGCAAGCTGTCCGGCTGCAGCGTGCGGCGGCCGAGCGTCTGCGCGGCGGCGGCGACCAGTTCGCGATGCGCGCCGACGCGAACGAAGAACTCGGCGATCAGGTCGACGCGCATACGGTTCCTGGTGATAAGCGCCAGCCCGTCCTCGCGGCGCACCTCGATGCGCAGCACATTCATGTTGACCGGGGTGATCTCATGCAGCACCGGGATGACGAAGGCGCCGCCATTCACGACCACCTTCTCGCCCATGAAGCCGGTGCGCACGAACGCCGTCTCCTTGGTCGAGCGGCGATAGAGCCAGCGCAAGATGTAGACGGCGATCACCACGACGACCGCGGCAATGATCAACCACAACAGGAAAGCGCCAAAGGTCTGCGCGTTCATGATCTATCCTCCCCAAGACAATGCGATCGGCGCGAGGCGACCGGCAGCAAACTCAAACATCCACCCGCGCGGTGGCGAAGTCCAATTCTTCATGCCCGCCTCCGCAGCTTCGGCGTAATGGCGTGGAACGCGGAAATCACCGCATCGACAAAGGCGGCGTCATTGATGTTGGCCCTCACCCGCTCGACATTACGTTGCGGCGTCTGGCGCACCGTCTTCTCGATCGCCTCGAACAGAGCGTTGTCGGCGTCGGGATCATGAAAGGGCTGGCCCGGCGCATCGAGCATCGAGACGCCGCCTTCCGGCAGCAAGAAGCGCACCGGGCCGTTCATGGCGTTGAGCCGCGCGCCGATCCATTCGCCGATCGCGCGGCATTCGTCCACGGTCGTGCGCATCAGCGTCACATTGGGATTGTGGATGACGAATTTGCGGCCGCGGAACTTCTCCGGCACGCTGTCGCGCGGACCGAAATTGACCATGTCGAGCGCGCCGGCCGAGCCGACATAGGGCAGCCCGGTGCGGATCGCCGCACCGAACCGATCCTGCGTCGCCGGGAAGACGCCACCGACGATCATGTCGGCGACTTCCGTCGTGGTGAGATCGAGGAAGGCCGACAGCAGCCGGGAATCGCCGAGGTTTTCCATGGCGCGCCCGCCAATGCCGGTGGCATGGAAGACAAGGCAGTCATAGTCGGCTTCGAGGCGTCTGGTCACCGCCTGCACGGCAGGCGTGGTGACGCCGAACATGGTGATGCCGACGGCCGGCCGCGCCAGCTTGCGCTTGGCTTCCCAGGCTTCGGCATTGGGCAATTGCGCGACCATGCCGGCCATGGCGTGCGCGGCGTTGGACAGCACCTGTTCGGTGATCGAATTCAGCCCCTGCACGTCGGCGACCGAATGGAACATCATGATGTCGGCGCCGCCGACATATTTGGCGACATCGCCGGCCGCCACCGTCGACACCATCAGCTTGGGGATGCCGACAGGCAGCACGCGCATACCCGCCGTCGCCAGCGTGGTACCGCCGGAGCCGCCGGCGGAAATCACGCCTCCGATGCGCGGCTCGCGCTCGATCCAGCGCGCGAAGGCTTCCGCCATGGCGCTCACCGAGCCGCCGCGATCATTGGTGAAGACGGCGGATGATCCGCGCACATGCATGCCGGCGACCTGCATGGCCGGCACGTCGGCGCTGGTCGGTTTTCCCGAGGTCGACAGGTCGACCGTGCGGACCGGCAGGCCGAGCGCCTTCAGCCGGTCGGCCATGAAGCGCAGTTCCTTGCCCTTGGTGTCGAAGGTGCCGACGACCAGCACGGTCCTGCCGATACGCTCGGCAAAGGGAATGGCGAAGATTTTTTTCGCATCGTCCTGCGGGGCGGTCTTGTCGACCGCCGCCTGGCGCAATTCGGTGACCGGGACGTTCCAGCGGTTGGGCAGTTCGGTGACCGGGCGGTAGATGCCGTTTTGAGGCATCGACTCGCCCGATGCGGCGCCGGTGCGGTCGACGCGATAGACTTCCGCCAGTTGTTCCCTGGCCTGCGCGGCTTCCGCCGGCGTGACGGGCGCCTCCTCAGCGTGGCGGCCGACGCCGAGCAGCCGCTGCTGCAGCTCGCGATCGGCGGCAAGCGCCTTGGCCTCCATCAGCCGGTTGATGCGGCCGTTGACCATGATGGCGACCTGGTTCGACACCGAGGTCGCCACGCCGATGTTCTGCTCGATGACCAGCACCGCCATCTCGCCTTCGGCGGCGAGATCGACCAGCATTCTTTCGACTTGATCGACGATGACCGGCGCCAGCCCCTCGGTCGGCTCGTCCATGACCAGCAGTTTGGGATCGCTCAGCAGCGCGCGCGAAATCGCCAGCATCTGCTGCTCGCCGCCCGACAGCTGCGAGCCGCCGTTTGTGCGGCGCTCGGCCAGGCGCGGAAAGGTCTGGTAGACGCGCTCGACCGTCCAGGAGGCGTCGCGGCGGCTACCGGCCGCGAGCCGCAGATGCTCGTCGACGGTCAGGCTAGGCCAGACGCGGCGCCCCTGCGGCACATAGCCGACGCCGAGACGGTGAATCTCGTGTGGCTCGAGCGCGGTGATTTCGCGTCCGTCGACGCGGATCGACCCCGACTTCGCCCGCTTCAGGCCGACGATGGTGTTGCAGAGAGTCGACTTGCCCATGCCGTTGCGGCCGACCACCGACAGCACACCGCTTTCCAGCGTCAGCGAAACGCCCTGCAGCGCATGGCTTTCGCCGTAGAAAACCTGCAGATCTTCTATGCGCAGGATTGCCTTGGCGATTTTCCCGGGACGCTCAGCCATGCTTGCCCCCGAGATAGATCTCCTGCACCTCGGGATCGGCCTCGATCTCCCGTGGCGTGCCTTCCTTGAACAGGCGGCCATTGTGCATCATCGAGACATATTCCGAGACGCGCAGCGCCACATCGAGATCGTGCTCGATGATGATGTAGCCGATGTGTTTCGGCAGCGCGTTGAGGATGGCGACAAGGTCGCGGCGCTCGGTCGGCGACAGGCCCGCCGCCGGCTCGTCGAACAGGATGAAGCGCGGCGCGCCGGCGAGAGCCAGCGCAATCTCCAGCTGGCGCTGCTGGCCATGGCTCAGCGTCGCCACCAGCGTGTCGCGATAGGTGTCCAGATGCACGGCGTTCAGGATCGATTCCGCCTGCGCCATGTTGACGTCCGATGCCGCCGGTCGGAGCAGCGAGAAGCGGCGCCGCGAAACGCCGCGACAGGCGAGGAAGATGGAATCGAGGACCGACAGGCCCTTGAACAATTGCGATATCTGATAGGTGCGGCGCAGGCCGCGCCGGATGCGCTCATGCGGCGGCAGGTCGGTGATGTCCTCGCCGAAAAAGCGGATCCGCCCTGACGTCGGCATGAAGTCGCCGGTCACGGCGTTGAACAGCGTCGTCTTGCCGGCGCCGTTGGAGCCGAGGACCGCGCGCCGTTCGCCGGCCGCGATCCTCATGGTGATGCCCGAGAGCGCCACCAGCGCCCCGAAGCGCCGCGCCACGCCATCGAGCTCCAGCGCATAGGCGCCGGTGCTCTGAAGACGGTTTGCTGCGAGGCTTTCGGTCACTGGCGGCTGCATTCGATATCGGCTGTTACGGGCAGCTCGGATTGTCGCGGTTGACCGCGCCGAGCTTCATGAACTCGTCTTCGGGAATGCCGAGCGTCTGGTTGACCTGCGGCACGACCTTGACCAGCTTGTTGAGGAGATTGCCGTCCGAACCCTCGGTGACTTCGGTCAGGAAGATGTCGGCGATGGCGTTGCGGTTCTTGTCGAGCGACACCTTGCCGGTCGGCGTGTCGAAGGAGAGCTTCGACAGCGCGTCGCGCAACTTCTTGCCGCCGTCTGAGACATCGCCGCCGACCTGGTCGAGACCGAGCAATGTCGCCTTCATGTCGACATAGTAGCCATGGGCGAAGAGCGAGGGCGACGGAAAGGCGCCCGGCTGCTTCTTGTAGGCCTCGACGAATGCCTTCCAGGCCGGCGCGTCATTGGTGTCAGCGGTTGGTCCGGCCGACGGCGTGCCCTTGAGCACGTCTTTCAACTTGCCCTTCGAGGTCAGCACCGTCTGGTCGACGGTGATCGAGCCGCCGATCAGCGGCGCGGTGCCGCCACCCTGCTGGTACTGGGTCAGGAAATTGACGGCGTCGGCGCCGCCGAGCGCGACATAGATCGCGTCGACATCCTCGGGAATGGCGGCTATGACCGACGAAAAATCCTTGTTGCCGATCGGCACCCATGACTTCGACGGCACATGGCCGCCGGCCTTGCAGAACTCGGCCATGAAGCCGAACACCTGCGTGTAGGGGAAGGAGTAATCCTCGGCGACGGTGGCGACCTTCTTGTAGCCCTTGTCCTTGAAGGCGTAGGTGCCGAGGCCGGCCATCCACTGGGCGCCGTCGGTGGAGAAGCGGAAGAAGTTTTCCGCCGGATCGCGCAAAGTCGTGTCCTGCGCGGCCGAGGTGCCGTTGATGAAGGTCACGGTGGGCTGCGTCTTGGCGTAGTCCTTCACCGCGATGCCTTCGTCGCCCGAAAGCGGGCCGACCAGCACCTTGACGCCGTCCTGCTCGACCAGCTTGCGCGCCGCGCGCACCGCGCTGTCGGGCGAGGCGTCCGACGAGCCCTTGACGATCTCGATCTTCTTGCCGGCGACGGTGCCGTTCATCTCGGCAACCGCGGTCATGGCGCCGCGCTCGCCATCTTCGCCGAGCACGGTGAACGGTCCCTCGAAAGTGGCGAGTAGGCCAATCTTGATGGTGTCGTCGGCGGCCAGCGCCATCGACGGCGCGGTCAGCCCGGTGAACACCGCGAGCGCCAGTAAGGTACGTCTATGCATCCTCATGTTTTTTCCTCCCGTTGATTTGGTTTTGCAGTGGTTTGTTCGTCCCGGTTTTATGGTCCTGGACGCAAGGACTCCTGGGCAAGATGTGGCTTGATCCTCCCCCACAACCCAAGAATTCCGTCCGGTGAGACGAAGACGATTATCAGGAACACCATGCCGATCAGCGTGTTGAAGCGCTCGGCCCCGACGATGTCGATGGCGAAGGTCTGCATCAGCACGACGACGAGCGCGCCGAGGAACGGTCCGATCGGGTGGCGTAGGCCGCCGATCACGGCGATGATCAGCACGTCGATCGCGGCATCGACGCCGATGGTGCCGGGCGAGACGCGGCCGTTGAACCAGACCAGCAGCACACCGGCCAGACCGGCGATGACGCCGGAAAGCAGCCAGGCGAACACCTTGTGCGCGGTGACATGGTAGCCCAGCGCGCGCATGCGGCGTGGGTTGTCGCGGATCGCCTGCAACGTCATGCCGAAGGTCGAGCGCGAACCGTAGAGCACCGCCGCGTAGGACAGCACCGCAAGGCCGAGGCAGAGATAGTAGAAGGGCTTGGCGTCGCGCCAGCCTATGCCCCAGAAGGCCGGCGCGCGGATGCCGGCATAGCCGGAATGGCCATTGAAAATGGCGTAGTTCTGCTGGGCGAAATAGTAGGTCGCGGTGGCGATCGCCAGCGTGATCATGATCGTGTAGATGCCCTCGGTGCGCACCGAGATCCAACCGATCAGCGCCGAAGCCACAGCGGCCGCGAGAACGGCGAACGGCACCGCCAGCCACCACGGCCAGCCGAAACCTAAAATGTTGGAATTGTTGTTGCCGAGTATGGCGATTGCGTAGGCCGATATGCCGGCGACGGTGATCTGCGCCAGGCTGACCATGCCACCATAGCCGGCGAGCAGCATCAGCGAGAGGCCCAGCATGCCGAAGATCAGCGAATATCCACCGATCTGGGTCAGGAAGAAGTCCGACGCCACGAGCGGGTACAGCACCAGCGCGACGCCAAGGATGACGTGGCCGGCGCCGAGCTTCTCCAGCCAGTTCCGCTGCGTCGTGCCGTCTGTGGCGATGGCGAGGCTCATCTTGCCTTCCCCATGATGCCTTGCGGCCGGACCGCCAGCGTCACCACCATGATGACGAAGGTGAGGACGATGCCGTAGGTGGGGAAATAGACGAGGCCGATCTGCTCGGCGAGGCCGATGAGCAGCGCGCCGATGGCCGCGCCCGTGATCGAGCCCATGCCGCCGACGATGACCACGACCAGCGACGCCAAGAGATAGCGCACGTCCTCGCCCGGCGCGACCGACAGCGCCGAACCGCCGACGACGCCGGCAAAGCCGGCAAGGCCCGCCCCGACGGCAAAGACGATGGCAAACACCGCGTGCACGTTGACGCCTGAGGCCTGCAGCATGGCGCGGTCGTCGACGCCGGCGCGGATCATCATGCCGACGCGGGTCTTGTGCAGCATCAGCCAGAGGCCGACGCCGATGACGATCGCCGCCGCCAGCACGACGACGCGGTAGAGCGGATAGGTAAGGAAGACCGAAGCACCATTGGAGCGCACCGCCGTGATGACGGGCAAGGTCAGGGCGCCGTCGAGCCACTCCGGCGTGGTGATCTGGTACGTGCCGCCAGCCCACACCGCCAGCATCAGGTCGGCGGCGACGATCGAGATGCCGATCGAGACCAGCGTCTGGCGCAGGTCGTCGCCTTCCAGGCGACGGAAGACGAAGACCTGCATGACGACGCCGACGACGGCCAGCACCGCGAAGCCGGCGGCGACGCCGAGCAGCCAGTAGCCGGTGCGGTTGGTGACCTCGTAGCCGATATAGGCGCCGAGCAGGTAGAGCGAGCCATGCGCCAGATTGACGTTGCGCATCAGGCCGAAGATCAGCGTGAAGCCCGAGGCGACGAGGAAGTAGAGGCCGGCGAGCGTAATGCCGTTGAGGATGGCGCTGACGAAAGCCTTCTTGGAAATCAGGATGGCGTTCAGCCAATCGGGCCAGACGGCGAAGACCAGCCATGCGACGATTGCAGCGGCCAGCAGACCGACAAGGCCCCAGGCCTGCCGGCCCGTGATGCCGCCGCTTGAGAGCGTCTGAGATGGCCGGTCGAGCAGGCTCATGCAGTCAGCCGCCGGCGCTGCTCGTTCATGCGCGGCGCCTTGTGGAACTTGCCGTCCTTCATGATGGCGAGGATGCGATTCTTGTCCTGCAGGATGCGCACATCGGAGATCGGGTCGCCGTCCACTAGCAGAATATCGGCGAGATAGCCTTCCTTGATCAGGCCGAGTTCGTCGCCCATGTTCATGATTTGGCCGCCATATTTGGTGCCGGCCTGTATCGCTTCCATAGGCGAGAAGCCGAGCATTTCGACGAAGGTCTGGATGTCCTTGGCGTTGGTGCCTTGCGGCGTCCAGGCAAAGCCGTAGTCGCCGCCGATGCACACGCGGATGCCGCGCCGGTGCATCTTCTTCATCGTGTCGACGCACATTTCGAGTTCGCGCTCATATTCGAGCGACAGTGGCGAGCCGGGCTTGATGCCCCATTGCTCGGCATGGCGGGCAGTGTTGATCAGCCAGGCGATGCCGGGCGCGACAAAATGCTTGTCCTTGACTGCTTCCAGCATGTCGAGCGCTTCCTCGTCGGCGAAGGAGGCGTGGTAGATGTTCTGGATGCCGTGGCGCACGCACTGCTTGACCGAGCCGGACGAGCGCGCATGCGCCGAAAGCACCTTGTTGCGGCAGCGGGCTTCCGAGGCGGCCATGGCGACCTCCTCCTCCGACATCGGCGTTTCCTCGGCGCCCATACCGGTGATGCTTTCGCCCGACAGATTGAGCTTGATGGAGTCGACACCGTATTTGATCAGTTGGCGGACCGTGCGGCGGATTTCCTCCGGGCCGGAAACGACGAGGCCCAGATTCAGCCCCTCATGCGGAATGTGCGACGGGGCGGAATCGCCGAGACCGCCGACCGTGGTGATCTCAGGCCCGGCCGCGAGATAGCGCGGCCCGGGGAAGCGGCCCTGGTTGATGAATTTCTTGGCTACGACATCGAGGCGCGGCTTGGCGGCGGCCGCACCCCGGCCGGCGGTGAAGCCGGCGTCGAGCACCAGCTTGGCCATCTCCATGGTGACCAGCATGTGCTCCTCGACCTCCATCATCTGGATGGGGTCGATGCCGGGCGCGTTGTTCCACGACAGGTGCAGATGCGCGTCGATCATGCCCGGCATCAGCGTCGCGCCCATGCCGTCGATCACGGTTGCGCCGCCGCTGTAGGAGGACGACGAGGATGAGCCGAAGCGCGACGAACCCTTGGTGATCTGCTTGATGCGGTTGCCCTGCACCAGCACCTCGCCAGTGTAGGGATATTCACCTGTCGCGTCGAGCACGCGCACATTGGTGAACAGCGTGCCGGTCGACCCGTTTCCGTTCCAGCTGTCGTCTGCCATCACAAGCCTCCCAACTTGCCGAGCGCATGAGTTTACGCCCGATCTGAATTCCTCACCTATCAACCCGTCTCAAAAAATCGGCGAGCTTCTGGTTGCTTTCGCGTGGGCTTTCCACTGTTGCCCAATGTCCGCACCGATCCAGCGACGAGAGCACGGCGCCCTTGATTTTATCGGCAAGCGCCTGGGCGACGCCGGGCGGATTGACGGTGTCGGCATCGCCGGTGACCAGCAGCGTCGGCGCAGAGATACGCCTGAGATCGACGGCGGTCGCCTTGGCCAGCGCCTCGCAGGTGCGGGCATAGGATTCCGGATCCTGGCGGGTGATCGATTCCCGCACGAAGGCGACGGCGGCCGGAGATGTCTCCCGCGTGTGTGCCGAGATCGCGTTGGCGACAATCTGGTCGGCTATGTCCGACATGCCGCCCGAGCGCGCCAGTTGCGCCCGCTTGCCCAGCCCTTGCCGCGTCGCCTCGGTCGGCTCCGCAAGGGCGCCGAACAACGCCAACGACCTGACCAGCGAAGGCTGCGCCGCCGCGATCTGCTGGCAAACGATGGTGCCCATCGAATGGCCGACGAAATGCGCCGTGGAAACGCCCATGCCGGCCAAGGCACGGATCACCGCCTCGCTCATGCCTTCGATGGTGAGCGGCTCGATCGGGCGTAGCGAACGGCCGGAGCCCGGCAAATCGAGCCGGATGACGCGATAGGCCGACAATGCCGCCATCTGCGGCTGGAACATGTTCGAGGTGCCGCCAAGGCCGTGGATCATCACCACGGCGGCGCCGTCGCCCACTGTTTCGGCAACAACCTGGCCAACCGTCACCGTGGTCATCGTGCGCGCTCCGCGAAGCGGTTTTCCAGCGTGCCGATGCCATCGATCTCGATGCGCACGACGTCGCCGGCCTTGAGGTATTTCGGCGGATCGAAGCCGATGCCGACGCCGACCGGCGTGCCGGTGGCGATGATGTCGCCGGGCTTCAGCGTAATGCCTTGCGACAGCGTGGCGATGATGGTCGGGATGTCGAAGATCAACAGCGATATGCGGGAGTCCTGGCGCAGATCCTCGTTGACGAAACACCTGATGCCGGCGGTCGCCAGGTCGAGTTCGTCCCTGGTCACAGCCCAGGGCCCCATCGGGCAGAACGTGTCCTGCGACTTGCCGATCAGCCACTGGCTGTATTTGCCCTGGAGATCGCGCGCGGTGACGTCGTTGACAATGGTGTAGCCCCAGACATGGTCGAGCGCGTTTTCCCTCGAAATGCCGCGCCCGCCCTTGCCGATGATGACGGCCAGTTCCGCCTCATAGTCGATGGCTGTCGAGACCGAAGGATCGATCAGCACACTGGCATGGTTGGCGACCACCGATTCCGGCACTTTGGAAAAGATGATCGGGTGCTTGGGGATCGCGCCTGCGCCGGCGCTGGAATCGAAGCCCGAGCGGGCGAATTCGTGCGCGTGCTCGTGATAATTCTTGCCGACACAGAAAATGTTGCGGCGCGGCTGCGGGATCGGCGCCTCGATCTCGACCTGCGCCAGAGGGATCGGCGACAAGGTGCGCGGAACACCGGCGCCATTGCGCTCGATCAGCGCCAGGATGCCCGACCTGGCCTGGTCGACCGAAAAATCGAAAGGCGCGATGGTCTGGGCGTCGAGATCGACAAGGCCCACGCGGCGTTCGCCAGCGATCGAGAAAGTCGCGACCCGCATCCAGTTCCTCCCTGAACCAATGTTGAGCCAATTTCTTGCTCTTTTGTTACACGCTATCGTCGATTGGTTTAGGCCGCAAGCGGAATCTGAACTGGCGCTATCAAAAGAACCAAGAGCTGGAGGCATATGCCGCCTCACAATGGAGTGAGGGGCGGTCATGGACGGCAGCGCCGGAAGCTGCTATCGATGGTTCAATATTGGATCAGATAAAAGCGACCAGAAATGCCCAAGCTTGTCGCCAGTGACATCGCCACCGCGCTGAAGAAGCGGATATCTTCCGGCGAGTGGATCGAGAATGGCCGCATCCCGCCGGAGCGCGATCTGGCCAGCGAATTCGGCGTCGCGCGCAACACGATGCGGCGCGCCGTTTCCTTCCTCGAGGACGAAGGAACGGTGGTGCGCCATGTCGGGCGCGGCACCTTCCTGACCGCCACCAATCCGGCTTCGATGGCGGCGGTTGTCGGGCGAATGGAAGGCACCAGCCCGGCCGACATGATGGAAATCAGGCAGTTGCTCGAGCCGGCGGCGGCATCGTTCGCCGCCACCAACGCCAGCGCCATGGAGCTCAATGCGGTGCGCGAGTCGCACAGAATTGCCTGCGAAGCGCAGGACATGCCGACCTTCGAACACTGGGACGCCGAGTTCCACCACCGCATCTTCGCCTGCTCGCGCAACGAATTCCTCAAGGAGATCCACAATCTGATGCGCATCCTGCGCAATCAGGCACCGTGGTTCGAAATGAAGAAACGTTCCTTTTCCGAGGAGCGCCGCGGCATCTACTGCAGCGAACACCAGACGGTTCTGGACGCCCTGCTGCGCCGCGACCCGGAGAGCGCCAGCCAGGCCATGCTGGCGCATCTCAAAACCGTCGAGCGCAATCTTTTGGGACGGTGACCGCACCGGGAAGGCGCGGAATAGCTGCCTTCAATAGGGCAGGCCGACATAGTTCTCCGCCAACGCGGTCGATGCCGCGCGCGAGTGCACGAGGTAATCGAGCTCGGCCTCCTGGATGCGCTGGCCGAAATCGCCGGTGTCGGGAAAGCGATGCAGCATGGTCGTCATCCACCAGGAAAAGCGCACCGCCTTCCAGACCCGCGCCAGCGCCTTGCCCGAATAGGCGTCGATGCCGGCCATGGATTTTTCGCGGTAGAAGTCCCGCAAACCGGCAAAGAGATAGCGGACGTCGCTGGCGGCGAGGTTGAGACCTTTGGCGCCCGTCGGCGGCACGATGTGGGCGGCGTCGCCGACCAGGAACAGCCGGCCGAAGCGCATCGGCTCGGCAACGAAGGAGCGCAGCGGCGCGATCGACTTCTCGAAGGACGGCCCGGTGGTGACGCTTGCTGCCGTCCGCTCCGGCAAGCGGCGGCGCAACTCGTCCCAGAAGCGGTCGTCGGACCATGCCTTGACCCGGTCGTCCTGCGGGCACTGCACGTAGTAGCGGCTGCGGTGCGTCGAGCGCATCGAGCACAGCGCGAAGCCCCGCTCATGATTGGCGTAGACCAGTTCATGATCGGCCGGCGGCACTTCGGCCAGCACGCCGAGCCAGCCGAACGGATACTGCCGTTCGAAGGTTTTCAGCGCCCGCGCCGGCGCCGATTTGCGGCTGACGCCATGATAGCCGTCACAGCCGGCGATGAAGTCGCAGTCGATACGGTGAGTGATGCCGTCCTTCTCGTAGGTGACGAAAGGCGCGGCGCCGTCGAAATCGTGCAGCGCGACATTGGCTGCCTCATAGACGGTGACGAGCCCCGCCGCTTCGCGCTTGTCCATCAAATCATGCGTCACCTCGGTCTGGCCGTAGACGGTGACATGCTTGCCGCCGGTCAGCGCGGAAAGGTCGATGCGGTGCAGGCGGCCGTCGAATGCGAGCGAAATGCCGGAATGCGGAAGGCCTTCGGCATGCAGGCGGTCCGCGGCGCCCGCTTCGCCAAGCAGGTCGACCGTGCCCTGTTCGAGCACGCCGGCGCGCACGCGGCCAAGCACGTGCTCGCGGCTCGACCGCTCGAGGATGACGGTCTCGACGCCTGTTGTGGCGAGCAATTGGCCGAGCAGCAGGCCGGACGGCCCCGAGCCAACGATCAGAACCTGGGTGCGCATCAGTGGCCGAGACTTTCGATCCGCGCGGCCAGTTCGGCGGCGAGCCGCAAGGATGCGGCCGTCGCGACGACCATCTGCGGCAGCAACAGCCATTCCAGCGTCCAGGCAGCACCCGAGCGCTCCTGCTCATGGACCAGCGCCTGATGCATGCCGGAAAGTTGCGTGGCGTTGAAACGGGCAAGCGCCACCAGCGCCTCGGCGTTCACCGGGTTCTGCTTGTGCGGCATGGCCGACGAGCCACCGCCGCCGGATAGGGCGATGTCGGCGCCGCCTTGCGCCAGCAGCGCGATGTCCTGGCCGAACTTGCCGAGGCTGCCTGTCACCAGCGATAGCCAACTGGCGAAATCGGCGAGCGCGTCACGCTGGCTGTGCCATTGCGACGCGTCGGCGAGGCCGAGTTTCGCCGCAAGCCCCGCACGTATCGCGGGCCCCTGGTCGCGAAGCTTTTCCAGCGTGCCGGCGGCACCGCCGAATTGCACGACGAGCAGGCGTGCCGATTGCTGTGACAGTCTTTCCTGATGCCGCTGCAGCGGTGCGCGCCAGGCATTGACGCGATCCGCCACCTTGATCGGGATTGCCGCCTGCATGCGCGTCATGCCGGTCAGTGCCCTGCCCCCGAAGCGGTCCTCCAGAGACACCAACCGAATGATGGTCTCGGTCAGCAGCAGGCCGAGATGCTCGACGACGGATTTCAGCCGCAGCACAAGGCTGGTGTCAATGACGTCCTGGCTGGTCGCGCCGAAATGAACCGAACCGCCATGTGGTTCGCCGACGGCCAGTTTGATCTGGCGCACCAGCTCCGGCACCACGACGCCATCCCTGGTGACGCCGGCGCGCAGCTCGCCGGTATCCGGCCGGAACAAGGCAATCGCCTTGACGATCGCCGCCGCGGCCTCTTGAGGAATGATGCCGCAGTCGGCCTCGGCTTGCGCCAGCGCACGCTCGAAGGCGAGCATGGCGGCAATGTCGGCTTCCACCGAAAAATGCCGCGCCGCCTCCTCGTCGCCGAGCAGGCCCGAAAGCAGCGGATGGTCAAAGGGCGATACGGTCATGTCCTGCTCGTTGTGTCCATCAACTGTCGAAGAAGACGGTTTCCTTCTCCCCCAGGAGATGGATGTCGAAGACATAGGCGTCGCCCTGGCGCTCGGCGATCAGCGTCGACACGCGAACGCGGTGCTCGATGCGCGCCAGGATCGGATCCTGCGCATTGGCCTCTTCCTCGTCGGAAAAATAGAGCCGTGTATGCAGACCGAGGTTAATGCCGCGCGCGACGATCCAGAGCGTGATGTGCGGCGCCATCAGGCGGCCGTCGCGGAACGGCACACGGCCGGGCTTGATGGTCTCGAACGAGCAGAGCCCGGTTTCCATGTCAGTCGGGGAACGGCCCCAGCCGTGGAAATTTGGATCGGCGGCGCCGCGCATCTCCGAAGGCGAATTGTAGAGCCCGTCGGCATCCGCCTGCCAGATCTCGATCAACGCGTCTTTCAACGGCGCGCCGGTGCCGTCGAGCACGCGAATGCGCAGGCCGATGCGTTCGCCCTTGGTCCTGTCGTTGACCATGGTCGCGCCAAGATCGCTCGCGTAGACGCCGTCGATGCCGCAGAAATTGGGCGTCAGCCCGATATGGACATAAGGTCCGGCGGTCTGCGAAGGGCTCTCCTTCGGCCGGTCGGGCGACTGCGCCATCAATTGCCCTCCGGCCTGTTCTCGAACAGCGTCGAGCGGCGCCCGCGCAGGACGATGTCGAATTTGTAGGCAAGCGCATCCATCGGGATTGTCGACTGCATGTCGAGCGCGGCAATCAGTGCTTCGACGGCCGCCTTGTCGCGAATGCCGCCGACGATCGGACAGCGCCAGATCAGCGGATCGCCCTCGAAATACATTTGCGTGATCAGCCGCTGCGCGAAGCCGTGGCCGAAAACCGAGAAATGGATGTGCGCCGGCCGCCAATCGTTCGGGCCATTCGGCCAGGGATAGGGACCGGGCCGGACGGTGCGAAAGGCATAGGAACCATCCTCGCCCGTGATGGTGCGGCCACAGCCGCCGAAATTCGGATCGAGCGGCGCCAGATAACCGTCCTTTTTGTGGCGATAGCGGCCGCCGGCATTGGCCTGCCAGAATTCGAGCAGCGCACCGGGGACGCCAATTCCGCGCTCGTCGAGCACCCGTCCATGGACGATGATGCGCTCGCCAATGGCGCTCTCGCCTGGCCTGGCGAAATTGTGGATCAGGTCGTTGTCGCGTTCACCGATCATGGCATGGCCAAACACCGGGCCGGTCAGTTCCGACAGCGTGTTGTCGAATGACAGCAATGCCTTTTGCGGCGACCGCAGCACCGAACTCTTGTAGCCCGGCGTCAAGGCCGGCGGATGCCATTGGCGGTCGCGCTGGAAGAAGGCGCCGGTTTCCGGCGTCCGGTTGGAACCGGGCTCAGACATGGGCAGCCTTGTCTGCGTCCATTTCCGCAAACACCTCCTTGGCAATCTTGAAGGCGCGGTTGGCGGCCGGCACGCCGGCATAGATGGCGACATGCAGGAACGCCTCGCAGATATCCTCGCGCGTCGCACCGGTGTTGGCGGTGGCGCGCACATGCATGGCGACCTCCTCATCATGGCCGAGTGCCGCCAGCAACGCCAGCGTGACGATAGAGCGCTCGCGCTTGCTGAAGCCTGGCCTGGCCCATACCGTTCCCCAGGCCGCCTCGGTGATCAGGTCCTGGAAGGGTTGGTCGAAATCGGTCGCGGCGACCTCCGCCCGGTCGACATGGCGATCGCCGAGCACGGCGCGCCGCACGGCAAGGCCCGTGCGATATCGGACTGCGTTGCCGGGGACTTCATCCATGGGTTTCTCCGCAGGAAAGCGAGGCGACGAAGTCGCGGATCAAGGTGGTGAGCGCTTCGGGCTGTTCGACGCACGGGATATGTCCCGCGTCGCGGATCAATTCGAAGCGCGCGCCGGGGATCAAAGCGGCCAGCGAGCGGACAAGATCGGGAGGCGTCGAGCCATCCTGGTCACCGGCGACGCACAGCGTCGGCACCACGATGCGGCGAGCCGCGTCGGTGAAATCCGCGTCGCGAACCGCCGCGCAAGTCCCGATGTAGCCGGCGGTCGATTGCCGGGTCATCATGTTCCAGTAGCCGTCAAGCTCGGCCACCCGCGCCGAATGGAAGGCGGGGGTGAACCACACTTTGAGCACGCCATCGGCAATCGCCTGGATGCCCTTGCTTTCGACCGTCGCGATGCGTGTATTCCAGCTTTCCATCGTGCCGATCTTGTGGGCGGTGTCGCACAGGATCATGGCCTCGACGATTTCGGGCCGCCTGGCGTAAAGCCCTTGCGCGATCATGCCGCCGACCGACAGGCCGCACAGCACGACCTTCTCCAACCCGAAATGATCGATGAGCGCCGAGAGATCGTCGACATGATCGTCGATCGACCTGATGTCGCCGATGTCGGACAGCCCGTGGCCGCGCTTGTCGTAGACCAGCAAGGGCATTTGCCCCTCAAGTGCGGTGACAATTTCGTCCCATATGCGGAAGTCGGTGCCGAGCGAATTGATGAATACCAGCGGTGGCGTGCTACCGTTCGCCGCGACATATCGGTGATGCAGCGTGATGCCGCCAAGGGTGACGAATGGCACGGTTTCAATCCTCCATCCCCACATTGCACAAGGCATTTGGTTCGGTAAAATGATATTTTGCGCCGTTTCATTAACTCAGGGGTTATCAAACTCATGTCCGAGAGCCGCATCCGGTTCCGTCACCTGCAGGCCTTCCTGGAAGTCGCGCGGCAGGGCAGCGTGGCCCGCGCCGCCGATTTTCTGCATGTCAGCGCGCCGGCGGTGACCAAGACGCTGCGTGAACTGGAAGAAGCGCTCGGTGTCGCCGTCGTCGAGCGGGACGGGCGCGGCATCCGCGTCACCAGGCTTGGCGAGATTTTCCTCGGCCATGCCGGCTCGGCGATCACGGCTCTGAAGCGTGGTGTCGATTCAGTCCGCCAGGACGGCGCCGTCAATCGCCATCCGATCCGCATCGGCGCGCTGCCGACCGTGTCGGCGAAGGTCATGCCGCGGGCCATGAGCCTGTTCCTGAGGGAAAATACCGGAGCCGCGCTCAAGATCGTCACCGGCGAGAACGCCGTTCTGCTCGAGCAGTTGCGCATCGGCGCGCTCGACCTCGTCGTCGGGCGGCTGGCGGCGCCCGAGAACATGACCGGCTTCTTCTTTGAGCATCTCTATTCCGAACAGGTGTTGTTCGTGGTGCGGGCCGGACATCCGTTGCTAGAGCCGGAGGCCGACATCTTCGCCCGCCTCGACGACTTCCCGGTGCTGATGCCGACACGCGAATCCGTCATCCGCCCGTTTGTCGATCGCCTGTTCATAACCAACGGCATGACCGCGCCGGCCACCGAGATCGAGACGGTCTCGGATTCGTTCGGCCGCGCGTTCATGCGGCAGAGCAATGCGGTGTGGATCATTTCGGCCGGCGTGGTCGCCAGCGAGATCGCCAGCGGCGCTTTCGTGGCCTTGCCGGTCGACACCGAGGAAACCAAGGGGCCGGTCGGGCTGACGATGCGCACCGATACAGCCCCCTCGCCCGCTTTCTCCATCCTGCTGCAAACCATTCGCGAGGCGGCAAGGCCGGGCAATTGAGCCCTGGACGGCCGACAGGCCCTCCGGGCCATCGAAAATCTGTTAACCCAGAGGTTAATGAAACACGTCAAAATATCATTTTACCGAACCAAAACGCTGGTGCACTGTGCCTATGGAGGAGCCATAAGGGAGGAACACATGACCCAATTTATCGGCAGCAGATCCATTGCTCGTGGCGTGTCGCGGCGCCAGTTCATCGCCACCTCGATCGCCGGCGGCGCGGCATTGGCACTTGGCGGCAACAAGGCCTTCGCGCAGGCCGCCGACACGCTCAAGGTCGGCTTCGTCAGCCCGCGCACCGGGCCGCTGGCCGGCTTCGGCCAGACCGACGGCTATGTGCTCGATCTCGCCCGCAAGGCGCTCGCCGGCGGTCTTGAGATCGGCGGCAAGAAATACAGCGTGGAAATCCTCGACCAGGATACGCAATCGGATCCCTCCCGCGCCGGCCAGCTCGCCAAGGACCTGATCAACAACCAGGCCATCGACCTGATGCTGGCCGTCTCGACGCCCGAGGTGATCAATCCGGTGGCCGATGCCTGCGAAGCCGCCGGTGTGCCGTGCCTGTCGACGGTCATGCCGTGGGAAGCCTGGTATTTCGGCCGTGGCGCCAAGCCGGGCGCGCCCTCGCCGTTCAAATGGACCTACCATTTCGGCTTCGGCGTCGGTGAGTTCTTCAAGACCTACATCTCGCAGTGGAACCTGATCGAGACCAACAAGAAGGTCGGCGTCATGTATCCCAACGACGCCGACGGCAACGCCATCCGCGCCAATCTGGCGCCGCTCTTGGCCAAGCAGGGTTTTACCATCGTCGACCCGGGCGCATACGAGACCGGGACCACCGATTATTCCTCGCAGATCGCGCTGTTCAAGCAGGAAGGCGTCGAGATCTTCAACTCCTTCCCGATCCCGCCTGACTTCGCCGCCTTCTGGCGTCAGGCGGCACAGCAAGGGCTGATCAAGCAGATCAAGATCTGCCAGGTCGCCAAGACCGGGCTGTTTCCCTCGGATATCGAGGCGCTCGGCGATCTCGGCGCGAAGATTTCCAGCGCCGCCTATTGGCACAAGGCCTTCCCGTACAAGTCGCCGCTGACCGGCGTTTCGGGAACCGAGCTTGCCGACGGCTATGAGGCGGCGAGCGGCAAGCAATGGACGCAGCAACTCGGCGCATCGATGTCGCTGCTCGACGCCGGCTTCGAGGCTTTGAAGGCGAGCACCGACGCCAAGGACAAGGCGGCGGTCGCCAAGGCGCTGAGCACGCTCAAGACCGAGACGATGATCGGCAAGGTCGACTTCACCAGCGGCCCGGTGGCCAATGTCTCGCCCGGACCGATCATCGGCACGCAATGGATTGCCGCCAAGGAAGGCAGTAAGTTCCCGCTCGACTATGTCGTGACCGAGAACGCCACTGACCCGAAGGTGCCGGTCGAGGCCAAGCTTCTGCCTTACAACGGCTGATGGACCGCTGACGAGGACCGTCTGGTGACCCATCCGCAACAACAGGCCGTTCTCGCCGCCGCCGGCATCCACAAGCGCTTCGGCGCGCTGGTGGTGCTGGATGCCGTCGACTTCACCATGTCGGCCGACGAGGCGGTCGGCATTGTCGGGCCGAACGGTGCCGGCAAGACGACGCTGCTCAGCGTGCTTTCAGGCGCCTTTCCGCCAAGCTCGGGGACGGTCAGCTTCAAGGGCGGCGACGTGACGTCCCTGCCGGCGACGCAGCGCTGCCGGCTCGGCCTGGTGCGCACGCACCAGGTGCCAAAACCGTTCAGCGGCATGACCACCTTCGAGAATGTCTTCGTCGCCGCCTCGCATGGCGCCGGCCTCGCCCGCGACGAGGCCTATGAGGAGGCGCTCGGCTCGCTGAAGCTGTGCGGCATGCTTGGGGTCGCCAACCGGCGCGCCGAGACGCTAGGGCTGCTCGATCGCAAGAGGCTGGAACTGGCGCGCGCATTGGCGGCCCGGCCGACGCTGCTGTTGCTGGACGAGATCGGCGGCGGCCTGACCGATGGCGAAGCCGGCGAACTGGTCGACACGATCAAGGAATTGCGCCGGCGCAAGATCGGCATCGTCTGGATCGAGCATATCGTTCACATCCTGCTGCAGGTGGCGGAGCGACTGATCTGCATGGATGCGGGCAAGATCATCGCCGATGGCGACCCGCAAACGGTGATGGCCGACCCACAGGTGATCCACGCCTATCTCGGCGGAGGCCCGAAATGAGCCTGTTGTCGGTGGAGAACCTGGTTGTCCGGCACGGCCTGCTGCAGGCGGTGCGCGGCGTGAGCTTCAGCGTCGAGCGCGGCGAGACGCTGGCGCTGGTCGGCGCCAACGGCGCCGGCAAGACGACGCTGCTCAGGGCCATCGCCGGCGCGCATCAGCCGGCGGCCGGCCGCGTGCTGCTGGATGGTGCCGATCTCACCAGCGTGCCATCGCACAGCCGCGTCGGCATGGGCATAGCGCTGGTGCCGGAGGGGCGGAAACTGTTCGTGCGGATGACGGTCGAGGAGAACCTTCTGCTCGGCAGGACCGCTGGGCGGCCAGGCGAGTGGAGCGTCGACAAGGTGCTCGAAATGTTTCCCAATTTGAAGCCGCGCCGTCACGCCAGGACGGGCCATCTGTCGGGCGGCGAGCAGCAGGCGACGGCGATCGGCCGGGCACTAATGAGCAATCCGGATGTGCTGCTGCTCGACGAGGTCTCGCTTGGCCTGTCGCCACTTATCGTCGATCGCGTCTATGCGGCACTTCAGGGGCTGATCCGCTCGGGGACCACGATCATCCTGGTCGAGCAGGATCTAAACCGCGCGCTGTCAGTTTCCGACAAGGTGATTTGCATGCTGGAAGGGCGCATCGCGCTCGCCGCGGACAGCAAGAGCGTTTCGCGCGACGAGGTGACGAAAGCTTATTTCGGCCTGCACAGGCAGAAAGCCGAGCCGGCATGACCAACCAGATCATCCAGGGCATCCTGCTCGGCGGCTACTACGCGCTGATCGCCTGCGGCCTGTCCTTCATGTTTTCGGTGATGCGCATCATCAATCTCGCCCATGGCAGCCTTGCCGTGTTCGCAGCCTATGCGCTGTGGTGGCTCGCCTCGCGGCTCCACATCCCGCCGTTTTTCGGCCTGCTCATCGTGCTGCCCGTGATGGCCGTGATCGGCTGGGCGTTGCAGCGCTTCCTGCTCGAACGTAGCGCGCGCGGCGGCGCGCTGCTGCCGATCCTGACCACGTTCGGCCTCGCCATCGTCATCGACAACATGCTGTTCGAGCAGTTCGGAGCCGACACCCGTTCGCTGGCGCCCTTCATCGGCAGCCTGTCCTATGATTCCTGGGAATGGCCTGGCGGCATCTATGTCGGCAAGCTCGCGGTGATCATGTTCGCCACCGCCGTGATCCTGCTTGGCGGGCTGCAGCTGTTCCTGACCCGCACCCGGCTCGGCCGCTCGATCCGCGCCACGTCGGAAGACCCAGACACCGCCGGCCTGGTCGGCGTCGATGCACGGCGTGCCAACGCCATCGCCGCGGCCATCGCCATGGTCACCGTCGGCCTGGCTGGCGCCTTCCTCGGCATGCGCGCCACCTTCGATCCCTATGCCGGCGCGCCGCAATTGCTGTTTGCCTTCGAGGCGGCGGTTATCGGCGGCGCCGGGTCGCTGTGGGGAACGCTGATCGGCGGCATCGTGCTAGCGCTGGCCCAGACACTCGGCGCGCAGGTGCATCCGCAGGGATTTCTGATCGGCGGCCATGCCGTGTTCCTTGTCGTGCTGTTCGTGCGGCTCTCGGCGTCGGGCCTTGGCCTGCGCGGCCTGTTGCACCTGCCTTCCCGGAGCGGGCCATGAGCGCGGTTTCGCCGATCATCGAGCGCGGCACGGCGACATCGCGGATCGCCGCGATCGCAGTCGCACTCGTCATCGCGCTGCTGGCGGTCGCGCCGCAATTCCTGTCGGCCGGCGCGGTCGACCGGATGACGGCGCTGTTCATCTACGTGATCCTGGCGGCGATGTGGAACGCGCTGGCCGGGTTTGGCGGGCTGGTCTCGGTCGGCCAGCAGGTGTTCTTCGGGCTCGGCGCCTATTTCGCCATCCGGCTGGCCGATGCCGGCCTCAACCCTTTCCTGGCGCTGTTTGCATCGGGACTTATCGTCGGCGCCGTCTCCTGGCCGCTGTCGCTGTTCATGCTGCGGCTGAGGAACGGCGAGTTCGCCATCGGCATGTGGGTAATCGCGGCGCTGACGCATCTGCTGGTCAATCTCGACCGGCTGGTGCAGGGCGAGACCGGCACCTCGCTGATCTCGCTCAACGTCTACGATGCCGGCACGAGACGAACCACGATCTACTGGTTGGCGTTGGCTTCGATGACCGCCCTTCTTGCCATCCTGTTCGGCCTGCTGCGCGGCAGCACCGGTGCCGCGATCCGCGCCATCCGCGACAATGAGGATGCCGCCGCCTCGGTCGGCGTGCGCGTCACCGGCACCAAGCGGCTGCTATTCGTGCTGGCCGCCTTCGGCATCGGCATTGCCGGCGCGCTGTGGCTGGCGACGGCGATCACCTTCCAGCCAAAAACCTACTTCAACGTGCAGTGGACAGCCTACATGATCTTCATGGTGCTGGTCGGCGGCATCGGCACGTTCGAGGGCGCCATTCTGGGTGCCTTGGTGTTCTTCCTCATCGAGACGTGGTTTGGCGGCGCGGGCGTCTGGTACCTGGTCGGCCTCGGCGCTATCGCCGTCCTGTTCTCGCTGTTCCTGCCGCGCGGCCTGTGGGGCACGATCGAGGAGCGCTTCGGCCTGCGCCTGCTGCCCATAGGCTACCGGGTCAGGCTACCCGGAAACCCGGCAGCGCCGGCCAACGACGAAACCGCGCCATCGCCGCAGACCACACAGCATCAGGAGAAGGCATGACCATGCTTTTCGGCAAGACGATTCTCATTACCGGCGTTGCCTCCGGCATCGGCGCGCGGACGGCGGAACTCGCCGGCCAGCTCGGCGCCGACGTGATCGGCGTCGATGTACGCGAGCCGGCCGCACCGGTCGTCGGTTTCGTCAAGGCCGACATCTCGTCCAAAGCGGGTGTCGATGAGCTCATCGCGCGTCTGCCGCAACGCATCGATGCACTCTGCAATGTCGCCGGCCTCTCCGGCAACACCGGTGCGGCCTCGACGCTGGCCGTCAACTTCTTCGGGCTGCGGGCGCTCTCGGAAGGGCTTGCGCCGAGACTTCGCGAAGGCAGCGCCATCGTCAACGTCGCCTCGATCGCCGGTTATGGCTGGCGCGCCAACCTCAACCGCGCCGCCTCGATGGTCGGCATCGGGGGTTTTCCCGATGTCGCCAAAGTGGTCGCCGACCACGCGGTGAAGAACGAGGAAGGCTATCCCGTCTCCAAGGAGTTGCTGCTCTTGTGGACCATGCGCGCCGCGCATCAGGAGCTGTTCAGGCGCCGAGGCATCCGCGTCAATGCAGTGAGCCCCGGTCCGGTCGAGACGCCTATCCTGAAACAGTTCCGCGGCGTGCTTGGCGATGCCCGCGTCGACAGCGACATTGCCCGGGTCGGGCGTGCCGGCACATCGGGCGATATCGCGCCCGTAGTGCTGTTCCTGTGCTCGGATGGCGCGCGCTGGGTCAACGGCGCCAATGTGCCGGTTGACGGTGGCCTCGAGGCATCGATCAATGCCGAAGTGCTCGGCTTCCAACATCCAATCTGAGAAGCTCCATCGAGAGCGAGGGAAAGAACAATGGATATAGTGCTTCTGATCGACGGCGACGAAAAGGCGGCAACAGGCAAGGCTTCCTACGAGCGCATGGACCCGTTCACCGGCAAATTGGCGACGCGCGCGGCGGCGGCAAGCATCGCCGATGTCAACAGCGCCGTCGACGCGGCCGCCGCTGCCTTTCCCGCCTGGTCGAAGACCGGGCCTGGCGAGCGCCGCGCACTGCTCTCCAAGGCGGCCGACGTCATGGCGTCGAAAGTCAGCGAATTCACCAGGCTGATGATGGAAGAGACAGGCGCGACCGGCCCCTGGGCCGGCTTCAACGTCATGCTGGCGGCCAACATGCTGCGCGAGGCGGCCGCCATGACGACGCAGATTTCTGGTGAGATCATCCCCTCCGACAAGCCGGGGACGCTGGCCATGGCGATCCGCCAGCCGGCAGGCGTCTGTCTCGGCATCGCGCCATGGAATGCGCCGGTCATTCTCGGTACCCGCGCCATCGCCATGCCGATCGCCTGCGGCAACACGGTGGTGCTGAAAGCCTCCGAAATGTGCCCCGGGACGCACCGGCTGATCGGCCAGGTGCTGGTCGAGGCGGGCCTGCCCAAGGGCGTCATCAATGTCGTCACCAACGACCCCAGGGACGCCGCCGGTATCGTCGAGGCGCTGGTCGCGCATCCCGCGGTCAAGCGCGTCAACTTCACCGGCTCGACCAAGGTCGGCCGGATCATCGCCGAGCTCGCCGGCCGGCACCTCAAGCCGGCGCTGCTCGAACTCGGCGGCAAGGCGCCGCTCCTGGTGCTGGACGATGCCGACATCGATGCGGCTGTTAACGCCGCGACCTTCGGCGCTTTCATGCATCAGGGCCAGATCTGCATGTCGACCGAGCGGCTGATCGTCGACCAAGGGATCGCCGACGAGTTCGTCGCCAAGCTCGCCGCCCGCGCCTCGCAGCTGCCGGCGGGCGACCCGCGCGGTCATGTCGTGCTGGGCTCGCTGATCAGCAGCCAGGCGGCCGACAAGATGGAGGAACTCGTTGCCGATGCGGTGGCCAAAGGCGCCAAGCTTGTCGCCGGCGGCAAGCGTACGGGCACCGTGGTCGAGGCAACGCTGCTCGACCACGTGACACCGGCGATGCGCGTCTATTCGGAAGAATCCTTCGGGCCGGTCAAGCCGGTGATCCGGGTGAAGGGCGAGGATGAGGCCGTGCGGGTCGCCAACGACACCGAGTATGGCCTGTCGTCAGCCGTCTTCAGCCGCGACATCAAACGTGCGATGGCGGTCGCCGCCCGTATCGAGGCCGGCATCTGCCACATCAACGGACCGACGGTCGGCGATGAGGCGCAGATGCCGTTCGGCGGCGTCAAGGGCTCCGGCTATGGCCGCTTCGGCGGCAAAGCCTCGATCGCGGAATTCACTGACCTGCGCTGGGTGACGATCGAAGATCCGGGCCAGCACTATCCGTTCTGACCCAGCTTCGGGCTCCCGAAGCTCAAACACCC
Organism: Mesorhizobium sp. BH1-1-4; assembly: GCF_020165665.1. Classification (NCBI taxonomy): domain Bacteria; kingdom Pseudomonadati; phylum Pseudomonadota; class Alphaproteobacteria; order Hyphomicrobiales; family Phyllobacteriaceae; genus Mesorhizobium; species Mesorhizobium sp. BH1-1-4. The sequence goes on from NZ_JAIUIN010000007.1 coordinate 65,162, forward strand.
AGCGACGGTGTGAAGCGAACGCTGGCGGATGTTATCTGACCGGGCGCCAGCACGATGCAGCCGGTTTCGATGTCCTCGTCATCCATCCGGTTGAAAGCATCGGTGATGTTGCTGACTGGCTCGGCGCAAAAGAACGGCTCGCCCGGCGGCGTGTAGAGGACGAGGAAATCGAGCGGCGCCTCCGCCTCGATGTTCAACTCCCGCCCCTGCTCCGGCCAAGAAATCCGGGCGCGGCGCTCCCATCCGGTGAAGATCGTGTCGAAGTCCACTTCCGACACGTCAAAGCCGATGGATGGATCGGCCCCGGCAGGCGGCGGGACATGCCGGACAGGCAGGACCTCCGCATCGGTTTCCCACATGCCTGACACCCGGGCCTGGACATGCGTCCACGGTGTCGACGGGAAATAGGGATGGAGGCCGAAGCCGACGGGCATCGGCGCGTCCGACAGGTTGCGCACCGCAATGGTCATGCAAAGCCTGCCATCGGCCAGCGAGATCGCTTGCTCGGCTTCATAGCTCCATGGCCAGGTATCGGCGGCATGGCGGTAGCGCAGGAAGATCGCGCTGGCTTGGTGGCTCACGATGCTCCATGGGCGACGCCAGCCATAGCCGTGCTCATGATGTGGATCGTCAGGCTGGCTCGGCAATTGGATGGAACGCCCCGCGAATTCGAAGCGGCCACCTCTGATACGGTTGGAGTAGGGCACGAGCGGAAAGCAGGCCATGGCGCCGGCATCGCGACGGCTGATCGCCGCCGGGTCGGCGGGCCGCAGCCAATCCACGGCAGTGCCATTTGGCCACCAGCGATACGACGTCAGCGCTCCGCCAGCGGCTGGAACAATGTCGACCGTCGCGATGCCGTCACTGATCGAGACCAGCTCCGTGTCCTGCGCGACGGCCACAGCGGAATTCTTTGTCATTGGCTATCCCCAATCCCTTGACTCCAAGCGCTACGAGTATAAGACATATCATATGAATAGTATGAAGAATACCAAAACGTTCAGCACGGCACGCACCTCAAGGGTCGCGGTGGCGGTTTCCAGCGGCTCCACCGCGCTGCACGCCACGGTCGTCGAGCAGATCGGCTTGCGCATCGTGCAGGGCGATTTCCTGCCCGGCGAGGCGCTGCCCAATGCCGACGATTCCAGCGAGATGCTGGGCGTCAGCCGCACGGTGCTGCGCGAGGCGATCAAGGTGCTGGCCGGCAAGGGACTGGTTGAATCCAGGCCGAAGACCGGTACCCGCGTGCGTCCCCGCGCCGACTGGAATTTCCTTGACCCGGACGTGCTGTCCTGGCGCTATGCAGGCGGCGTCAGCGCCGAGGATGTGCGGGCGCTGTTCGAATTGCGCCGCGCCATCGAGCCGATGTCGGCGGCCCTTGCCGCGCAACGCGCGACGCCGGCGCAGATCGCCGATATCCATGCGGCGTTGGCCGAGATGGAGGCGGTTGTCGATGACGGCGACCGCTTCGCCAAGCCTGACCTTGTGTTCCACCAGACTATTCTGCGCATGACCGGCAACGAGTTGATCGGCTCGCTGGCGGCGCTGGTGGAGACCGCATTGGTGATGAGCTTTCGCCTCTCCAACGACAATCCGGAAGGGCAGCGCCATTCCTTGCCGCTGCACCGGGAAGTCGCCGAGAAGATTGCCGCCGGCGACGACGCCGGCGCGCAAAAGGCGCTGCTGGTGCTCATCGACAATGCGGAAGAAGACGTGCGCCGCAGCGTCGAGAACCGCAACAAACGCCGCAACGACCGGGGCCAGCAATCGTGACCGAGACCAAACGCAAATTGCGGTCCGAAGCCTGGTTCGGCGGTGAAGGCAAGAACGCCTTCATGCACCGCAGCTGGATGAAGAACCAGGGCATTCCCGCGGATGCTTTCGACGGTCGCCCGGTGATCGGTATCTGCAACACCTGGTCGGAACTGACACCATGCAATGCGCATCTGCGGGCGCTGGCGGACCACGTCAAACGGGGCGTCTACGAGGCCGGCGGCCTGCCGCTGGAGTTTCCGGTGATGTCGCTGGGCGAAAGCAACATGCGCCCGACCGCCATGCTGTTCCGCAACCTGGCCAGCATGGATGTCGAGGAATCCATCCGTGGCAATCCGATCGACGGCGTCATCCTGCTTGTCGGCTGCGACAAGACCACGCCGGCGCTCTTGATGGGGGCCGCCTCGTGCAACCTGCCGACCATCGCCGTCTCCGGCGGGCCGATGCTCAATGGCAAGTTCCGCGGACAGGATATCGGCTCGGGCACGCATGTCTGGAAATTCGCCGAGGAGGTCAAGGCCGGCCGCATGCCGGTCGCCGACTTCCTCGCCGCCGAGCAGGGCCAGAGCCGGTCGGCGGGCAGCTGCATGACGATGGGCACCGCTTCAACGATGGCCAGCATGGTGGAAGCGCTCGGCATCGGCATGCCGGACAATGCCGCGATCCCGGCGGTGGATTCGCGCCGTGGCGTGCTCGCCCAGATGGCCGGACGGCAGATCGTCGACCTGGTTCATCGGGACGTGACGATCGCACAGATCATCACCCGGCAGGCTTTCGAGAATGCCATCCGCGTCAATGGCGCGATCGGCGGCTCGACCAATGCGGTGCTGCATCTGATCGCCATCGCCAACCGGGTCGGCGTCGATCTCGGTCTCGACGACTGGGACCGCCTTGGCCGCGACGTCCCGACCATTGTCGACCTAATGCCGTCGGGCCGGTTCCTGATGGAAGATTTCTACTATGCCGGGGGGCTAGCTGCGGTCATGGCGTCGCTTGATGAAGTGGGGCTTCTTCATCGCGACGTCATGACCGTCAGCGCCAAGACCATCGGTGAACTGATCGACGGCGCGCCCAACTACAACCGTGAGGTCATCCGGCCGCTGAGCGAGCCGCTGACCAAGGAGGGCGGCATTTCGATCCTGCGCGGCAATCTGGCGCCCAATGGCGCCGTCATCAAGCCGTCGGCCGCGACGCCGGAGTTGATGCAGCATCGCGGCAAGGCCGTCGTCTTCGAGAATATCGAGCACTACCATGCCCGCATCGACGATCCGGAACTGGATATCGATGCCTCCTCGGTGATGGTGCTGAAAAACTGCGGGCCGCGCGGTTATCCCGGGATGGCCGAGGTCGGCAACATGCCGCTGCCGGCCAAGCTGCTCAGGGAAGGCGTCTCCGACATGGTGCGCATTTCGGACGCGCGCATGAGCGGCACGGCCTATGGCACCGTCGTGCTGCATGTGGCGCCCGAGGCCGCGGCTGGCGGTACGCTGGCCCTGGTGCGTGACGGCGATATCATCGAGCTCGACGTCGCCGGCCGCCGGCTGGAGCTTTTGGTGTCGGATGAGGAACTGGCGATCCGCCGCCGTGACTGGAAGCCGCCGGCGCCGCCGCAGGGCGGCTACCAGAGCCTCTATGTCGAGCGCGTGCTGCAGGCCGACAAGGGCTGCGACTTCGACTTTCTCGTCGGCCGGCGCGATGCCGGTATCCCCCGGCATTCCCATTAGAGGCGCGCGATGACGGATCAGATCGGTAGCTACGCGACCTACCCCAGCCTCAAGGGCCGCAGCGTGTTCATTACCGGTGGCGGCAGCGGCATCGGCGAAAGCCTGGTGCGCCATTTCTGCGCGCAAGGCAGCCGCGTCGCCTTCGTCGATGTGGCCGAGGAGCCTTCGCGGCGCCTGGTCGATACGATCGCGGCCGAGGGACACCCCGCGCCGCTGTTCATTGCCTGCGACCTGCGCAATGTCGAGCAGCTGCAGGCGGCAACCGTGCAGGCGATGCAGCACAACGGCCCGATCCAGGTGCTGTGCAACAATGCCGGCAATGACGACCGCCACCAGACCAAGGACGTTACGGTAGCCTATTGGGACGACCGCATGGCGGTCAATCTGCGCCACCAGTTCTTCGCCGCCCAGGCGGTGCGCCCGCAAATGAGTTCGCTGGGTGGCGGCTCGATCATCAATTTCGGCTCCATCACCTGGATGGTCGGCGATCCCGATTGCCCGGCCTATGTCACCGCGAAGGCCGCTGTCTACGGCATGACGCGGGCGCTGGCTCGCGAACTCGGCCCCGAGCGGATCCGCGTCAACTGCATGGTGCCTGGCTGGGTCATGACCGAGCGCCAAATGCGGCTGTGGCTGAACCCGGCCGGCGAACGCCAGATCGCGGAGAGGCAATGCCTGCCCGACCGGCTGCAGCCTTCCGATATCGCGCGCATGGCGCTGTTCCTCGCCGCCGACGACAGCCTGATGTGCACGAGCCAGCAGTTCATCGTCGATGCCGGCTGGGTGTGATCCGTACGGTCTCAAGGAGAAGGTTTTTCATGCGTCTCGTTCAGTACACACCGCTCGATGGCGGCAGGCGGGTCGGCCGCGTTTCCGATGACGGCAATCGGCTACACACGCTCGACAAGACCAGCAGCGTGCTGGAGCTCGCCGAAGCAGCGATCGCCCAGGGCACGTCCATCGCGGCGCTGGCCGAGAAGCGGACCGGCACCGCGACGGTCGACTATGACGAACTGCTGCGCGATGGCCGCGTGCTCGCCCCCGTCGACCATCCGGAGCCGGCGCGCTTCCTGGTCACAGGCACCGGCCTGACCCACACCGGAAGCGCCGCCGCGCGCAACCAGATGCACTTGCTGACACATGGCGAGGAGGCCGAGGAATCGGATTCGCTGAAGATCTTCAAGATGGGCCTGGAAGGCGGCAAGCCTGGCGCCGGCAAGATCGGCATCCAGCCCGAATGGTTCTTCAAGGGCGTTGGTACCTGTGTGGTTCCGCCTGGCGCCGACCTGCCGATGCCGGCATTCGCGAAAGCTGGCGCGGAAGAGGCCGAGATCGTCGGGCTCTACCTCAATGGGCCGGATGGCCGCCCCTACCGCATCGGCTATGCGCTCGGCAACGAATATTCCGACCATGTGACCGAGGGCGAGAACTACCTTTACCTCGCCCACTCCAAGCTGCGCTCCTGCTCGATCGGCCCAGAGCTTTTGGTAGGCGACCTGCCCGAAGAAGTGCGCGGCCATTCCCGCATCCTGCGCGACAGCGCGGTCGTCTGGGAACAGGAATTCCTGTCGGGCGAAGCGCACATGTCGCACTCGATCGCCAATCTCGAACATTTCCATTTCCGCTACCCGATGCACCGCAGGGCGGGCGACCTGCACGCCTATTTCTTCGGCGCGGCGGTGATGAGCTACGCCTCCGGCATCAAGACAGCCTCCGGCGACGAGTATGAAATCCAGGCACCGGCATTCGGCAAGCCACTGCGCAACCGGATGGTTTCGGTGCCGGACGAGGGGCTGGTCACCGTCACCCCGCTGTGACGGCAAGAGCCCCGGAAATTACGGTCCACCAGAACGACAATGGGAGATTAAAAAATGGGACTGAAGAAAGCATTTCTGAGACTGGCGACGATCGGGCTCGGCATCGGCCTGATGACATCGGCGGCGCTCGCCGCGAACCTTCGCGTGCTGGCCTGGGACGGCTATGCCGACCCGGACTGGGTGAAGGACTTCACCGCCGCCACTGGCATTGGCGTCGATGTCGTCTTCATCGGCAGCGATGACGAGATCTGGGCCAAGATCAAGGGCAGCGAAGGTCAGGACTTCGATGTCTTCGCCGTCAACACCGCCCAGCTGCAGCGCTACATCAAGGCCGATCTGGTATCGCCGATCGACATCACGAAATTGCCGAACCAGAAGGAGGTGCTGCCGCGCTTTCGCGATCTGTCGCAGGTCAGCGGCGACACCAAGGACGGCAAGGTCTACGGCATTCCATTCTGCTTCGATTCCATCGGGCTGATCTACGACACCGACAAGGTCAAGCCGGCGCCGACCTCGATGTCGGTGCTGTGGGATCCGGCCTACAAGGGCAAGATCCTGGCCTACGACAATGGCGAGCACAATTTCTCGTTCACCGCGCTGACGCTCGGCTACAAGGATCCGTTCAACCTCGATGCGGAGCAGATGGCGGCGGTCAAGGCCAAGCTGGTCGAACTCAAGCGCAATGTGCTGAGCTTCTACACCACCGCCGACGAGGCGCAGCAGATCTACCAGAACAATGACGTCGCGCTGATCTGGGCCAATTACGGCCAGCAGCAGGTCAAGGCGTTGCAGAAGATCGGCGCCCATGTCGCCTACGTCAACCCGAGCGAAGGCGCGCTTGCCTGGCTCGACAACTGGGTGATCTCCAAGGGCGTCCGCGACAATGCGGCGGCCGAGAAGTGGATCGACTTCATGCTGAGCAAGAAGATCGGCGGCGAGCTTTCCGAGCGCACCGGCTTCGGCAACACCGTGGTCGAGTCGAGCAGCGCCGGCGGCAACGACAAGCTGGTCTGGCTCAACAATGTCGAGGATCCGCTCAAGCGCTCGGATCTGTGGAACGAGGTCAAGGCGACACCCTGATCCTTTCCGCACCTGATTTCGAAGGACCCGGCGGTCCGGACGTTCCGGACCGCCGCGGCGTATGCGAGACTATTCCATGAGCCAGAACACCGACCTCTTGACGCTGCGGTCCGTCTCGAAATCCTACGGCACGGTTCCCGTGCTGCACGACATCGACCTGTCGATCCGGGACGGCGAGTTCCTCACCGTGCTTGGACCATCAGGCTCGGGCAAAACCACGGTGCTGCGGTTGATCGGCGGGCTGGAACCGCTGACTGCGGGCGAGATCCGGCTGGACGGCCAGGACATCAGCCGCATGCCGATCAACAAGCGGCCGTTCAACACCGTGTTCCAGGACTATGCGCTGTTCCCCCACATGACCGTCTCCGGCAATGTCGGCTACGGGCTTTCGGTGCGCCATATCAAGCGCAAGGAGATCGCGCGTCGTGTCGCGCAAGCCCTCGAACTGGTCCAGCTCGGACGTTTCGCCGAGCGCTTTCCGGCGCAGCTTTCCGGCGGCCAGCGCCAGCGCGTCGCGCTCGCCCGGGCGCTGATCTGCCAGCCGCGCCTGATCCTGCTCGACGAGCCGCTGGCGGCGCTCGATCTCGAACTGCGGCGGCAGATGCAGGAATTCCTGAAGTCCATCCAGCGCGAGATCAATACCACCTTCCTGTTCGTCACCCACGACCAAGAAGAAGCGATCGGCATGGCCGACCGGATCTGCGTCATGCAGGCCGGCCATATCCGCCAGCTCGGCACGCCGCACGAGCTCTACTACAAACCGAATTGCGAGTTCGTTGCGCGCTTCTTCGGCGAGAACAACCTGGTGGCCGGAAAACTCGGTCCCGTGCAGGGCGAGCAGCGGCGCATCGAGACCGCGCTTGGGCGCCTGGTCTGCTCGATCAGTGATCAGCCGCATCTGAAAACCGCACCGGATGGCGCCAGCGCCTTCGCGGCGTTCCGTCCCGAAGCCTTGCGCCTTGCGGATGCCAATGATGGCGACAACCGCTTTTCCGGCACGATCGCCGATCTGGCCTTCGCCGGTTCGTCGACGGTCGCCACGATCATGGTAGGCGCGGACAACGCCGCGCAACGCTTGCGGTTGCGCATGCCGAGCCGGATCGACGGCAGTATTTTGAAATCAGGCGAGACGGTCTCGCTTTCGTTCGCGCCGCATGAAGGCCATCTGGTGCTGGCATGAGCGGAGCCGGGTCGACACATGCCGCGGAACGGCGATTGTCGCAGCTGATCACGGTGCTGGCCTTCGCCTTGCCGGTGGTCTTCGTCCTCGTGCCGCTGGCGATCTTCCTGGTCTACAGCTTCTTCAGCGTCAACCAGGGCACGATCGTCCATGCGCCGACGCTCGGCAACTATGTCAGGTTCTTCACCGATCCGATCTTTCTGCCGGTGTTCTGGAACACGATCGTGCTGTGCGTGTCGGTGGCCGTCATATGCATCCTTCTCGCCTATCCCGCCGCCTATTTCCTGACGACGCTGAAAGGGCGGTGGCGCTATGCCTTGCTGATGCTGCTGCTGGTGCCGCTGCTGATGAGCTACGTCATCAAGATCTACGCGATCCGCAGCATCCTCGGCCTCAACGGCTTCCTCAACAAGGCGCTGGTGGCGCTCGGCATCCTGGATCAGCCTTCGACGCTGTTCGTGTTCAACATGAACGCCATCCTTTTGACGCTGAGCCTGCTTTTGATCCCCTTCGCCATCCTGCCGATCTTCCTCTCGCTGGAGCGGATCCCGCAGACCTTGCTGCGCGCCTCCGACGATCTGGGCGCCAGCGGCCTGCAGACATTCCTGCGCATCACCTTGCCGCTCAGCCTGCCCGGCGTCGCCTCGACGGCGAGTTTCGTCTTCGTGCTGGCGATCGGCGATTTCCTGACGCCACAGATGGTCGGCGGGATCAGCGGCTTCACCTTCGGGCGCATCCTCTACAGCCAGTTCGGCACCGCCTATAACTGGCCGTTCGGCGCCGCACTCTCGGTCGCGCTTGCGATCGTGGTGATCGCCGCCATCCTCATCGGCGAACGGTTCGGACGCAGCCGGGGGACGTCGGTATGAGTGCCCTACCCCGGCCTTCCACAATCTTCCTCGCCGCGATCACGACGTTGGTCGCGGTGCTGCTCTACAGCCCGCTGTTCGTGCCGATCGTGTCGTCGTTCTTCATCATTTCACATGGCAATGTCGACTGGTCGACGCCTACCCTTTCGACCTATGTGGCGTTGGCCGAAAACGACGACATATTGGCCGCTCTGCGCACCACGCTGATCGTCGGCGTCTGCACCGTCATCCTCTCGGTGGTCAGCGGAACGCTGCTGGCACTCTACTATCACGGCCGCCGCTCAGGCCGTTCGATCCTGCAGTTCATCATCTTCCTGCCGTTCCTGATGCCGCCCATCATCAGCGGGCTGGCGCTGCTGATCTTCTTTCGCGAAATGGGCCTCGAACGCTCGCTGCTGACGGTCGTCATCGGCCATACGGTGTTCGTGCTGGCGATCGTCTATCGCACCGTTCTGATGCGGCTGCAGTCGATGAGCCGCACGCTGGTCGAAGCGTCCTACGATCTCGGCGCCAACGGCTGGCAGACCTTCTGGCGCATCATCCTGCCGAACCTGTCGAGCGCCATGGTCGGCGGCGCCATCCTGGCCTTCGCGCTGTCCTTTGACGAGACCATGATCACCATCCTGGTCACCGGCACGCAAAGCACGCTGCCGGTCAGGCTGTGGGCAATGATGCGGCTTGGCTTCTCGCCCGACATCAACGCGCTGGTGGCGCTGATCCTGATGTTCACCGTGCTGCTGTGCGTGCTCGCCGCCCGCTTTCTCATTCCCAGACAGATGGCGACGGAACGGAATTGAGGTTCAAGCCGATGGGCCGAGGTCGAAGACCCGTCCCGGGTTAAGGATGTTCTTCGGATCGAGTGCCGTCTTCAGCCGCCGCATCGCGGCGATTTCGGCGTCGCTGCGCACCAGATGCAGCCACTGCTTCTTGTCGAGGCCGATGCCGTGCTCGGCCGACACGCCGCCTCCGGCCGCCGCCACGCCGCGATAGATGATGCCGTAGGCCGCCGCCGGATCCGCCGTCAGAACCTGGTAGTGCAGGTTGCCGTCGCCGAGATGGCCGAAGACATAGATGTCGGCGCCGGGATCGACGGCATGGATGGCGGCGGCGGCTTCTTCCAGGAAAGTTGCCATACGTGCCAGCGGGATGCTGATGTCGACGCCGATCAGGCCCTTGATCGCAAACAGGATACGATTGGCGTCCTCGCGCACGTCCCAGAGCGCGCGGAATTCGCGCGGCGATTGCGAGACGACCACATCGTCGACGACGCTGTTCTCGACCGCCTGCATCAGGACCTCGGCGAAGCGCTCGCTGTCGCGGTCCGGCTCGCTGCCCTGGATCTCCGCCAGCACATAGACGGGCGCGCCAGCCGGCAGCGGCGCCGGCATGGCCATGCTGGCGACCATGAGGTCATAGAGCGGCGCGAAGTTGACCTCATAGGCGGACAGAAGCGGACCGAGTTTCTGCCGCAGCAGACCAAGCAGGGCGATCGCCGCATCGAGCGAGGGCAGCGCGCAGAAGGCGTTCACCTCGGAGGCTGGCTTCGGATGAAGCCGGAGCGCGGCGCGCGTAACGACGCCAAGCGTCCCTTCCGCGCCGATGAAGAGCTGGCTCAGATCATAGCCGGAATTGTCCTTGGGCAGGCCCTTCAGCGACGTCAGCACGCTGCCGTCGGCAAGCACCGCCTCCAGCCCCAGCACCTGTGCCCGGTACATGCCATAGCGCAACACGCGGATGCCGCCGGCATTGGTGGCGATGTTGCCGCCGACCGTGGCCGAACCCCGCGCGCCGATATCGACGCCGAACATCAGCCCGGCGCCGTCGACGGCCTCCTGCACCGCCTGCAGCGTGGCACCGGCTTCGGCAATGATGCTCGCGGCTTGGATGTCTGGCGCGGCAAGGCCGGTCATGCGCTCCAGCGACAGCACGATCTCGCCCGGCTGGACGCGGGCGCCGCCGGCCAGGCCGGTGCGTCCGCCCTGGACGACGACCGGCTGACCGACAGCGTTGCACCCGGCAAGGACAGCCGCGACACCGATTGTGTCGCGCGGCCGCAGCACGGCTTCGGGAAGTGCGCCAAGCTTGCCGTCGGGATCGTCGCGATAGCGCTGGTCGACGTCGGAGCCGGCGAGGATGCCGCCGGCGCCCAGCCGGTCGCCGAGAGCAGACAGAAGTCGTTCCGTTTCAGGCCACATCGCCTCAAGCGCCTGTGTGGCGAGGCGCGTCGTCAGCACCCACCGATCGGATGGCACGATGAGTATTTCCGTCCGACACGCTCGCCATCCCAGAATTGCAGCCAGCCGATCCTATTCGTGATCGCATGCCGTGCAAGCAATATCGACTAGGCCCAGGCGATGCCGGCACCGATCGCGACGAGCGAGATCGATGCCGGAAGCACGATATCGCCTTACTGAAGCTTGGCCTGCAGCGCGTTGACGTCGTCGGTGGTCATTTCGCCATCGGTCGTCACCTTGCCGTCGGCGATCTTCCACAGCCGGAACGGGCCGGTGATGTCGCCAAACTTGTCGAAGGCGACTGGACCGATGACGCCTTCATAGCGGATCGGCTTGCCGTCCTTGATCAGGCCGAGCGCCTTGGCGAACTCCTCCTTGCCGGCATAGATCGGCGTGCCGGCAGGGTCGACCGCCTTGTACATGGCATCCTTGATCTTGGCCGGATCCTCGGAGCCGGCAATGGCGATGGCCAGGCCGACGATGGCGCCGGCATCGTAGGAACGGTCGGCCGCCGGGTTCGACGGTTCGATGCCGGAGAATGCCTTGTAGTTCTTGGTGAAATACTCGGTCGAGGCGGTCGGGCTGGTGCCGGACGACGTGCCATAGGCGTCCTTCAGGTAGTCGGCGCCGACCGACTCGATGAAATCGGGGCTGTTCATGCCGTCATTGAGCAGGAATTTCTGCACGCCGCCCTGCGAAATCCAGGTGCGGGCGATGGTGGCGCCGTCAACGGGTGTGCTGACCAGGTAAAGCCCGTCAGGCTCGCCTCCCATCGCGGCGGTGACCTCGGAGGCATAGCTCGATTGCTTCTCATTGTAGGGCGTGTCGGAGACGATGGTGCCGCCGAGCGCTTTGTAGGCACGCGAGAATTCGGCCACCATGTTGACGCCGAAGTCGTTGTTGACGTGGATGATCGCCAGCTTCTTGAAACCCTTGTCGACGGCATATTTGGCGGCGGCGACGCCCTGCAGCGCATCCGAGGTGATGGTGCGGAAGAAGATGCCGTTGGTCTTGCCATCACGGCCGAGCGTCGTCAGCGTCGGCGAGGACGACGCCGGCGAGACCTGGACGATCTTGGCCGGAGCGGTGACCGAGGTCAGGATGGGAATCGACACCGAGGAAATGATGCCGCCGATGATCACAGGCACTTTCTTGACCTGAACCAGCTGGGTGGCGGCATCGACCGCGATGTTGCCCTGGCTCTGGCTGTCGCGCGTGTCGGTGACGAGATTGCAGCCACGAACGCCGCCGGCATCGTTGATGTCGCGGAAGGCCATTTCGACCGACTTGGCGCCGGCCTGGCCGTATTCGCCAGCCGGACCGGTCAGTTCCATGACGAGACCAACGGTGATCTTGCAGTCGGCGGCCTGGGCAGCACCGGCAATCGTGACAAGAGCAAGTGCGGTGGTGAGTTGGAGTATCGTCTTTCTCATTGTTGTTCCCCTTGAGTTACACGAACTGATTTGACGTCTGGAAAGTCTCAGTGTTCCGGCACCTGCAGCCAGGTTTCATGCAGATGCCGCCATTGGACGCCATTGGGCGCCGATGAACTGGTGGTGAAAACGGCGCTAGACTGGCGGCGGCTGTGTTTGCCGCCACGCGACTGCGCCTCGACGTAGAGGACGACGATCGTATCGCCGTCCTGCCATCCGGGCTTGATGTCCTCGATCGAGATGGCGAAGCCGTCGTCGCAGGTGGCGCGGCTGGAGCGAACATGGTCGATCACGGCATCGCGGTCGAGGACCTGGCCGCCTGGCGCGATCATGGTAAGGCCTTCGCCCATGACGGCTTCGAAGCGGCCGAAATCCACTTTGTCGGCGCGCGCCGCGACGAACCAGTCTACGAAGAAGCGGTGCAGGTCGATGATCTCGGCGCTGGCCTGCGAAAACAGCCTGTCGTCCATGGTTTCACACCCGGCCCGCGTTCAGATTGTAGTGCATGATCGAGCCGTGGCGGCCCTGGCGGTCACGCTCCAGCGTGTAGACGTCCCCCTCGAGGCCGTTGCCCTGGGCGATGACGGCGGTAATCCGCGCGCGGTCATCGGCGTCGAGCACGACATCCATGATTTTGACATTGGCCAGCGCATGCGCCTGGTTGCGGGCGCCGACGATGACGGCGGCCACTTGCGGCTGCTCCAGCACCCAGGCGCTGGCTATCGTGGCGATATCGACGCCGTGGCGGCCGCCGACGGCCTTGAGTGCCTGGAGCAGTTGCTGGAACAGGTCCCAGCCGCCGAAATCATCGATGATCAGCTTGTACTTGACCAGCGAGCGGTTTTCGAGCGGGGTGGCGGGTTCGGCCACGCCGAGCCATCTGTCGCTCAGAAAGCCGCCGGCGACGGAGCCATAGCAGAGGAAGCTGACGCCGTTCTTCGCGGCCAGTTCGGCAAGGCTGTTCGCGGGGCGCTGGTCGAGCACCGAATATTGCAGTTGCTGGCTGACCAGCGGGATGCCGGCGGCCATGATTTCGGCGAGGCGCGGCGTGTCGAAATTGGTGGTGCCGAGATTGCGCACCTTGCCCTCGCGCCGAAGCTCGTCGAGCCAGCCCATCGCATCGACATAGCCGGCCATCGCATAGTCCCACCAGTGGAACTGCACGAGATCGAGCCGCTCGGTCTTCAGCCGCCGCAGCGACTGGTCGACAATGCCCTTGATATAATCGCGGCTGATATTGGTCAGCCGTTCCAGATCAGGCACCAGCTTGGTGTGCACCTTCATTTTGGCCGCCGCATCGAGGCCGCGCTCATTGGCCAGCCGCAGGCGCGCGGCGCCGATCAGTTCCTCGACGCCGGTGTAGATATCGGCGCAATCGTAGGTCCAGATGCCGGCATCGAAGGTGGCGATCAGGTCGGTCACCGCTTGACCGCGATCGATGGCGCCATGCCCGCCGGCCAGTTGCCAGCCGCCACGAATGACGCGCGAGATCGTGTAGCCGGGCCCGAGTTCGAAGGTCCTGGCGGTCATGTCAGGTCATTCTCCTTGGGCAGTGGCACGGCCGTGGTTTCGGCATGGCTGAACCGTCGCTTGGCCAGCCTGACGATCCGCAGCCGGCTGCCGCAATTGGGATCGGGACAGGCGATCTCGGCATCCGAGGTCATCCAGTCATTGGCGTCGGTCGGGCGCTGCTTTGCCGCGAGCAGAGGCAGCACCGCAGCGAGCGAATAGATCGAAAAGCCCTGCCCCGCCGGCATCGACAGCATCTCGCCCTTGAGTTCGAAATAATCGCCTGATTTGGCGCCGCAATAGATCGGTTTGCCCTGCGGGATGACCGCCTCGACGCGGAGGTCGAAGAGTTCGAAACTGTCGTCGCGTTCAGCCATTCAAGCCTCCGCCAGACTGAAGGTGATGTCGCACGCGCCGTTGCGGCGGATGATGCCGCAGGCGGCCGCGAATTGATCGCGCTCCTCGGGCTTGACCTGCGCCACCACGCTGCCGGCCAGCCAGCCGATCGGGAACAGAAGCCGAGCGCCCTGGCCATAGAACAGGCCGATGTCGAAGATTGCATTGGGATTGCCGCCCCACATGCGCGGCGGCACATAGGACAGTACGATATCGCCCGGCTGCGGCGTCAGCGTCGCGTTCTCCGCCGGCAATGGCCTGGCATAGGCTTGCCCCTCTATATCGGCGGCGGGAACCGGGCAGGAAATTTCCGGTCCCGTCCACATGGCGTGGATGCCCGGAACGACGCGTGGCGCGGCCAGATAGGCCGTGAGAAAGGCGGCGTTTTCCGGCGCCTTCCCGGGCAGCAGCAGCGCCGTGACGGAAAGCTTCGAGCGCGGCTCGCTGATCCTGATGGCGGTCATGGCTGGCCTTTCGCGGCGGCGGATTGCAGTTTGCTGCGCAGGAAGGTGAAGGGCCGGCTGATGTCGGCGACCAGCGCTTCGCGTGCCGCTCGCGCGTCCTGCGTGGCCAATGCCTCGACGATGCGGCGGTGATACTGGGCGGTGTCGACCTCGCCGGCTTCCGAGAAGGCGTAGATGGCGACGCGGATGCATGGCCCCGATTGCAGCCACAGGCTCTCGATCATCGGGATCAGCACGGCCGAGCCACAGGAGCGGTAGATCTCGAAGTGAAAGCTCTGGTTGAGCGTCACTTCGCGGTCGACATCCTTCTTGTGCTTCAGCGCCCGCATCTCGTCCCATTCGCCGAGAATGGTTTCGATGGCGGCGATCTGGCGCTGCCCCATGCGCGCCGCGGCAAGCGCGATCGCCTCGCCCTCGATCAGGACTCGGGCCCGCAGGAGATCGTCGAGACGCTCCAGCGTGATCGGCGGCACGCGCACCGAGCGGTTGGGCAGCGCCTCCAGTGCCTTTTCCGTGATCAGCCGGCCGAGCGCCTCGCGCACCGGCATGGTCGAGGTAACCAGCGCATCGGCCAGGCCACGGATGGTCAGCACCTGGCTTGGCTCGAAGAGGCCGCCGATCAAGGCGCGTCGCAGTTCGGAATAGACCCGATCCTGCACCGTTTCGCGGCCGACCGGCGCAAGCTGGGCCGCGATCGCCTCGTTGTTCCTTTCGATGGCAGCCTTTTGCATGGGATTCCGTTCTTGGCCGGATTTCGGCTTGCGGAGGAAATTAAAGCCGAATAGCGTGATCAAAGCAAGTGTGATCACAAATCAAAAATCAGGAGACGGCGACGATCGTCTTCGGCCAGAGGGTTTGATGAGCGAGGCAAGCAGACCGCAAGGGCGGGAGACCCGTGCGCCGGTCCTGACGGCAAGGAACGTCGTCAGGCGTTTCGGCGGCCTTGTCGCGGTCAACGATGTCTCGTTCGACGTCAAGGCAGGCGAAATCCTTGGCCTCATCGGACCCAACGGCGCCGGCAAGACGACGATGTTCGACCTGCTTGCCGGCAGCATCCTGCCCACCAGCGGCGATATCATGCTCAACGGCGTGCGCGTCTCCGGCGAAGCCGCTCATTTGCGCATCGGCCGAGGGCTCGGCCGCACCTTCCAGATCCCGCGCCCGCTGCCCAATCTGACACTGATCGAAAACATCATGCTGGCGGCACAGGGCCAGGCGGGCGAAAGGCTGCTCGCCAACTTCGTCACGCCGTGGCGGGTGGCGGCGCAGGAAAGAGCCGCCCGGACAAAGGCGCTCGACCTGCTGGACCTGGTCACCCTCACCCACCTCGCGCATGAGCCGGCGCGCGTGCTGTCCGGCGGCCAGCGCAAGCTCCTCGAACTTGCCCGGGTGATGATGGCCGATCCGGCGATCATCCTGCTCGACGAACCGGCGGCGGGCGTCAACGCGACGCTGCTCGAAGTCATCATCGACCGCATCCGCGACATCAATGCGCGCGGCATCACCTTCCTGCTGATCGAGCACAATATCGACATGGTGACGCGGCTCTGTCACCGCGTCCTGGTCATGGCGAGCGGCCAATTGCTCAGCGAAGGCAGGGCGGAAGAGGTCGCGCGCGATCCACGCGTCATCGAGGCTTATCTTGGGGGCGCGGCATGAGCGAGACTGTCCTCGACGTCCGCAACCTGGAAGCCGGCTACGAGCCCGGCGTGCCGATCGTGCGCGGCGCCTCGATCACGGTCAGAAAAGGCGAGATCGTCGTCGTCCTCGGTCCCAACGGGGCCGGCAAATCGAGCTTCATCAAGGCGATCGCCGGCCTCGTGCCGATCACCGGCGGCACGGTGTTCCTGGACGGCAGGGATATCACCGCCGCACCGGCCCACACCATGGTGCGGCTTGGCCTCGCCTTCGTGCCGCAGACCGAGAACATCTTTCCGCTGATGTCGGTCGAGGACAATCTCAGGGTTGCCTGCGGCATCCTCGAGCGGCGCGAAATTCCCGGCCGCATCGAGGAAATGTATGCCGCCTTCCCCGACCTCGTCCGCCAGCGGCGCACGGCCGCCGGCAATCTTTCGGGCGGCCAGCGGCAAATGCTCGCCGTCGCGCGGGCGCTGATCGTCCACCCCAAGGTGCTGGTGCTGGACGAGCCGTCCGCCGGCCTGTCGCCGAAATTCGTGTCGATGGTGTTCGAGATGCTGGCCGGCATCCGCAAGTCCGGCGTAACAATCCTGCTTGTCGAGCAGAACGCCAAGGCGGCGCTTGCCATCGGCGACCGCGCCTATGTGCTGGTCGAAGGCAAGGACCGGCATGAGGGCATCGCCTCCGAATTGTGGAATGACCCGGTCGTCGCCGAACTCTATCTCGGCCAACGCCCCTCTCACGCCAGCAAGGGAGGCGCGGCATGAGCCTGCAATTTGTCGTCGACGGATTGCTGACCGGCTCGATGATCGGCCTCGGCGCCATCGGCGTGACGCTCACCTATTCGATCCTGCGTTTCTCCAACTTCGCCCATGGCGACTTCATGGCCTGGGGCACCTATGCGACGCTGGCCGTGGTCAGCGCCATCGGCGCGATGTTCGGCAAGGTGGCGCCGATCGGGCCGCTGTCCTTCGGCTGGCCGCTGCTTGTTGCCCTGGTCGTCGGCATGGCGTTCACCGCACTGCTGGCGCTGCTGCTCGACAAGGTGCTGTTTTCGCGGCTGCGCTCGCAGGGGCAGGCGATCATCGTGGTGATGGCGAGTTTCGGCGCCTCGATGGCGCTGCGGAGCCTGCTGGAGTTCATCTTCACCTCCCGGCCGACCTATTTCAGCCGGGCGATCCAGATCGCCATGCCGGTCGGCTTCGGCATCCGCATCACGCCCGACCAGATCGCCCTGCTGCTGCTGACCGCCATACTCGTGCTCGGCGTGCATCTGTTGATGGCACGCACGCAGACCGGCCGCTCGATGCAGGCGCTGAGCCAGAACGCGGCACTGGCCCGCATCGTCGGCATCGACGTCGCCAGCGTGGTGCGCGTCACCTGGATCATCGGTGGCGCGCTTGCCTGCGTCGCCGGCGTCATGATCGGCGTCCTGGTGCAGATCCGCCCGTTCATGGGCTTCGACATGCTGTTGCCGATGTTCGCCGCAGCTATCCTCGGCGGCATCGGCAGCATCCCGGGCGCGGTGCTCGGCGGCCTGATCATCGGGCTCGCCGAAGCCGGCGCGGTGCAATTGATCGGTGCGGAATGGCGCGCCGCCGTCTCCTTCATCATCCTGATGGCAGTGCTGTTCGTGCGGCCGATCGGCCTTTTCGGAGTTCGGGAAAGATGATCGATCTCGTCGGCTACGGCGCCTTCTTCCTGACCACGGCGCTAATCTTCTCGCTGGTCACGCTGGGGCTCAATCTGCAGTGGGGGCTGACCGGCCTGTTCAATGTCGGCCTCGCCGGCTTCGTCGCCATCGGCGCCTACACCTCGGCGCTTCTGACGACGCCGGACGATCCCACGCGCCTCGGCGGCTTCGGCCTGCCGATCCTTGTCGGCTGGATTGGCGCCATGGTGGTTGGCGGCATTGCCGCGGCACTTACCGGCATGGCCACGCTGCGTCTCAGATCCGACTATCTGGCGATCACCACCTTTGGCGTGGCGGTCGTCGTGCAACTGGTCGCACTCAACGCGCAGAAACTGACCGGCGGACCATTCGGCATCGGTTTCATCCCACGCCCGTTCGGCGGCCTGGCCGAAACGCCGCTGCTGTTCAACCTGTCCAACCTTGCGGTCGTCTGCGCGGTGACGCTGATTGCCTATCTCGCCTTGGAGCATCTGTCGCGCAGCCCCTGGGGACGCGTGCTGAGGGCGCTGCGGGAGGACGAGCGGGCGGCGATCTCGCTCGGCAAGAGCGCGCGTTTCTACCGCGTCCAGGCCTTCGCCGTCGGCGGCGCCATCATGGCGCTGGCCGGCGCAATGCAGGCGCATTTCACCGGCTTCATCGCGCCCGACAATTATTTGCCAATCCTCACCTTCCAGGTCTGGGTCATGCTGATCGTCGGCGGCTCCGGCAGCAATCGCGGCGCCGTCATAGGCAGCATACTGGTCTGGGCGATATGGGCGGGATCGGGCACGCTGACCAGCGTGTTCTTCCCACCGGAGCAGCAGGCGCGCGCCGCCTCACTGCAGATCGTCGCCATCGGTGTCATGCTCTGCGTCATCCTGCTGATCAGGCCGAACGGATTGTTCGGCGACAGGCCCCTGCGGACGCGCCTTGGCAAGCGTAAGCGGATCGACACGGCCAAAAGCGGTTCCAACGGATGAATGCCGTGGTCAGGCAGGAGGCGCATGGCGCTTCGCTCTGGCACGCCGTCAGCCGCGATCGTCGCGAGCGGCCCGCGCTGAATGGCGACCTCGATGTCGACCTCGCCATTGTCGGCGGCGGTTTTTCCGGACTTTCAACCGCACTGCACGCCGCCGGAAAAGGACTTTCCGTCGCCGTTCTCGAAGCCGAAATCATCGCCTGGGGCGCGACCGGCCGGAATGCCGGTTTCGTCGTACCGAACTTCGCCAAGATGGACCCCGATAGCATCCTCGCGCATCTCGGCCCCGAACGCGGCGAACGCCTCATCGATTTTGCCGCCGGCAGTGCCGATCTCGTCTTCAGCCTGATCCGGCGGCACGGCATCGACTGCGACGCGGTCCAAAACGGATGGATCCAGCCGGCGCACTCGCGCGCAGCTCTGGAGAAGGTCAAGTCACGGGCCGCACAATGGGCGCGGCGCGGCCGGCCTGCCGTTACCCTGGATCGGCGGGATGTCGAAACGCTGACGGGCGCGCGCGGCTATCTCGGCGGCTGGATGGATCGTTCAGGCGGCGTGCTCAATCCCGTCGCCTATGCGCGGGGGCTCGCCGACGCGGCGGAGAAAGCCGGCGCGCGCATCTTCGAGCAAACACGCGTCACGTCGGTCGATCGCGTGGCCGACGGGTGGGCGCTAAAAACGCCATCGGGCTCGGTGCACGCTGCTAGGGTGCTGATCGCCACCAACGCCTATGGCGGGTCGCTCGAGCCGTTGCTGCGGCGAACCTATATTCCACTGAAGGTTTTCCAGATCGCCACGGCGCCGCTACCGCTCGAAATCCGCACGCGTCTGCTTCCCGGGGGGCAAGGCGTCGGCGACACCAGGCGCAATCTCTTCACCTTCCGCTTCGATGCCGACAACCGGCTGATCAGCGGCGGCATGCATATCCTTGGCGCCGGCGCCGACACGCGCGTGCCGGAAACGATCTGGCGACGGCTTGGCCGGCACCTCGACCTGCCTGATTTGCCACCGCTTGCCTATGGCTGGTCAGGAATGGCAGCGGTCGAGCCGGATTTCCTGCCGCACCTCCTGGATCTTGGCCCCGGCCTGATCGCCGGCCGCGCCTGCAATGGACGCGGCATCGCCATGACCACGGCGATGGGCAAGGTGCTGGCCGACTGGGCCGCTGGGACCGACGCCCAAGAGTTGCCGCTGCCGTTCGCGCCGCCGGCGCCGATCCCGTTCCATGCCCTGCTACGGCACGCACCCAGCATGCTGCTCGGCTGGAGCATGCTGCGCGATCGGATGGACGAAACGGCATAACCCAATCGGGCCTGCCGTGCGATCAGTGCGCGGCGCGAAGATTTTCGGAGAGAATAGCCGCCGCCACGGCGATGTCCTCCGCAAGGCAAGCCTGGACGGCGGGGCCATTGCGCTCCTCCAACGCGGCAACAATCCTGAGATGCGCGTCGTTCGACTGCGGAATGTAACGGTCGGCCTTCATCAGCAGCTTGAGATAGGGTCCGACGCGCCCCCAGAGATCGTGAATCATATTCAAGAGGATCGGCGCGCCGGCATGCCTGTAGATGGCGAAGTGGAAAGCCTCGTTGAGCGCGAGATAGGCCCTGGCGTCGCCGGCCTCGATGGCGCGCTGCATGCCGGCGAGCGCGGCCTGTATGTCAATCAGCGCGCTCTCACTCATGCGCGTGGCGGCCATCTCGCCCGCCAATCCCTCGACGGCGATGCGGATGCGCGTCAGCTCCTCGAAAGCGGGCTCGGACAGCAAGGGCACGATGATCGAGCGGTTGTTCTGCATTTCGAGCAACCGCTCGGCGACCAGCCTTTGCAGCGCCTCGCGGATCGGGGTGGTCGAAATGCCAAAGGTCTCGGCGAGCTTGCGGATGACCAGTGTCTGGCCCGGGCTGAAACCGCCCGAGATCAATTCCTGCTTGAGCGCGCCATAGGCGCGGTCGTTGAGGGTTTGATGTTCGAGCTTCAGCATGCGCCCGCTCAGTTCACCATTTCGACAGTGCGCGATCGAGCGTCTCGGCCAGCTGCTCGGCATTGTCCCTGGCAAAGGGCAGCGGCGGCCTGATCTTCAGCACATTGCCGCGCGGACCGCAGGACGAGATCAGCACGCCGTCCTCGCGCATGGCTTCGACGACGGACGAGGTCTTGGCAGCGGCGGCGGCCTCATCCTCCGCCGTCAGTTCGACGCCGAAATAGAGGCCGTTATGCCTGACGTCGGCGACCATGCCGTGGCGGCCTTTCAAGGCGTCCAGCAGTTCTCCGGTATAGGCGCCGACCGTGCGCGCGTTCTCGATCAGCCCTTCGCCCTCGATGACGTCCAGCACCGCGATGCCGACAGCGGCCGCGACCGGATTGCCGCCGAAGGTGTTGAAGTAGCCGGTGTTCGAGCCGAAGGAGGCAACAAGCCGTGGCCGCACGATGACCGCGCCCATCGGATGTCCGTCGCCGATCGGCTTGCCCATGGTGACGATGTCGGGTTCGAGGCCGTAATTGGCGAAGCCCCACATGCCCTGTCCGAGCCGGCCGAAACCGGACTGGACCTCGTCGGCAACGATGATGCCGCCCGCTTTCCTGACGTGATCGGTCGCCTCGCGCATGACAGTGGCACCGGGGAAGAAGATGCCGTCACTGGAAAAGGCGGAATCGAGCAGCAGCGCCGCCGGACGGATGCCTTGCGCGCGCATATCCTCGATGGCGGCGGCGACATTTCTGGCGAAATCATGCGCGGCGCGGCCGCCGTCGCGCAACGTGTCCGGCGCCGCCACGGTCCGGTGTTGCGCGGGCACGCCTTTCGCCCCGACCGCCGCCGGCGATAGCTGCGCGGTGGCGATGGTGGCGCCGTGATAGGCGAAGTCGGTGATGATCACGCCGGTGTTGCCGCTGGAGTGCTGGGCAATGCGGATGGCAAGGTCGTTGGCCTCGCTGCCGGTGCAGGTGAACATGGCATGGCCGAGATGGGGCGGCAGCGTGCCAAGCAGCTTTTCGGCGTAATCGAGGATGATCTCGCTGAGGTAGCGCGTGTGCGTGTTGAGCGTGGCGGCCTGTCCCGACAATGCCTCGACGACGCGCGGATGGCAGTGCCCGACCGAGGCGACATTGTTATAGGCGTCGAGGTATTTTCGGCCCTGGGCATCGTAAAGCCAGACGCCGCTGCCACGCACCAGATGGATCGGGTTGCGGTAGAAGGCGCGGTAGGTCGGCCCGAGCAACCTCGCCCGGCGATCGAGCAGGGCTTGCTCGGATGCCGCCGAGCCGGCGTTTGCAGGATAGGGCGAGGACTGGGACACGGGCATCTACTCCGGCTTGGAATGGTCGAGAAAATAGCGGCGGGCGTCAGCGGGCGATAGACCGTCCAGCCGTTCGAGCGAGGTCCAGACCTCGGTTATGAGGCGCAACACATAGTCACGTTTGGCCGGAAACCGCTCGGCCTGCCAGCTGGCGATGTTGGCGATGAGCGCGAGCCGTGCGCGAATGAGATGGAAGAGGATACCAAGCTCTTCGATTTCGAGCGGCTGCACGGACTGATAGCCGGCGACGAAGCGAGCCGCAGGCGCCAGCGGATGACCTTCGGCGGGCCAGCGGTAAACGGCACCGATGGCGAGGTCGCAGATCAGCGGCGAATGGATCATGTCGCCGAAATCGAGGATGCCGCTGACCACTTCCGGCCGCGCGGCATCCACTACCACATTGTAGGAGTTCATGTCGTTGTGGACGATCTGGGCGCGCAGGCCGGGGATCACTGGCGCCGCATGTTGCTCGAAGGCGTCGATGACACGCTCGACCATGACGCGGTGGGCGGCGTCGGTGATATGCGCCAGCATCGGCCGCGTCTTGGCGACCTTGCGGATGTCCCACAAAAGGTCGCTGCCCGCGGCCGGATGGAAGAATCCGCGCAGCGCCCGGCCAAGCCGGGCGAGGAAGATGCCGAGATTGCGGTCCTGCGCCGCCGATGTGGGCGAGCGCGAAAGCAGCTGGCCCGGCAGATAGGTGACCAGCCGCACGATGCGCGGCGCCGATCCGCCGACGCTGACCATGAACTGTGCTTCGCCTTCGAGGCTCTTGCGCACCGAAGGGACGGGCAAGGAAGGATCGACCGCCAGGATATGGTCTAGCGCCTTGTTCTGGAAATCGGTGAAGCCGGCCTCTTCCGCCGGATGCGAGACCTTCAGGACGAACGCGCCCTCGCCTTCGGTCTCGATATGGAAATTGTGGTCGCGCTCGCCCGGCAACGGACGCGCGCTACCGATAATTCCGTAGTGGCGACGCAACAGGGCAAGCGCCTCGGCGATCGAAACGTCGGGCGCATCCTCCGCGAGCGTCTCGCCGAAGGCATCCGTTACCGCCTCGTTCATGGCCCGACCTCCGCATCGATGGGTTCGAGGCCGCACCAGTCGGCGATGAAGAGCGCGATGGTCTGCGTGACCTTGCGCACGGAGTCGAGATCGACGGCCTCGTCATAGCCATGCGGCATGCGGCAGATCGGGCCATAGACGATGGCCGGCGTGTCGGCATAGAGGCCGAAGAAACGCGCATCTGTCGTGGCCGAGGTGACGTGCTCCGTCAGCGGCTCGCCCCACACGGCGGTATGGCTGCGACGCAGCACGGCTTCCATCTCGTCGGCCCCTTCAAGCACGTAGCCCTCGGCCATGAAGCCGTTATAGGTCATCCTCGGCGGACGATTGGCGAGGAACGGATCGGCGCGCGCCGCGTCCGCGATGCAGGCTTCCAGCTCGGCCCGGGCGTCCTCGAGCTTCTGGCCGGGATAGGTCGCGACACGCATCTCGAACACGCAACGCGCCGGAACGCTGGACGTCCACTCGCCGCCCTCGATCTTGCCGAGGTTGAAGCGGATCGGATGCGGGTGATCGCAGAAATGCCTGTCATCGACCTTGCGCGCGTTCCAGACGATTTCGAGTTGCTTCAGCGCCTGGATGATGAGGAACGCCTTTTCAATGGCATTGGCGCCGGTCGAGAAGGCGCCCGACGCATGCTGCGGATCGCCATCGACCTCGACCCTGAACCAGATCGGGCCGACCTGTGCCCGCATCAGCCTTGGCTCCAGCGGTTCGGGAATGAAGGCGGCGTCGGCGCGGTAGCCACGTTGCAGGCAAGCGAGCGCGCCATTGCCTGTGCACTCCTCCTCGACCACGGACTGCAGGAACACGTTCGCGGCCGGCTGATAACCGAGGCTCCGCAAGGCGGCCAGCGCATAGAGGCAGGCCGACAGTCCGGCCTTCATGTCGCCGGCGCCCCGGCCATGCATCCAGCCGTCCTCGATCACGGGATCGTAGGGATCGCGCACCCAGCGGTCGAGCGGCCCCGTCGGCACGACATCGATATGGCCGTTGAGGATCAGCGATCGGCCGGTAGCGTTCTTCGGCGTATGGGTGGCGACGACATTGAAGGCGTCATCATAGGAAACCGCCACGGGTGAAAATCCGGGCAAGTCACGGATCGCGTCGACATCGACACGCCACATATCGACCGCATAGCCATCGGCTTCATAGGCCGCCGCCATGAAGGATTGCGCGGCATGTTCCTCGCCGCGCTGGGAGGGAAAGCGCACGAGATCGGCCAAAAAGGCGAGCTGGCGGTCGAAACCATCGTCGACCGCCCGCAAAATGGCCTCGTCCGCAATTCGCTCCGGCATGATATTCCGCTTCTCCGTGAATGGTGTATCATATCTCATATGCCATTTCCCGAAAAGGCAAGAAGACAGGCGGGCAAAATCATGGCCCACCCCTGCAGCCTCTTGGCAGGCGGCCGCGGAGTTGGCATCAGCTTCCTGATATGCCAGCGAGGCCACGCGGCGGAGATCGAGGACGAATGCAAGTCACCGAAGGTACGTTGCCGGATGAAATCACCGACCTGCCGTTGGGTTACCGGCGCATCCCGGCCGGCAAGATCGTCAACGCGGTGACGTGGATGGAGGCGCGCGCGTCGGTGCAGGGTCTCGCGCATCCGCTGGCGATGACCCGCGTCATCGAGCCCGAGCCCGCCTTCTACCGTTCGGTCTTTCTCGAGATCGGCGCTCCCTGGCTCTGGGACCGCGCCGCGGAAATGTCGGACGCGGACATCGCGGCGCATTTCGCCGACCCGCGCCAGCATCTCTACTACGGCCACGATGACAGCGGCGGCCATGTCGGCATGGTCGAATTCGTTGCCGGCGACGGCAACGAGATCGAGATCACCTATTTCGGCCTCTTCCCGTCCTCGACCGGTCGAGGCCTTGGCAAGCGGCTGATGGCGGGCGCGCTCGATCAGGCCTGGCGCCTAAAACCCGACCGCATCTGGCTGCACACCAGCAGCTTCGATCACCACAGCGTCATCGGCTTCTACAGGGCGTGCGGGTTTGAACCCTTCGCGGCCGGCTTCGAGATCACCGACGATCCGCGCGTCAAGGGAACCCTGCCGCGCGATTGCGCACCGCAAATCCCGCTGATCGAAACCGAATGGGTGTCCGGCGCCAGATGAGACCGTCTTCGCAACCCGACAGCCAGGCATCGCCCCACCACCGCCGGTGGGTGCGGCGCGAGGCTATCCTGTCGAGGCTGGAGCGACATGTCGACACGCGCATCGTGCTGTTCGCCGCGCCCGCCGGCTTCGGCAAGTCGACGACGATGGCGCAATGGGCAACCGAGGTCGCGCGCCATGGCCGGCTGACGGCATGGCTGTCCTGCGAAGCGACGGACAATGACGAAGGCGCCTTCCTGTCGCATCTGGTCGGGGCGCTGCGCCATCTCGTGCAGAACCCGGCCGAGCTCGACCTCGCCTTCCAGTCGAGTCCCCTCCCGCAGCTCGACGTGGTGCTCGCGGCCCTTATGGCGGGGTTTGCGGCACGCCGCGCCGACATCACCCTGTTCTTCGACGACTATCATGCCATCGAAGAACCGGCGGTGAAGCGCTTCATGGAGCGCCTGACGCGGCAGGCGCCCGCCAACGTCGCCTTGGTCATCGGTTCGCGCAACCTGCCCGACCTGCAGCTCGGCAAGCTCCGGGTGCTCGGCGATGTCTTCGAAATCGGCCCGGACGATCTGCGTTTCGCCTCGTCCGAGGCCGAAGCCTTCTTCAACGACAAGCTCGGCCTCTCCGTCAGCAGCGGCACGGTGGAGACCCTGTGCTCGCGCACCGAAGGCTGGGCCGCCGGCCTGCAGCTCGCCTCACTGTCGCTCAGTGCCGCCCATGCGCCCGAAACCGTCATCGGCAATTTCACCGGCGCCAACCGCAATGTCGCCGACTTCCTGATGGGGGAAGTGTTTTTGGGACTGCCGCCGGCGCTGGCGAAATTCCTGCTCCATTCCTCGATCTTCGAACGCTTCAGCGCCGAGGCCTGCCGGGCGGTGATGCGCACGGCGGACGCCGAGGCCGATATCACCGAGATCGAGACCCGCAACCTGTTCCTGGTGCCGCTCGACGAGGAGCGGCGCTGGTTCCGCTATCATCATTTGTTCCATGACTTTCTCAGCCGCGAGATGGAACGGCGCGAACCGGAAATGATCGCGCCGCTGCACCTGGCGGCTTCGGAATGGTTCGGCGAACGCAAGATGCTGACCGAAGCCATCGGCCATGCGCTGGCCGCCGGCGACCAGGCCCGCGCCGCGGTGTTCGTCGAGAACAACGCGCTCGAACTCATCGCCCAGTGCCAGCTTCTCTATGTGCGCCAGTTGCTGGCGCTGCTGCCGAGAAAACTGATCGACCAGCGCATCCGGCTGCAGCTTGTCGTGCTCTGGCTTGCGGTGCACTCGAGCCAGCCCGAAATTGCCCGGCAGACGCTCGCCAACGCGCGCAAGCTGGTGGAGGCCGGGCCGGCTGATGGCAATGACCCGGGCACGCTGACCGGCACCACGATCGAGGCCGAACTCGAGGTTCTTGCCGCGGCGGTGCACAGCACGCTGGAACAGTTCGAGGACGCACGCGACACCGCACTGGCCGCCCTGCGCATCATCGCGCCCGATGCCTGGTTCATGGAAGGGGCGACCGCCAACGTCATCGGCTACAACCTCTATGCGCTGGGCGACCTCGCAGGGGCGCGCGCGGCGGTGGACGCGGCGCGCAAGGCGCATGAGCGCAGCGGCAGCCTGCTCGGCGTCACCATCGCCAATTGCTACATGGCCGTCATCGAACGCTCGGCCGGCCGCCTGCCCGCCGCCGAACGGCTGCTGCGCAACGCGATCATCGAGGCCAGGACGCGCATCGGCGCCAACTCCTATGCCGAGGCGCTCGCCGGAACGCTGCTTGCCGAACTCGCCTACGAGACCAACGCGTCCGGCGAAGCGCTGGCGCTGGTCGAGAATCTCGGGCCGCTGATCGAGGGCGCCGCGGTCATCGTCTATCCCCTGGCCAGCGTGCCGACCTATGCCCGCGTGCTGCAACTGACCGGTCGGAGCGAGGCGGCCCTCGACATGCTGGAGCGCGTCTACCAGCGTGTGCGCGGCTCCGTCTACCGCCGCCTCGCTTCGGTGCTGGTGCATGATCGCATCCGGCTGCTGATCGACCAGAACCGCATACCGGAAGCGCGCGCGCTGCTCGACGAACACCGTCGCGACCAGGGCGAGACCACCCCAACCGTCGCCAACGAATTCGAGTTCTTCGCCGAGGGCCGGCTGCTGACGGCGGAGAAATCCTATGCCGCGGCGGCGGCGATTTTCGACGCGCTGCTGGAGCGAACGAAAAGCAGCGGGCGCATGCGCCGCCACATACTGGCGCTGATCCTGCGCGCCAAGAGTGCCAGCCATGACCAGCGTGAGGCCGATCGTCATCTGCTCGAAGCGCTGCGCCTTGCCCAGCCCTCCGGCTTCATCCGCTCCTTCGTCGACGAGGGCAGGGCCGTCGTCGAGGCCTTGATGCGGCTGCGCGCGGCTCAGGCAAAGACAGATCCGGCGCTGTCGGCTTATGCGACGCGTATCATCGATGCCGCGCAGACGATGCCTGTCGCGACGCGCAAGCCGGCCATGCCGGCAGCCGAAAAAGAGGAACTCACACAGCGCGAATCCGAAATGCTGCGCTGCCTGTCGGAAGGCATGTCCAACCGCGATATAGCGCTCGCTTTGTCGGTCAGCGAGACGACGGTGAAATGGCATCTGAAGAACATTTTCGGCAAGCTCTCGGTCTCGAACCGCGTCCAGGCCGTGCGCGCCGCACCGGCCGCCTTGAACCTGCTCGCCCCTCCGAAAGGAGGGGCATAGACATCCGCCAAACCCCTCTTTCGGGTCGGGTCATGTGATTGTTAGCCTGCTAGCGTCGTCTGGTTGGTAGAGGACGCTGCGGATGGCGACAGGGTACGTTTTTCACGAACAGCTGATGTGGCATGATACCGGCTCCAGCGCCGACATGATGCCTCCCGGCCGCTTCGTGGAGCCCGGTCGCCATCTGGAATCGCCCGGATCGAAGCGTAGGCTCAACAACCTCATCCAGGTCAGCGGCCTGGCGCGCCATCTGGTGCCGATCATTGCCGAACCGGTGACGGTCGAGGACCTGCTGCGCGTCCATACGCAGCGCCATGTCGACGATATCAGGACGCTGAGCGAAGGCGGGTCTGGTTTCGCCGGACCTCAGGCACCGATCGGCGTCAACAGTTTCGACATCGCGCTGTTGTCCGCCGGAACCACCTATGCGGCGATGCGCGCGGTGCTGACGGGCCGCGTCGATAATTCCTATGCGCTGGCGCGCCCGCCAGGACACCATGCCGAGCCCGACCAGGCGATGGGCAACTGCCTGTTCTCCAATATCGGCGTATCAGTGCGCCGGCTGCAGCATGAAGGCCTGCTAGGCCGCGCCGCGGTGGTCGACTGGGACGTGCATCATGGCAACGGCACCGAGACGGTGTTTTATGCGGACCCGTCGGTGCTGACGATTTCAATCCATCAGGACAATCTCTATCCGACCGGACGCGGCGCGCTGGGCGACAATGGCGAGGGCGCAGGCGAAGGCTACAACATCAACATCCCGCTGCCGGCGGGCAGCGGCACCGGCGCCTATGAAGCGAGCTTCGACCGCGTCGTCGCCCCGGCACTGCGCGCCTACAAGCCCGACCTCGTCATCGTCGCCTCCGGCTTCGACGCGTCGGGCTTCGACCCGCTCGGCCGCATGATGCTCAACAGCGAATGCTTCCGCCGCCTGGCCGCGCGCATGGTGGCGCTGGCCGCCGAAGTCTCGAACGGGCGCCTGATGATGACGCATGAAGGCGGCTACTCCGAAGGCTACGTGCCGTTCTGCGGTCATGCCGTCATAGAGACGCTCGCCAACCATCGCACCGAAGTGGTCGATCCCCTGTCGGACCATATCGACGAATGGGCCGGACAGGAGCTGCAGCCACACCAAGCCAAGGCAATCGACGCCGCCGAAGGCCTGCTCGCGGGCCTGCGCCAACGCCTCGCCAGCGCGGCCTGAGGCGATGGACTTTGCCGTCACCACGCTGCTCAACGCGCTGACGCTGATCAGCATCCTGATGCTGGTCGGGCTCGGGCTGGCGATCAGCTTCGGCCTGATGAACGTCACCAATCTGGCGCATGGCGAATTCGTCACCGTCGGCGCCTTCGCGGTCTATTTCGTCCAGAGCATCGGCGGCTCGTTCTGGCTGGGGCTGCTTGCCGCCCCCATCGCCGGCGCGGTGGTCGGCTGTATCCTGGAATTCGCCATCATCCGCCATCTCTATTCGCGGCCGGTCTCGACCGTGCTCGCCACCTGGGGCGTCAGCCTCATCCTGCAGCAAGGGCTGGAACTGACCTTCGGCCTCGGTGCCAAGCCGGTGACGCCACCGATCGAGGGCACGTTCGACCTGTTCTTCACCGTCTATCCCGCCTACCGGCTGATCCTGATCGGCATCGCCATGGCGACCTTGCTCGGCGTCATCCTGTTGATCAGCCGGACATCCTTCGGGCTCGACATCCGCACCGTCATCCAGAACCGCGAAATGGCCGAGGGCGTCGGCATCAACACGCGCCGCACCTACGCCATCGCCTTTACCTTCGGCGCGGCAATCGCGGGCCTGGCCGGCGGCCTGGTCGCGCCACTGGCGATCGTGCTGCCGCAGATGGGGGTGAACTATCTCGCCAACGCCTTCTTCGTCGTCATCGTCGGCGGCGTCGGCTCGATCGGCGGCCTCGTCGCCGGCAGCGTCTTCGTCGGCGGGCTGACCAGCATCCTCAACTACCAGATCTCGCCGTCGCTGGCGCAGGCGATCGTGCTGCTGGCGGCCATCGTCGCCGTGCGGCTGCGGCCAAACGGCCTGTTCAATGGAGCGTCGCGATGATCGCCCGCGACCGCAACTGGCTGCTGATCTTCGCCGTCTGCGTGGCGCTCGCGGTTCTCTATCCCTTCATCGCCGACGGCTACCAGCTGACGGTGATCCGCGATGCGCTGATCTTTGGTCTGTTCGCGGCGAGCCTCGATTTCTTCTGGGGCCGGACCGGCATATTGTGCTTCGGCCACGCCGCCTTCTTCGGCATTGGCGGCTACATCATGGCGCTGGTGACGCTCAACGACGCCGTTCCTTTCGGCAGCCTGCTCGGCATCATGGGCGCTATATCAGGCGCGGCCTTCGTCGCGGCCATCATCGGCTACTTCCTGTTCTTCGGCGGCATACGCGGCAGCTACTTCACCATCGTCACGCTCGCCATGGGCGTGATCTGCCAGCAGGCCGCTGTCTCCTGGAGTTCGGTCACCGGCGGCGACAGCGGCTTGATCGGCATCCCGCCGATCGCGTTCGATCTCGGCGGCCTGCATGTCGATCTCAGCCAGGATCTGCCGAGCTACATCTTCGTCGCGGCCATTGTCGCGGTGGTCGTGCTGGTGCTGTGGTCGATCAGCCGTGGCCGCTGGGGCACGGTGCTGACCGCGATCCAGGACAATGAGGTCCGGGCGGCGGCACTCGGCCATAATGCGCCGCTGCGGCTGCTCGTCACCTTCATCCTTTCAGCAGCCATCGCCGGTCTTGCCGGTGCGCTTTATGTCTGCATGGCCGGGCTTGTGGCGCCAGATCTCTCCGGGCTGCTGCTGTCGACGGAAGTCATCGTCTGGGTGGCCGTTGGCGGACGCGGTACACTGCTTGGTCCGGTGCTGGGCGCCATCTTCATCCAGCGCGCGCAGCAGACGATCAGCAGCTTCAATCCAAGCCTATGGCCGCTGCTGCTCGGCTGCGTCTTCGTCATCATCGTCTTTGTGCTGCCGGACGGCATCCTGTCGATCCATGCGCGGCTGAAGAGCCTGTTCAAGGGCAGGAGGCAGGCGCGATGAGCGACGTCCTGCTCCAGGCCGAAAATGTCGGCATCCGCTTCGGCGGGCTGCAGGCGCTGGAAGGGTTGAACCTGACGGTGCGCGACAAGGAGCTGTGCTGCATCATCGGGCCGAACGGCGCCGGCAAGAGCACATTCCTCAACGTGCTGACCGGTACGCTTCGGCCGACCAGCGGCAGCGTGCGCCTCCTCGGCCACGACATTGCCGGCCTGCCGCTGCATCGCATCGCCCGGCTCGGCATCGCCCGCAAGTTCCAGATTCCCTCCGTCTTTCCCAGCCTCTCGGTTGAGGACAACCTCCAGGTCGCACGATGGGGCGCCCCCTCGCCGGCTCGCCCGATCTGCGAGTTGATGGAGCTGGTCGCGCTGACCAACCGTGCCGACACATTGGCCGGCGCGCTGGCGCATGGCCAGAAGCAGTGGCTGGAAATCGGCATGGCGCTGGCGATCGAACCACGGTTGCTGTTGCTCGACGAGCCGACCGCCGGCATGACGCCGCAGGAAACGCTTGCCACAGCCGAAATGCTGCTGCGGCTGAAGGGCGAGTTCTCGATCGTCGCCGTCGAACACGACATCCGCTTCGTGCGGGCGCTGAACTGCGAGACGCTGGTGCTGCATCAGGGGCGTCGGCTGCGCAGCGGTCCCTTCCACGACATCGAGGCCGATGAAATGGTCCGCGACGTCTATCTGGGGAGGCGCTGACCATGCTGCGCACGCTTGCCGTCTCCGCCGGCTACGGCCTGCTTCCGGTGCTGAACGGCATCGACCTCAGCGTCTCGCCGGGCGAAGTCGTCGGCCTGCTTGGCCGCAACGGTGCCGGCAAGACCACGCTGCTGCGCGTCATCGCCGGCGGCTTGAAGGCGAGCGGCGGCGCGGTGGTTCTCGGCGACCAGGATCTCACCAGCGCGCCGGCTTTCCGCCGCGCGCGCGCTGGCATCGCGCATGTGCCGCAGGGGCGCGGCATCTTCAACCAGCTGACCGTGCGACAGAACCTGGAGGTCGGCACCCGCGCCGCCCGGGATCGTGGCGACGGCGGCATTCCGAACGACATTTTTGGATATTTTCCAATCCTGCGCGAACGCGAGGCGCAAATCGCCGGCACGCTCTCCGGCGGCCAGCAGCAGATGCTGGCGATTGGCCGCGCGCTGTGCGGCCTGCCATCGGTGCTACTGCTCGACGAGCCCTCGGAAGGCATCCAGCCCAACATCGTGCAGTCGATCGCCGAACTGGTGCCGCGCATCGCCCGCGAGCGCGGCATCGCCATCGTCCTCGTCGAACAGAACCTCGACCTCGTTCTCAAGGCGGCCGATCGCTGCCTGGTGATGGAGAAGGGCAGGATCGTGCACGAGGGCACGCCCGAAGCATTCGCCGACGAGAGCCTGCTGAAGGATCTCCTGGCTTTGTAAGGCGTGCATGGGGCGCGCCTGGACTGGAAGGGAACACAACAATGATAAGCAGAAGAACTGTTTTGAAATCCGGCGGCGCGGCGGCCGCCTTTGCCATGGTCGGCGCGCCGTCGATCCTGCGCGCCGCCGATACGGTCAAGGTCGGGCTGTCGATCCCGATCACCGGCCTGCAAGCGATCCTCGGCGAGACGCTGCTCAATTGCTACAAGCTCGCCGCCGCCGAACTCAACGCCGCCAACGGCATTGGCGGCCGCCAGGTCGAATTGTTCATCGAGGACAACCAGACCACGACCAAGGGCTCGATCGACAAGGCGCGCAAGCTCCTCAACGAGGACAAGGTCGACGTGATCATGGGCACGATCATTTCGCCCGAGCGCAGCGCCACGCTGTCGGTGACGTCGAAGGCCAAGAAGCTGTTCTTCTACCCGACCAATTTCGAGGGTGGCGAGTGCAACCGCTACTTCGTCGCCACCGGGCCGATCCCGATGCAGCAGGTCGACCCGATGATGCCATGGGTGGCCGAGAATCTCGGCAAGACGATCTACATCATGGCGTCCGACTATGCCTGGCCGCAGAAGATGACCGAGGCGATCACCGCTGCCTACGAAAAGGCCGGCGGCAAGATCATCGGCGCCGACTACTATCCGTTCGGTACGACGGATTTCGGCCCGGCTTTCCAGAAGATCAAATCGCTGAAGCCCGATGTCGTCTGGTCGATGGTGGTCGGCAATGACGCCGTCACCCAGCTCAAGCAGTATCGTAGCTTCGACATCAAGCAGCCGCTGATCGCGCCGCTCGACGAGGTCTTCAACAAGGATGCGCTGCCGCCGGGTGTCGCCGCCGGCACCTACGCGCCGCAACCCTACTGGATGGCCCTCGACAATCCGGTCAACAAGAAGTTCATCGCGAGCTTCCGCGAAAAATTCGGCCAGGAGAAGATGGTCAACGGCATCGGCGAGGCTGGCTATAACGGCCTGCATCTCTACGCGCTGGCCGCCGAGAAAGCCGGCTCGCTGAAGGACGACGATGTGCTGAAAGCGCTGCCGACGATCGAGTTCGACGCGCCGCAGGGCAAAATCCGCGTCGATGCCTCGAACAACCACACGCTCTGCCATTCCTATGTCGGCAAGGCGGCGGCGGACGGCATCGGCTACGAGATCGCCAAGGATTTCGGCACCATCGCGCCGGTAACGCCTTACTGCACGCTGTAGCCCTCGACAAAGCCTGACGGCGGCGTTGCCGCTGCCGTCAGCTCGCCTTTGGCGCCGGCAGCCGCTCGCGCAATTCGTCGACAAGCACCTTGGTGTTTTCGGAATAGTCGATGGGCACGACGACAAGATGCACGCCGCCGCCGGCGAAGGCCTGTTCCAGCGTCGGTTGCAGGTCGGCGATCGCGCCGACCCTGGTCCCCTTGGCGCCATAGGCTTCGGCGTATTTGACGAAGTCGGGATTGTCGAAGGTCATGCCGAAATCCGGGAATTCGTCGACCGCCTGCTTCCAGCGGATCATGCCATAGGCATGGTCTTCCAGCAGCAGGACGACGAGGTTGAGCTTGAGCCTGACGGCGGTCTCCAATTCCTGGCTGTTCATCATAAAGCCGCCGTCGCCTGCGATGGCCATGACACGGCGCTGGGGATAGAGCAGCGCCGCCATCATCGCCGACGGCAGGCCGGCGCCCATGGTGGCCAGCGCATTGTCGAGCAGCAGCGTGTTGGCCATCCGGGTGCGGTAGTTGCGCGCGAACCAGATCTTGTACATGCCGTTGTCCAGCGCGAGGATGCCGTCGGCCGGCATTACGGCGCGCACGTCGTGCACGATGCGCTGCGGCGTGAAGCGGTCTTCGGTGGCGCGCGCGGCGATGCGGCTCAAAATGCCTTCGCGCAGCGGCAGCAAGGCCTGCGCGTTGGGGATCCTGCCTTCGACGTGATCGGCCAGCAGCGCCAGCGACGGGCCGAGGTCGCCGACGATCTCGGCTTGCGGGAAATAGACCTGCTCGACATCGGCTGAGTGATAGCCGACATGGATGACCTTCGGCCCGTTGGCGCCCATGATGAAGGGCGGCTTCTCCACCGTATCGTGACCGATGGTGATGATCAGGTCGGCCTGCTCGATGGCCTCGTGGACATAGTCGCGTTCCGACAATGCGGCCGTTCCCATGTAGAGTTCGGTGCCGCCGGGCACGGTGCCCTTGCCCATCTGCGTGGTGAAATAGGGAATCTGCGTGCGCAGCACGAACTGGGCGATGTCGGGGGTGACGCGCGGGCGCGATGCCGCGGCGCCGAACATCAGCAGCGGACGCTTGGCCTCGATGATCATGCGAGCGGCGCGGTCGAGCGCGTCCGCGCCGGCTATGGGCAGGTCGACCGGGTGCGTCGGCACCAGCGCGACCGGATCGCACTGCGCCGCCGCGATGTCTTCCGGCAGTTCCAGATGCACGGGGCCGGGGCGCTCCTCCTGGGCGACGCGGAAGGCTTCGCGCACCAGCGAGGGGATCATCCTGGGCGAGACGATCTGGCGCGACAGCTTGGTCAGCGGCTTCATCGCGGCGACGATGTCGACGATCTGGAAGCGCGCCTGGCGCGACGAAAGGATGCCCTTCTGGCCGGTGAGCATGATCATCGGCATCGCGCCGAGCAGCGCATAGGCCGCACCGGTGGTCAGATTGAGCGCGCCCGGGCCAAGCGTGGTGATGCATACGCCCGGCTTGCCGGTGAGCCTGCCATAAGTGGCGGCCATGAAGGCGGCCGCCTGCTCGTGGCGGGTCAGGATCAGTTGGATCGAGGAGCGGCGGATGGATTCGACGACGTCGAGATTTTCTTCGCCCGGAATGCCGAAGATCCGATCGACCCCTTCGTTCTCCAGAGCCGCCACGAAAAGATCCGAACCCTTGGTCATAAACCGTCTCTCCTGCGATGCGCATTCCGTCAGCCACCTTCATATGGCATTGGAGCGCGACACCTCAAAGAGGCGATCTCAAAGCGCGGATCAAAGCGGCGTGTCGCACCCCGCCGCCTTGGGCGACGCAAAGAGCTGCGCCGGCGCCGACCATTTGCTAGGCGGCGCGCCACGCGTGCCGGTAAGGAGCGACCGCAGCTCCGACAGATAGGTCTGGACGAAGAACGAGGTCTGGCTTTCCAGCGGTGTGTACGGTCCCGGCCGGTAGGCGCGCGAGAGGATGCCGTCGGCATTGTCCTCGGTGATCTTCTTGTCCTGCACCGTGGTCACGTCCCACATCCAGGAGATGGCGTCGGCGTCGACCTCGCTATCGGCATCCTTGTCGACCAGCCAGGTCACGATGACGTCGGTCTCCATGGCATTGCGCGGCACCATCTGGAACAGCGTGACATAGTCGTTGGGAGCGCTGGCGAACGACAGGCGCCCGAGGCGGAAGCCGCTCTCACCGCCATCATAGGCGCTGCGGCCGCCCATCAGGCACGAGACTGCCTCGCCCGTGTTGGACAGCGTCTTGCGCCCCGAGCCGATCGGCTTGCGATGCATGGCGAACGGCATCGTGTCGATGTCGCCCGCCTGCCAGGCGCCCTTGTGGAATTCGGCGTCGCCAATGACGCTGTGCCATGCCTCGATTTCGTTCTGCCACGCGACCGCCTTGTCGGCATCGCGCGTCGCGGTCACTTTGACATGGCCGTTGACACGGTAATATTCGGGATGCGCCGGACGGCAGTGGTAGCATTCGAGGAAATTTTCGAGCACCAGCTTCCAGTTGGCTTTGGTCAGATAGTTCTTGCGCGCGACGATGCGCGCACGGTTGAAGCCGTTTTCGCGTAACCCGTCCGTCAGTCCCTTGGCGACCGGCTCTATGTCGGGCAAGGAACTGGCATCGAGGCCACAGAAGACGAGGCCGCCGAAACTTTTGCTGGGCACGCGGTGCAGCCCCAATGCCTCGGGGTCCACGTTTTCCGGCAGATCCTGCCGCGACTGCAACTCGCCGGTCAGCCTGAACGACCAGGCGTGATAGGGGCAGACTAGGAGCTGGCCGCGCCCATCCTTGGTGCAGAGCCGCGAACCGCGATGGGTGCAGACATTGTAGTAGGCCGCGATGTCCTCCTCGCCGTCGCCGAAGCGCACGATGATGATCTCCTCGTCGAACAGCTGGCGCACGATATAGCGCCCCTTCTCGGGCACCTCGCTGGCATGGGCGACGAGCACCCATTGGCGCGGAAACCACAGATCCCGCTCCAGCGCGAAGATCGCCGGATCCGTGTAGAAAGCCTGTTCCAGCGACCAGTCCTGGCGCTGTCGGTCAATCAGGCGCACGACCTCGCTTCGGTCCAATAGCTGGCTGTTTTGTGTGTAGGCCTGCACGGCAAACACCTTTCCGCACGCTGGCGCTAGGATGACGTTTCGATAGAGTTTGCGATGTGGAAGTGCTTGCGGCAAATACAGAAATGATAGACCTTCATATCGAAAAAGCATGAAGGCCTGCTGTGAAGACGCTCAAGACATCGCTGCCGCTACTCAACGCCATGGTCGTTTTCGAGGCCGCCGCGCGGCATGGCGGGCTGACGCCCGCCGCGCAGGAGCTCAACATCGCGCAATCGGCGGTCAGCCGGCATGTCGCCAATCTCGAGCGGCAATTGTCCGTCGAACTCTTCACCCGCAGGGGCAACCGCGTTGCCGTTACCGGGGCCGGCACGGCGTTGGCCGGGGCGATCCGTGAAGGGCTGACGACGATCCGACAGGCGGTCGAGGAGCTGACCGAGCGCGACAGCGATACGTTCGTCGTCGGCTGCAGTCACGACCTCGCCCAGGCATGGCTGATGCCGCGCTTCGGCCTCATCACATCGCTGGTCGCCGACGGCCGGGTGCTGCTGCAGACATCCAGCGACTACGGGGATTTCGACCAGCCCGAGGTGGCGCTGTCGATCCGCTTCGGTGAAGCCGAACAGTGGCCCGACCTCGTTGCCGAGAAACTGTTCGACGGCGAGTGGTTCCCGGTCTGCGCGCCGGCTTTCCTGGCGCGCTATCCAGCACTTGCATCGGAAGAGCCCGATGCTTTCCTCGATGTGCCGCTGCTGCACCAGGCGACGCCGCCGAGAGCGATCGACAGCTGGCAATCCTGGATCGGAACCGACCGCAAGCTCGAGGGGCCGCGGTTCACCAGCTACATGTCGATGATCCACGAGACCATCGCCGGACGCGGCGCCGCACTAGCCTGGGCGGGTTTCGCCGACGAGCAGCTCCGTCTTGGCCAGCTCATCCGGCTGACCAGGATTTCGCGCCGTCACGCCGGCTCCTTCCATATCGTGATGAGGAAGAATGCCGGCCCGACGGTCAAGGCGGTGGCGCGAGCACTGCTCGGCAGCGTCGGCGACAGCTGAAAGATCAGGTCTCGCGGCCAAATCGCGATGCCTCGTGACGCGCGCCCCAGGCCGGCATGGCGGCCTCGACCTCGGCCTCCGATTTGAAAGCATCCGATGCATAACGCTCTACGCGGAACCGCGCCGGGGCGACGAACGGTTGCTGTCCGAGCACGAGTTCCGACGCCAGCCTGCCGAGGCCCGGACCATGGGTCACCCCGCTCTCATTGTCGCCACCGGCGACGACGACATTGGCGCTGCCCGGGACCTTGCCGACGACAAGCCCATTATCGGGCGTATAGCAGGGCACGCCCTGCGCCCAGCTCGCGACCTTCGAGCCGCGCAACGGCGGGAAGATCGCCTGCAGTTCGGCAAGCTCCTCGTCGAAAGTCTCCCGCATCAGCTCCATGTTGTGCGGCTGGCCGGGCTCGATCTCGCTGTCGCCGGTCTTGTACAGAGGCTTGTAGTGCCGTCCCGTACCCCACATGACGGCGCCGAAGGTCTCGCGCAGCCATAGCCGCAATTCGCGGCATTGGACGGTCGGGATCGTCGACGCCAGGCCCCTGTTGTCGGTGACGATGCGTGTCGCCACGACGCGCAACAGCGGCAACCGCCAGCCGAGGCCTGAAATCACCTGGTTGTTCCAGGCGCCGGCGGCCGCGATCGCGGCATTGGCCTCGATGCGACCCTGATCCGTTTCGATCGTCACCCGATCGCCCGCATCATGGATGGCGGTGACGCGCGTCGCGTTGCGGAATATGCCGCCGAGCTCGCCGATCTGGCCAATCAGCACCTTCATCGCCAGCGAGGTATCGACCTGGATACCGTGCGGATTATAGGCGGCCGAGTGGACGCGGGAGGGATCGATCAGGCCTTGCATCTTCTGCCCGATCTCCGCGGCGTTCAGATCCTGCATTTCCGGCGGCGCGTAGGCAGACTCCAGCACCGGCCGCACGAAGCGCTCGCGCCCGTCCTCTGTCAGCGCCATGATCAAGGTGCCGTTCGGGCGGTAGCCGATCTCGACGCCGACCTCATGCAGCCGGCGATAGAAATCGAGGCCATATTGCTGCAGCTGAAAACCTTCCGCGCCGAGCGGGATCATGCCGGCGGACCAGTGGGAGACGAAACCCGCGCCGGCGCCGGTGGTGGCAGCACCCGGCTGGCCCGCATCGATGACCGTCACCTGGCGTACGCCGGACTTGAGCAGATGGAAAGCCGCGCTGCAGCCGATTATGCCGCCGCCGATGACGACGATATGCCTGTTGTCGGCCCCGCCGTGGCTTCCATTCGAACTCATCATCGTTCTCCCTTTGGCACGATGATGGCGACCATACAGGCTCGACCGGACCTGTCTAGACACATGTGTCCGTGGCCTGATAGTTGATATCCACTGCATCTGGAATCCGGCGTTCGGAACGCCGTCTGGTGGGCCATGCCATCGTGCCGACGCGGCCCATGAGAGTGAGGAAAAATGAGCAACTCGACCACCGCCCAGGCAATCTTCGACAGTGAAATCATATGGGACGCGCATTCCGGCTTCATGCCGGACCCGGCGGCGGACCTGAACAATCTCGAGATCTGGCGCGACGCCGGCATCGACTATCTGTCGATCGATGTCGGTTTCGATCTGTTGCCCTGGGAGCAGACGGTGAGGACGCTGGCAAACTTCCGCCACTGGGTTCTTTCCAATTCCCAGCACTACACGCTGGTCTCCTCGGTGACGGACATCCGCAAGGCCAAGGCCGAGGGCAAGCTCGCGATCACCTTCGACATCGAAGGCATGAACGCACTCGACGGCCGCATCGAGATGGTCGAGTTCTATCACCAGCTCGGCGTGCGCCAGATCCTGTTCGCCTACAACAGGAACAATCTCGCCGGCGGCGGCTGTCACGATGTCGAGACCAGCCTGACGGCGTTCGGCCGCGAGGTGATCGACGAGATGAATCGTCTCGGCATGTTCGTCGACGTCACCCACACCGGCTACCGCACCTCGATGGAGGTGATGGAATATTCCAACAGGCCGGTGATCTTTTCGCACTCCAACCCCAAGGCGCTGTGCGGCCATGGCCGCAACATCACCGACGACCAGATCAGGGCCTGCGCGCGCACCGGCGGCATTGTCGCGATCGTCGGGCTCAACCGCTTCCTCGGCGAAGGTCGGACGGATTCCGAAAGGCTGGCCGACCATATCGAGTATCTCGTCGACCTGATCGGCCCACGCCATGTCGGCATCGGGCTGGACTATGCCTTCCCGGTCGATGTCGAGGGCATCGACCGCATCATTTCCGACAATCCGCAGTTCTGGCCCAGGGATCAGTATCCGGAGGGGGCGACCAGCTATTCCGCTCCCGGTCAGATGCGCGAACTGGCCCAGGTCCTGCTGCGTCGCGGCCAGTCGGAGAGAGCCGTGCGCGACATCCTGGGCGGCAATTTCATGCGCCTTGCGGCCGAAATCTGGAAATAGCCGGGAGCGGCGGCGGCGCTGCCTCGGTTCTTGAGCCAGAATAACCGACCACCCCGCGCCACCTCAGCCGATCGCATGTCGCGCCCTGCCACCTTGCCGGCCACAGCGCCTGCGCGGCCGGATCGGACCTTGCGCTGTTGCGCAAGGCCGGCGGTATCCAAGATTCGGACAAGCCAGCAAAATTTTCGCTAGACATACATGTCTATCCCTAGCAGTTTTAGCCGACCGAAGTATTCGGTGCGGCCTCGGAGGCCAGCGGCTCAAAAGCACGACAACGAAAACAGCTGAGGGGTAGAGCATGTCCATTTTAACCGACGCCCGGGTTTCGCGTCGCAGCCTGCTGGCCGGCGCCGGAGCCTTTGGCCTTGCCTCGATGGTCAATCCGAAAATCTCCTGGTCGGCCGATGGCCCGATCCTGAAGGTACGCTCCTACGCCGACATCCAGACACTCGACCCCTGCTTCCGGCTCGCAGCCCCCGAAGGCGATATCACCAGTGTCATTTTCGCCGGGCTCGTCGTCACGACCCCTGGCGATAGCTGGGGCTGGCGGCCGATGGCGGCGGAAACGATCACGCAGCTCGACCCGCTGACCGTCGCCTTCAAACTGCGCGACAATATCGGCTTCACCGACGGCTACGGCCAGATGACGGCGGAAGACGTCAAGTTCTCGATCGAGCGCATCGCCGACCCGGCCAACAAGAGCCCTTATGCCGGCGATTGGGCGACGCTCAAGGAGGTCGAGGTCAAGGACAAGCTGTCGGGCATCATCCATCTCAAGCAGGCTTTCGCGCCGCTGTGGACATCGACCTTGCCGACGCCGTCCGGCACCATCCTGTCGAAGAAGGCCGTCACCGAACTCGGCGGCAAGCTGGGCGTGAAGCCGGTCGCGCAGTCCGGCCCCTACATCTTGAAGGAATGGCTGCCCAAGCAGCGCACGGTGCTGGTGCGCAATCCGGACTGGAAATACGAACCGGGCGGCTTCGCCGAAATCCACATCCATCCGATCGAGGACGAAAAGACCGGCGAACTGGGCTATGAAGCCGGCGACCTCGACTACACCTGGACCGCGGTGTCCTCGATCTCGCGGCTGAAGCAGACGCCGCCGCCAAAGACCAAGGTGGTGGAAAAGCCCTCGCTGGCCTTCGTCTGGCTCGGCATGAACCAGGACGTCGCGCCGTTCAACAATCCGAACATGCGCCGCGCGGTGCAATATGCCGTGGACCGCAAGGCCGTGGTCGATGCCGCCTATTTCGGCGCGGCCGCCACCGGCACCGGCATCATCGCGCCCGGACTGCCCGGCCATCGCGACAAGAACCTTTTCGATTTCGATCCGGACCGCGCCCGCGACATGATCGCCAAGGAGGGGCTGGCCGGCACGACGATCACGCTCGACATCCTCAACAAGACAGAGCGGCTGACCGCCGCGCAGGTGGTGCAGTCGAACCTTCAGGATGTCGGCCTCAACGTCGAGATCAAGCAGAGCGACAGCGGTACCTTCTGGACGCTGGGCGCCAAGGAAGGCAATTACTGGAACAAGCTGCAGATGATCATCAGCCGCTTCTCCATGCAGCCGGACCCGAGCTGGGCGACAGCCTGGTTCACGCGCGACCAGATCGGCGTCTGGAACTGGGAGCGTTTCTCCAGCGAGGAATTCGACAAGCTCAATGCCGAAGGCATGGTCGAGCTCGACCCGGCCAAGCGCGACGTCATCTACAAGAAGCTGCAGGACCTGATGGAGGAGAACGGCAACTACGTCTTCCTGACCCATGAGGTGACCGGCGTCATGTATCGCGACTCGGTCGTGGCCGGCCTGAAGCCGAATGGCGAACCCGTGTTCACCGATTTCAAACCGGCATGATTTCGACCCGCGGGGGCCAGCTCCCGACGGAGACCTTCCGACAGGTATTGAAATGATCCGCTACGCCCTCAAGCGTCTGTGGTTGGGCGCCATCATCATCAGCGTCGCGCTGATGATGATGTTCGCCATGGTTTACCTCATCCCAGGCGACCCGGCCTCCGTCGCGCTGGGGCCGCGCGCAACACCGGAAATGATGGAGGCGCTGCGTGTGCGCATGGGGCTGGATCAGCCGGTGTGGCGGCAGTTCCTGAACTTCTACGGATCGGCGCTCCATGGCAATCTCGGCACCGAGGTCTTGTCCAACCGGCCGGTGCTGGACGTGGTGATGGAGCAATTGCCGTTCACGCTGGCGCTGATCGTCGGCGGCATCACATGGTCGGTGGCGCTGGGCATTCCGCTGGGCTGTATCGCGGCGGTGCGGCGCGGCGGCTTCGTCGACCAGGTGATCGGCGTGCTGTCCGTGGCGATGATCGCGGTGCCCTCCTTCGTCGTCGCCATCTATTCGCTGCTCGTCTTCGCGGTTGCCCTGCAATGGCTGCCGGCGATCGGTGCCGGGGAGCCGGGCAATATCGCCAGCCAACTCCAACACCTCATCTTGCCATCGCTGGCGGTCGGCCTCGGCTGGATCGGCTACATCTCGCGCATGGTGCGCGCCTCGATGCTGGAGACGCTCGAGGCGAGCCATATCCGTACGGCA
Organism: Mesorhizobium sp. BH1-1-4; assembly: GCF_020165665.1. Lineage (NCBI taxonomy): Bacteria > Pseudomonadati > Pseudomonadota > Alphaproteobacteria > Hyphomicrobiales > Phyllobacteriaceae > Mesorhizobium > Mesorhizobium sp. BH1-1-4. Next base: position 107,915 of record NZ_JAIUIN010000007.1, read on the forward strand.
CGCGCCTTCGGCCTGCCGGAGCATCGTATCGTCTACACCTACGCGCTGCGCATCGCCGTGCTGCCAACCATCACCCTGCTCGGTGTCGGCATCGGCCACATGCTGTCGTCTGCCGTCTTCGCCGAAATCGTCTTCGCCCGCCCCGGTATCGGCAAGCTGGTCTACGAGGCGATTTCGGTGCGCAATTATCCGATCGTGTCGGGAGCCGTGCTGGTCACCACCATCTTCTTCGTCCTCGTCAACGTAGCCGCCGACATACTGGTCGGCCTCCTGGATCCCCGTGTCAGATCAAGTTTCAACTGAGCTGCCCTTGCGCAGCGGCCGTCTTGGCAGCGTGTGGCGCGCCGTGCGCCGCATCATGCGCGAGCCGCTCGGTGCCATCGGCCTGACGCTGGTGGCGGTGGTGGTGCTGTCGGCCGTGTTCGCCAGTGTCCTGACCAGCTATGCGCCGAGCAAGATCTCGCCGGCCGAACGCTTCGCTTCACCAAGCCTCATGCATCTGCTCGGCACCGACCACCTCGGCCGCGATCTTTTCACCCGCGTGCTCTATGGCGGGCGCGTCGCCTTGATGATCGCGCTGGGTTCGACCGCCGTGTCGCTGATCATCGGCGTCGTGCTGGGGCTGATCGCCGGCTACGGCCCGCGCTGGCTCGACAATGTGCTGCTGCTCATCTTCGACGCGGTGAAGAGCTTTCCCACCGTCATGCTTGCACTGACGCTGGTCACCCTGTTCGGCCCCTCGCTCTATGCCGTGGTGGTGGTGGTGCTGCTGGTCAACGTACCGGGCTATGCCCGTATCATCCGAACCCAGACGTTGGTTCTGAAGTCGGCCGAGCATGTCATGGCGGCGCGCTCGATGGGGGCAAGTGCCGGCCGCATCCTGCGCGTCCATATCCTGCCCAACATCATCGGACCGATCCTGATCCTGGTGTCGATGGACATCCCGGTGGTGGTGGCGATTGAGGCTGGCATGAGCTTCCTCGGGCTCGGCGTGCGGCCGCCGACGCCGAGCTGGGGCGCGATCCTCAATGACGGCTTCGCCAACATCCGCGATTCCTACTGGATCGTCATTGCCGGCGGCCTGCCGATCGTGCTGACGACGCTCGGCTTCACTTTCTTCGGCGAGACCTTGCGCGATCTCTTCGATCCCCGGCTGAAGGGGCGGTCATGACGGTTCTCGCAGTCAAGGATCTCAGCGTCGCCTTCCACACCGGGAGCGGCCGGCTAGAGGCACTGAAACAGGTGAGCTTTTCCGTGCCTGCCAACCGCAGCGTCGGCGTGGTCGGCGAATCCGGCTGCGGGAAGTCGACGCTCATCAACGCTATCCTCGGGCTGCTCGCCGACAATGGCGAGATATCGGCGGGCGAGATCGTCTTCGAAGGCGACAAGGACCTCGCCCGGCTCGACCCTACCGCCATGCGCGCCCTGCGCGGCCGCCGGATCGCCACCGTGTTCCAGGATCCGATGGGCGCGCTCAACCCCGTGCTGTCTGTCGGCCGGCAGATGCGCGACATCCAGTACCGATCGAAGCTGTCGAAGCGGGATAAGGATGCCCGCTCGGTCGCCATGCTGCGCAAGGTCCGCATTCCCGATCCCGAAAGCCGGCTGGCGCAGTTTCCGCATGAATTCTCCGGCGGCATGAAACAGCGCATCGCCATCGCCATGGCGCTGATGATGGAGCCGGCGCTGCTGATCGCCGACGAGCCGACCACCGCGCTCGACGCGACGCTGGAAGTGGCCACCATCGAACTGCTCAAGGATTTGCAGCGCGAGATCGGCTGCTCCGTCCTGTTCATCTCGCATCATCTGGGCGTCATCGCCGAACTCTGCGACGAGATGATCGTGATGTATGCCGGAGAGGTGGTGGAGAGCGGCACGACCCGCGAAATCTTCCACAACGCGCGCCATCCCTATACGCAAAAGCTGCTGGCCTGCGACCCGGCGCGGCTGTCGCAGCGTGTCGCACGCCTGCCAACCATCGCCGGAACCTTGCCGGATTTGCGCCGGCGGCCAAGCGGCTGCGTCTTCCAGCCGCGCTGCGACCGCGCCGATGCGCAATGCCTGACGACGCCTCCGAGCGCTCCTCTTGGCGGGTCTCATATCGCCCGCTGCTGGCACGCGGACATTCCCCTGGGAGCGATCAGCGCATGAGCTCTGAAACCCTGCTCCGCGTCAGCGACCTGCGTGTCTCGTTCCGGGTCGGCGGGCTGTCCGCAAGGCTGGCGGGCCGCGCCACCGAGATCGAAGCGGTCTCTGGGGTCAGCTTCAGCCTAGAGCGGGGCACCACCTTCGCGCTGGTCGGCGAATCCGGTTCGGGCAAGACCACGCTGGCGCGCACGCTCAACGGTCTTCAGCCAGTGAAAACGGGCACTATCCTGTTCGAAGGGCAGGAATTGCAGGGACTCTCCGATGCCGCCATGAAGCCGGTGCGACGGCGCATGCCGATGATGTTCCAGGATCCGGTCGGCTCGCTGTCGCCCCGGCTTAGCGTGCGCTCGCTGCTGGCGGAGCCGTTCGTCATTCATGGGCTGCCGGACCGCGATCTTCACGCCGAAGTCACACGGCTGCTCACGCTGGTCGGACTGCCGCGCGATTTCGCCGACCGCTATCCGCACCAGCTTTCCGGCGGCCAGGCGCGCCGGGTCGGCGTGGCGCGGGCGATCGCGCTTGACCCGGTGCTGGTCGTCGCCGACGAACCGACGGCCGGCCTCGACGTTTCGGTGCAGGGTGAGGTGCTCAACCTGCTCAACGACCTGCGCGACCGCATGGGGCTGTCGATGCTGATCATCACTCACAATCTGCATGTCGTGCGCCAGATCGCCGACCGAATGGCGGTGATGTATCTCGGCCGCTTCGTCGAGCAGGGCGAAACCGAGGCGATCTTCCGCGCGCCGCATCATCCCTATACTGCGGCACTTCTGTCGGCCAATCCGGAGCCCGATCCCGACAGGGTGCATCAGCGCATCACGCTGCCGGCCGATGTCCCGTCGCTGCTGGCGCGCCCCTCGGGATGCGAATTCCACACACGCTGCCCGCAAGCGCGGGAGCGTTGCGCGGTGGATGTCCCCGTACCGGCCACGGTGGGCGACAGCCGCCCGACCTGCCATTTCCCGCTCAACGCATAAGGATCGCCACCGGCACGAGCTTGGACCGGGGCATCGAGAGGAGCCACCATGCAAGATATCCCCGTCGTCACCGATTTCCCGCGCAAGGTGCGCGAGATCGAGAATTTGTGGATCCCGATGCCCGATGGTGTGAAACTGGCGGCCCGCGTCTGGCTGCCGGAAGATGCCGACGCCGACCCGGTGCCGGCGATCCTCGAATATCTGCCCTATCGCAAGCGCGACGGAACGGTGGAACGCGATGCGCTGACGCATCCCTATTTCGCCGGCCATGGCTATGCCGGCGTGCGCGTCGACATGCGCGGCTCGGGCGACAGCGAGGGGCTGTGCAAGGGCGAGTACCTGAAGCAGGAGCAGGACGACTGCCTGGCCGTGATCGAATGGCTGGCAGGGCAACCTTGGTGTTCGGGAAGCGTCGGCATGATCGGTATCAGCTGGGGCGGCTTCAACGGACTGCAGGTCGCCGCCCGCCGACCGCCGGCGTTGAAGGCCGTCATCTCGCTGTGCTCGACCGATGACCGCTACAATGACGACGTGCATTATCTCGGCGGCGCGATGATGTGCGACAATCTGATGTGGGGAACGACGGCCTGGGCGATCGCCATGACCCCGCCCGATCCATTGATCGTCGGCGACCGCTGGCGCGATCTCTGGGAGCAGCGGCTGCATGGCAACGGCATCTGGATGCAGGACTGGTTCGAGCACCAGCGCCGCGACGATTTCTACAAGCACGGCTCGATCTGCGAAGACTATGCCGATGTCGAAATCCCGGTCTATGCGGTGGGCGGCTGGGCCGACGGCTACCCCAATCCGATCTTCAGGATGCTGGAAAAGCTCGCTGGCCCGCGCAAGGGCCTGATCGGCCCCTGGGGGCACAAATACCCTCATTTCGCCATGCCTGGCCCGCGCATGGGCTTCCTGCAGGAGTGCCTGCGCTGGTGGGACCAATATCTCAAGGGAATCGACACCGGCATTGCCGACGAGCCGATGCTGCGCGCCTGGATCCAGGACCCCGCGCGACCGGCGGCGATTCATGACGAGCGGCCCGGCCACTGGGTGGCGGAACCGTCCTGGCCGGGGCCTGGCGTCGGTGAAAAGGCGCTGAACCTTGCGCCCCACGGCTTGAGGGAAACCAAGGGCGAGGACACGATCCTGAACATTTCCTCGCCACAAACGGCCGGCCTGTCGTCCGGCGCCTGGTGCGGCTATGGCGTCATGCCGACCTTGCCCGTCGACCAGCGCACCGAGGAAGGCAATGCCCTGATCTTCGAGACCGCGCCGTTGACCGAGGCGATCGAAATCCTCGGCTTCCCCGAATTCGAGGTGAAGCTGTCTTCCGACAAGCCTGTCGCGCTCCTGTCCGCCACGCTCTCGCAGGTGTTCCCAGAGGGCGCCGCCTCGCGCGTCAGCTACGGCATCCTCAACCTCAGCCATCGCAACGGCGACCTGGACATCGCGCCGATGATGCCAGGCCAGGCGGAAGCGGTGCGTATCAAGCTGCGCTGCTGCGGGCAGCGTTTCGAGGTGGGCGAGCGCATCCGGCTGGCGCTGGCGACGTCGCACTGGCCAATCGTGTTCCCGACGGCCGAACAGGCAACGCTGTCGATCCATTGCGGCGACAGCCGGCTCATCCTGCCGGTGCGCAAACCGCAAGCGCTGGACAACACGCTCGGCGCCTTTCTCGGCGCGGAGAGCGCCAAGCCCATAGAGCAGGAAGTGCTGGCCAAGGGCGATGGCTTCCAGCGCTCCGTGTCGACGGACCAGGTCACCGGCGAGACCGTCTATCAGGTGGTCAATGACGGCGGCACGGTGCGGCATCCGCATACGGGAATGGTGCTTTCAGCTAAGCATGTCGACCGCTTCACCATCCATCCCGAGGATCCGAACTCGGCGGTCGGCACCTGTACATGGGACAAATCCTTTGGCCGGGAGGATTGGCAGACGCGTGTTTCGGTGAAGGCGACAGTGCGTGCGTTGCGCGATGTCTGGCGGATCGAAACCCACATCATCGCGCATGACGGCGATGAGGTGGTCGTCGACCGCAATGAGGTCAAGGAGTATCCGCGCGACCTCAACTGAGAGAAGCAGTGCCAGTTACCCCATCATTTTCGGCAAGCCCGCGGCAAGCGCGTCGACGGCAAGCCGGACCTTGAGCGGCAGACGCGGTGTCCGCAACCAGAGCGCATGGCAGTCGTAGGGATAACGCGGCTGCTCCGGCAACAGCTCGACCAGCGTGCCGGCCCGCATGCGTTCGCGCACCAGCCAATGAGGCAGCCACGCCAGCCCCATGCCGTCGACCGCGGCATCGGCGATGGCGTCGAGATCGTCGAGCCGCAGCCGGCCGGTTGGCATGAACTCGATCGCGGTTTGTCCCTCGCGCGGAAACAGCCAGGGCTGAACGATCATGCCAAGCCGGCGGTAGACAATCGCCTGATGATCGGCGAGGTCTCCGATCCGCCGAGGTTCGCCTTGGATTTGCAGATAGGAAGGCGCGGCACAGACGACCATGTCCTGACGCGCAACGCGGCGCGCGATCACGCCGGCCTTGTCGTCGAGATCCCCGGTCCGGATCGCCAGATCGTAGCCATCCTCGGCGAGATCGACAAAGCGGTCGCTGAGCGACAGGTCGAGCTCCAGCGTCGGATACCGCCGCGCCAGTTGCAACAGTACGGGGGTGACGCAGTGACGGCCGAAATGCGCCGGCATGGTGACGCGCAATTTTCCGCGCGGCTCTGAGAGCTGGTCGGCGGCGAGCGCATCGGCGGCCTCGGCCTCGGCCAGCACCAAGCGGCAGCGTTCATAATAGGCACGACCGAAATCGGTCAGGCTCTGGCGGCGCGTGGTGCGGTTGATGAGACGCACGCCCAGCCGCTCCTCGAGAACCCGGACATGCTTGCCAACCATCGGCCCCGACAGGTCCAGCGCGGCCGCCGCGGCCACGAACGAACCGAGATCGACCGCCCTGACGAACACGGCCATGCTCTCGAGCCTATCCATATTCGGAACTCCTGGTTTCTACTGTTCTATTCGTATCATTATTTATCGCCTTCGACGTACGCGACATAGATCATTCGGTTCATATGATTTGGAGTCAACCGAATGACATGTGTCGTGCGCTTTCACCAGCATGGTGGCCCCGAGGTTCTGCGCATCGAGGATATCGACCTTCCGCCTCCGGGCCCGGGCGAGGTGCAAATCCGCGTCAAGGCGCTCGGGCTCAACCGCGCCGAGGCGCTGCTGCGGGCGGGCAGCTATATCGAGACACCCACCCTCCCCTCCGGCCTCGGGCTGGAAGCGGCGGGCGTCATCGAGACAATTGGCGAAGGCGTCACGGAGTTGGCGGCTGGCGATGCCGTCAGTATCATCCCGCCTCGATCGATGGTTCGCTGGCCGGCTTACGGCGAGCTTGTCACCTTCCCCGCCGGGCTCGTCGTCAAGCATCCGCCGTCCCTCGACTGGCAGTCCGCGGCGGCGATCTGGATGCCGTACCTCACCGCCTATGGTGCGTTGATCGAGATCGCCGGGCTGCGCGCAGAGGATTTCATCATCATCACGGCGGCGTCGAGCAGCGTCGGGCTTGCGGCGATCCAGATCGCCAACGGCATTGGTGCGACAGCTATCGCGGTGACGCGGACATCGGCGAAGAAGCAGGCCCTACTCGACGCAGGAGCGGCTGAAGTCGTGGTCCTGGCCGAAGAAGATCTCGCTGCACGATTGAAAAAAATCGCCGGGCCGCAAGGCGTGCGCGTGGTCTTCGACCCGATCGGCGGTCCGATCTTCGAGCCACTGACGGCGGCGATGTCGAAGGGTGGCATCCTGATCGAATATGCTGGCCTCAGCCGCGAACCGACGCCGTTCCCCTTGCCTGCCGTGCTGGGCAAGACATTGACGCTGCGCGGCTACCTCGTCCACGAAATCACTGGAGACCACGCAAAGCTGGAGGCCGCCAAGACGTTCGTCCTTGAAGGGCTGGAGACCGGCACACTCAAGCCGATCATCGACCGGACCTTTGCCTTCGACCAGATCGCCGAGGCGCATCGCTATCTCGAATCGAACGACCAGTTCGGCAAGATCGTGGTGACGGTGTGAGCAACAAATCACGCTTGCGGACAAGAATCGCCCTTGAAGGTGCCGCCTCGCATTCCTAACTTTCCCGTGCGGGCCGGGCCCCTCTGACTGTCGCTTCTGGCGACCGTGATGTCGGACCGCTTCAACGGGCCCGTTTTCCATTCTTTTCGGTCAAGGGCTCTTCTTTCTGGTTAGGAGCCCCGCATGACATCTTCCCTCCTTGGTATGGTTTGCCCCTCCTGCCGCGTCGCGCTCGTGATGAGCGAACGCCAGGGTATCGAGATCGACTATTGTCCGCAGTGCCGCGGCGTCTGGCTCGATCGAGGCGAACTCGACAAGATCGTCGAACGGTCCGGCAGGGAGGCGTCGCCCGCGCCGCAGCCACAGCCGGCAGCGTTCTCCCAGCCACACCATGGCCGGGACCGTGACGACGACTATTCCCGCTCGCATGGCCAACGCTATCCCAAGCGAAAAAAGTCATTCTTCGAAGAGCTGTTCGATTGACCATATGACGCCAGCCACACGGCCGGCGTCTTGCTGAATTTCCGAAACCATATCGACAAAGGTCCCCCCGATGATTTCCCGCACAAGCCGATTCGTCACCCTCCTTGCCGGCCTGTTCCTCGCTTTCTCCATGGTCGCGATCGATCATGCCGAGGCGCGTCGTGGCGGCAGTTTCGGCAGCCGTGGCACGCGCACCTTCCAGTCGGCGCCGCCGACCAGGACGGCGCCGGCTCCGACCACGCCGGTCGAGCGTTCGATGACGCCCAACACCGGTGTGAACAATGCGGCCCGGCAGCCGCAGGCCGGCCCACAGAGGCCCGGCTTCATGAGCGGCTTCGGCGGAACGATGATGCGCGGCCTGCTGATCGGCGGCCTGATCGGCCTGCTCCTGGGCCAAGGTTTCGGCGGCCTCGCCGGCATGTTTGGATTCCTGCTTCAGGCCCTGCTGATCGGTGGCGCAATCATGCTGGCCATCCGGTTCTTCCGGTCGCAATCCGCCCGAGGCCCCGCCCCCGCGCTCGCCGGGATGGGCAATGCCCAGGCTTCACGGTTCGAGAACCGCGCAACAGCGCCGGAGGAGACAGGCAGGGCTGGCTCCTTCACGATTCCGGGCTTTGGCGGGGGATCGGGCGGAGGCTCCGCTGCCACCGAATCCGAGGAGATCACGCTGGCCCAGACCGACCTCGACGCGTTCCAGCAGCTGCTGACCGAGGTCCAGGAAGCATTCGGCCGCGAAGACCATGCCGCATTGCGCCGGTCGGTGACGCCCGAGATGGTGTCCTATCTGTCCGAGGAACTGGCCGACAACGCCCAGAAAGGTCTCAGGAACGAGGTATCGGACATCCACCTGCTGCAGGCCGACATCGCGGAAAGCTGGCGCGAGGACGACCGCGACTATGCGACCGCCGCATTGCGCTACGAGTCGCGCGACGTGACGCGCGAACGGGCCAGCGGCAAGGTCGTCGACGGCGACGAGGATCATCCCACGGAGACGACCGAGTTGTGGACGTTTACGCGTCAGAATGGCTCGAGCTGGAAACTCTCGGCCATCCAACAGGCTTGATCCCAGCGAGTCTACCGGCGGGCGGTCAAGCCGCGATCCTGACGCACATCGGCGTGCCGATCTCGATGACGCGCCCGGTGTCGGTCAGCATGCCGCTGCCGGGGTCGCGGGCGAAGATCGAGATACGGTCGGCGTTCTGGTTGGCGGAAAACAGATGGCCTCCCGATGGCGTCAGCGCCAGGTTGCGCGGCGTGGCACCCCCACAAGGAACATAGTCGACAAGGCTCAAGCCGCCGGTCTCCTGATCGACGGCCATGATAACGACGCTGTCATGGCCGCGGTTTGAACCGTAGACGAAACGGCCATCCGGCGAGATCTGGATGTCGGCGCAATGGTTGTCGTTGCGCGCTTCGGCTGGCACTGCGGGCTTGGCGTCGAGGATCGACAGTTTGCTGGTGGGTTCGTCGAACGTCATCGAAATGATGGTCGAATCCAGCTCGTTCATGACGAAAACGAAGCGGCCATTCGGATGCAGCGCGAGATGGCGTGGGCCTGCACCGGGCGGCAGAGCGGATTCGGCAAGTCTGGTCAGATTGCCATCCTGCTCGATCCGATAGGAGACCAACCGGTCGATGCCGAGATCGGCAACGATGGCCACTCCGCCGGCGATGGTTTCGGTGACGCTGTGGGCGTGCGAACGCTCCTGGCGCGCCGCGTTGGGGCCGGTGCCCTTGTGCGACACGCCGGCCAACGGGGCCGACAAGGCGCCATCCCCGTCGAAACCATAGACCGCCACGGCGCGGTCCGGTCCACCCTCGCCCATACCGTAATTCGCGACCAGCAATTTCGTACCATCACGCGTGATGGTGTTGTGCGCCGTGATGCTGCCGAGCGACGGCTGCTTGTTCAGATAGGCGAGCCTGCCCGAGCGACGATCGAAGCTGTAGGCCGACACAGTTCCCTCGCGCCAGGCAAACACTTCCGAATTGGCGTAGATGCGCGAGCCGTCCGGCGTCACCGACAGGAATGTCGGATTGTCGACGTCGTTGGTCTCGGCCAGTTTCCGTGTTTCCAGCGTTTCCTCGTCGAAGCTGTAGACCCCGAGGCCGACGCCGCGCGCGCCCTGAAAATAAGGCGCCTCCCGGTTCAGGCTGCCGACGAAGACCAGACTGGCATTGCGCATGTTTTTCCTCCCCTGCCCGCCAGCCTCGAAGTGCTGTCGGAACAGCCAAAATTTCGCTTGTCCTCGCTTGCAACGCAACCCCATATGTGAAAATAGTATTTACAAAAGAAGATTGACGGGAGGAGACGTCGTGCAATCAGGCGCCTTGATGCGTGCTCGAATGCTTGCCCGGCCTCTCTCACGAGACCGATGGATTGAGCCATGAACGATTTCGCGCCGACCGTCGGCGTTGCCTCGACGCACCCCAGCAATATGCCTGCTGATCATGCCGCGTTGCCGGTGTGGAACGCCGAGAACTGGTTTTACGAAGACTGGCCGGTTGGCCAGAAAATCCGCTCGCTGCGGCGCACGATGGCCGAGGGCGACAGCCACCTTTTCAACACGCTGGTGCTCGACATCCATCCCTATGTGCAGGACCAGATGTTCGCGGAGAGCGAGGGCATTTTCGGCAAGCGGCTGATTGCCGGCGCGTTCGTCTTCTCGGCGGGGCTGGGGCTGGTCGCCACCAACTGCGTCAACGCCTTTTCCTATGGCTACGACAAGCTGCGCTTCATCAAGCCCGTCTTCATTGGCGATACGATCTATTCGATCCGTTCCAATCTCGACAAGCAGCCCCGCTACAAGGAGATGGGGCTGATCCGCGCCAGCTACGAGGTATTCAAGGGCGAAGGCGAACTCGTTCTCTATTGCGAGCATCTGCAGACGGTGAAGTACCGCAACCCTGCCGATTTCGTCGGAAAGACGGAGAAATAGCAATGCCGGCAGCAGCCGATTTGCCGCTCGCTGGGCTCGTCGTCGTCGACATGAGCCAGTTCCTGTCCGGGCCCTATTGCTCGCTCAGACTGCTCGACCTCGGCGCCCGCGTGATCAAGATCGAGCGGCCCGATGGCGGCGACCTGTCGCGCCGGCTCTATCTCAGCGACACCGAGATCGGCGGCGATTCCACCATCTTCCACGCCATCAACCGGGCCAAGGAAAGTCTTGCCATCGATTTGAAGAACGAGGCGGACCTCACGGCACTGCGCGGCCTCCTGGCCAAGGCCGACGTGCTGATCCAGAATTTCCGGCCGGGTGTCATCGAGCGCCTCGGCCTCGATTACGAAGCCGTCCGCCAGATCAATCCGCGCCTGGTCTACGCCTCGATCAGCGGCTATGGCGAGGAAGGTCCGTGGGTCAAGCGGCCCGGCCAGGATCTGCTGGCCCAGTCGCGTTCGGGCGTGATGTGGCTGAACGGCGACGAGGACCAGGGACCGGTGCCGTTCGGCCTCGCCATTGGCGACATGCTGGCGGGCGCGGCCTGCGCCCAAGGTATACTGGCCGCATTGGTGCGGCGCGGCATTACCGGCCAGGGCAGCCACATCGAGACCAGCCTTCTGGAGGCGCTGGTCGATTTCCAGTTCGAGGTGCTGACCACGCATCTCAATGATGGCCGCCGCCTGCCCAGGCGCTCCAGCTTCCGCAGCGCGCATGCCTATCTGTCGGCGCCTTACGGCGTCTATCCGGCCAAGGACGGTTACCTCGCCATCGCAATGACGCCGATCCCCAAGCTCGCCGATCTGTTGTCGCTCAGCGAACTGGCCCCCTATCGCGACAGACCGGCATCCTGGTTCACCGCGCGCGACGACATCAAGGCGATCATCGCGCAGAGGATTGCGACCAGGAGCATCGACGAGTGGCTCGCCATCCTGGAGCCGGCCGACATCTGGTGCGCCAAGGTGCTGACCTGGCCCGAGATGCTCGCAAGCGAGGGCTTCCAGTCGCTCGACATGCTGCAGACGGTGACGCGCGAGGACGACGTGTCGATCCTCACCACCAGTTCGCCGCTCAGGGTCGACGGCATCAGGGCCAAGGTCGATCGGGCGGCACCGCGTATCGGCGAGCACAGTGCGAAAATCCGCGCGGAGTTCGGCCTGTGAGCGTGCGTAAACTCAAGGGCATGACCTGGAGCCACCCACGCGGCTACGATCCGATGGTCGCGTGTTCATCCCTGTGGGAGCGGAAAACCGGCGTTGCCGTCGCGTGGGACAAGCGCTCGCTGCAGGATTTCGAATCCTTCCCGGTCGAGGAACTGGCGCGCGCCTATGATTTGATCGTCATAGATCATCCGCATGTCGGCCAGATCACGGCGGAGCGCTGCCTAGAACCGCTCGACGTCGCCGGCCGCGAGGCGGAGCGCACGGCGCTCGCCTCGGGCAGCGTCGGCCAGTCCTATCCGAGCTACAGCTGGCAGGGCCGGCAATGGGCGTTTCCGATCGACGCGGCGGCGCAGGTGCAGGCCTGGCGGCCGGACGCGCTCGAAGCGCCGGCGGCGACTTGGCGCGAGGTGCTCGATCTCGCACGGCAGGGCCGCGTGCTGCTGCCGTTGCGGCCGCCTCACTCGCTGATGACCTTCTACACGCTGGCCGGCAATCTGGGACGCCCTTGCGGGACCGACCCCTCCCACGATCTCATCGATGTCGAGACAGGCACAGAAGTCTTCGAAAGAATGCGTGAGATCGCGGCGCTGGTCGATCCAGCCTGTCTCGAGATGGACCCGATCGCCGTTTTTGAACGGATGGCGGAGGCCCACTCCCGGTTCGTCTGCGCACCGCTGATCTACGGCTATGTTCCCTACGCCGTTGCCGGTTTTCGCACCCATCGCCTGGCCTTCGCGGACATGCCGGTTGTCGGTGCCGGCGGCCCTATCGGCTCGGCGCTCGGCGGCACCGGAATAGCGGTGTCGGCCTTCTCGAAAGCCAAGGCGGCCGCGATCGATTTTGCCTACTGGGTCGCCAGCGGCGATGTCCAGCGTGGGCCCTATGCCGCAGCCGGCGGTCAACCCGGCCATGCGGCTGCCTGGGAAGACCGGACCATCAACGAAGCGGCCGGCAACTTCTATCGGGACACGCGCGCGACGCTGGAGGGCGCATGGGTGCGGCCGCGCCATGACGGCTACATGGCGTTCCAGCAAGCGGCGTCCGATCGCATCAATTCCGGCATGACATCGGGCCATTCGGCTGGCCAGGTCGTCGCCGATCTCATCAGCCTGTTCCGGGACAACTCTCCGGCGCAGGTGTCCGGCGCTGCCGGTGGAGGAGCCTGAACCAAACCGAACGGAGGAGACAAAATGAAGAACATGATCCGCGGCCTGTTGGCCGCAACCGCGCTGGCCTCGCTTGCGACAAATGCTCTTGCCCAGGATGTACAAGGCGTCATCGGTGGGCTGCCTGATGAACTCAAGGCGCAATATGACGGCGCGCCGCAGAAGGTGCTGCCTTCGGCCTGGGACAATTTCACCCCGCCGCCCAAGCCGTGGAAATGGTGCCACTCGGAATCCTACCAGGGCAATCCGTGGCGAGTGACCGTCACCAAGGAACTGAAGCGGCTTGTCGACGGGCTGATCGCCGACGGCACCGTGTCCAGCTTCGAAGTATCGGACTCCAACAACGACGCCAGCCAGCAGATCAACCAGATCCGCGCCTTCATCGACAAGAAGTGCTCGATCATCACCTCGATCCCGGGCTCGGCGACGGCACTTGACGATGCGATCGACGCCGCCGCCAAGGCCGGCATTCCGTTCATAACGGCGGCCGGGTCGGTGACCAGCTCGAACGCGATCAATGTCGATTCCAACTATGCGCGCTGGGGCTATGACATGATGACGGCGATCGGCAAGGCTGAGCCGGATGGGGCCAGCATCCTTTTGGTCGAAGGCATTGCCGGCCACCCGATCGTCGTGCAGGAGCGCCAGGGCGCCGACAAGGCGCTTGCCGAGAACCCCAAACTCAAGATCTCGCGCAACGTCAACGGCAACTGGACGGCCAACGTCACCAAGACCGTGGTGCTGCAGGCGATCGCGACCAACCCGGCGCCGATCGATGCTGTGTGGACAACCGGCAGCGAAAGCCGCGTCGTCGCGGAGGCCTTTGCCGAGGCCGGCCGGCCAGCGCCGCTGATCACCGGCTCGATCACGGGTGATGCGTTGGGCTACTGGAAGGCCAACCCGGACAAATACCGTTTCGAGGGCCATGCGGTATTGCCGCACTGGACCGCGCAGACGCTGTTTCGCGTCGGCGAGCGCATGCTCGACGGCCAGAAGCCGAAGCTGAACACGCTGCTGATCCCGATCCCGCCGGTACACAACGCCGATCTCGGCGCCTGGTACAAGGACTGCATGACGACGGATGCCGTCTCGATCTTCCCGATCCCGCCGAAGGATCCGATGCCGGAGGAATGGCTCGACGCCTATTTCTCCAACCCGGCACCGACCAAGGACTGGGACTATTCGAAGGTGCCGGATGCCTGTGCAAAATAGCGCCCGCTCGAAGTGACGTCCGCGACAGACCAGCTAGCCGGCTCCCTTCGGGAAGCCGGCCAGCCAGCTTCGAAACACGGCATGCTTGAAATCAGAAACATATCCAAACGCTATGGTGAGACGGTCGCGCTCGCGGATGCCTCGATTGCGTTCCGGGCGGGCACCATTCACACCATCCTGGGCGAGAACGGCTCGGGCAAGAGCACGATGGTCAAGCTGTTGTCCGGCATCGTGCAGCCGGACAGCGGCGCGATTGTTTTGCAAGGCAAGCCGTTCTCGGCGGGCAACCCCTCGGCCTTCAAGGCGCAGGGCTTCGCGACCGTCTTCCAGGAAGTGCTAATCGCGCCGGACCGCAGCGTGACCGACAACATTCTGCTTGGTCTCGATGGACTGGTGCGGCGCACGGTGCCGCGCAACGAACGCCGCGACAGGGCTGCCGCCGCGCTCAAACGCTTCGCCGTCACCGACGTTCCGCTCGACACGCCCGCCGGCCTGCTGCCGCTCGCCGCGCAGCAACTCATCGTCCTCGCACGTGCGGTCGTGCGTAACCCAAAAATTCTGATCCTCGACGAGGTCACCGCCGCGCTCGATTTCGCCGACCGCGAGTCGGTGTTTCTGCTGATGCGCTCGCTCGCCGCCGAAGGTTGCCTCATCCTGTTCATCACCCACCGTATGGATGAAGTGATGTCGCTGTCGGATCGCATCTCGATCCTGCGCGGCGGCAACGTGGTGCGCACCGAAGAGCGTGGGAGCTCGACACCGGCCGAATTGTTGAAAGCCATGGCGCCACGCACGGCGGCGGAGCTGGCGCATGGCTGATCGCGGCACCCTCACCGTTCGCAACCTCGTCATCGCGCCCGGCGCCAGCCCGATCACGCAAGCCATCGCGCCGGGCGAGATCGTCGGCCTTGCCGGTCTCGACGGACACGGCCAGGAACTGTTCCTGAAAATGCTCGCCGGCCTGGTACCGCCGCTTGGCGGCTCGATCACGCTCGACCTGCCCGGCGGGCCGCACAAGATCATCGGGTTCCGCAAGGCCGTCGCCAGCGGCGTCGCCTATCTGCCGCGTGACCGACGCGCGAACGGCATATTTCCCACACAGTCGGTGCTCGACAATTTCGCCGTATCGACCCTGTCGCGCGATACCCGCCTTGGCTTGATCAGTCCAGCGGCGCGCAAGGCGCGCTACGAACTCTACCGCGAAAAGCTGTCGATCGTGGCGCCCCGGCCCGATGCGCCGATAACCACCCTGTCGGGCGGCAACCAGCAGAAGGTGCTGCTGGCGCGGGCGCTGGCGCTGGAACCCGCGATCCTGCTTCTCAACGACCCGACGCGCGGCGTCGACGTGGCGACCCGCCATGTTCTCTACGACGTCTTTCGCGGGCTGGCCGCCGAGGGCATGGGGCTTGTCATCCTGTCCAGCGAGATCGAAGAGATCTTGCTCCTCTGCCATCGCGTGCTGGTGTTCAGGGAAAACGAGGTTGCAGCGGAAATTGCCGGCGAAGCCATGAACACCGATGGCGTGATATCGGCCATGTTCGGACGTGCGGCATGAGTACACGCCTTCTGTCTCTTTCGCGGAGCGTCGGTTTCGCCGTCGTGCTGCTGGTCATCCTGCTGGCGGTCAATCTCATCCTCAATCCGGCACGCTTCCAGCCGGGGTCGTGGGGCGCGCTGATCGGACTGGCGGCACCTTTGATCGGCGCGGCCATCGCCTCGACGCCGGCGATCCTTGCCGGACGGGGCGGCATCGATATCTCGGTCGGGCCGTTGATGGGCTTCGTCAACGCCGCTGTGATCGAGGTGCTGTTCCTCAAGGCCGGCATCTCGTCGCCGCTGCTGCTTGTCCCGGCGGCTCTGCTCATCGGCGCGCTGGTCGGCGTGGCCAACGGTTTTCTAGCGACCGTCGTGCGTATCCAGCCTATCGTCGCCACGCTCGGCACCTATCTGATCCTCACCGGCGTGACGCTGACGATCCTGCCCGCACCGATCGGCCCGGCGCCGGCCTGGCTGAAGGCGCTGGCGGGTCCTTGGTCGATGCTGCCGCTGCTGTTGATGTTCATTGCTTGGGGGCTGGTGCGGCGCATGCCTTACTACGACCAGCTGATGGCGGTCGGCAGCGACGACCGTGCCGCCTACACCGCCGGCGTCGACGTCACGCGCGTGCGCTTCATCGCCTATGTCATGTCAGGTGTTCTCGGCGGCTGTGCCGGGCTGATGCTGACGGCACTGATCGGTTCGGCCGACCCTAATATCGGGCCGACCTACACGCTGATCGCCATCGCCGCGGTCGCTCTTGGTGGCGTCAGCCTGGCAGGCGGGCGTGGCGGCGTCGCGGGTGCCGCGATCGGCGCCGTCGACATCTTCCTTTTGCAGAGCGTGCTGACGACATTCAACGTCTCGACCTTCGTGCTGCAGATCGCCTACGGCGCCATCCTCGTGCTGGCGGTGATGCTGACAGCAGCGCAGGAGCGTCTTGCCATGAGAGGGCGCTGACATGGCGGGCCGAAATCTGTTCGCGACAACCAACGCCCGCGTCGCCGGCGCCTTCTGTGTGGCAGCGCTCCTGCATCTCGCCGGCACGATCCTCATTCCCGGTTACTCCTCGCCATTTGCCGTGCGCGCCATGCTGGTGCTTGCTTCGCTGCTTGCCGTCGCCTCGATCGGCCAGACGCTCGTCGTCATCATGGGCGGTATCGATTTGTCGATTCCCTTCGTCATCGGCTTCGCCAACGTCGTGGCCGCACAGCTCTATGGCGATGGCTGGAATTTTGTCCTTGTCTGCGGCCTCGTCGGCGTGCTGGCATTGCTTATCGGCGGGCTGAACGGGCTGATCTCGCGCAGCCTCGATATCCAGCCGCTGATCGTCACGCTCGGCATCGGCATGGTCGTGCAGGGTCTCGTGCTGCTGTGGACCGCCGGCTTCCCCTCGGGCTCGGCACCGCAAGCGGTCTCCAGCTTCGTCTCGATCGGCGGATCGGCCGGACCGCTGCCGGTGCCGTGGCTGGTGCCGAGCCTCATCGTGCTGGCGGCGCTCGTCGTCCTGGTGCTGGAACGAACGGCTTACGGTCGCCGGCTATACGCGCTGGGCAGCAATCCTGGCGCCGCGCCGCTGGCGCTGATCGACCCGGTGCGCATGTGGGTGGTCACCTATGCGGCGAGCGCCTTCTTCGCCGCCGTGGCGGGCGTGCTGCTGCTCGGTTTCACCGGCTCGGCCTATGGCGATGTCGGCCAGCCCTATCTGTTCCAGACCATCGCAGCCGTTGTCGTCGGCGGCGCGGCACTGGTCGGAGGCCGCGGCAGCTATCTCGGCACGATCGCCGGCGTGCTGGTGCTGACCGAAATCAACACGCTGCTGATCGGCCTCGGCTTCCAGCCCTCGGCGGTGCAGGCGGCGCTGGGCTTCATCATCGTGCTGCTGGTCTCGCTGTACGGTCGCGAGCGGCACGTCTCGACGACCATCTGAGGGCGCCGGGTCTTGCCTCACGCAACTCCCGACGGAAAACCGCTACGCACTTTTCCTGGATTGCACTATTTCAACCGCCACAACTTGCGGGCATTTCCCGACAACAGCCTATCGCGCTCGGCAACGCTGCAGCCGGAAAGCAGCGCATGGGTCGCCGCCACCCAGGTCGACAGGCCGCCGCCAAGCGTGCAGACCGGCCAGTCGCTTCCCCAGACGACACGGTCCCAGCCGAATGCATTGATGGTGTGTTCGACGTAAGGCCGCAGCGTCTCGACGGTCCAGCTGGAGGCATCGGCATAGGCGACAACGCCTGAAATCTTGGCCATCACGTTCGGGCGCCGCGCGATCTCGCTCATATGCTCGCGCCAGGGGTGTTCGCTCTTGCCCTTGATGTCGGGGACGCCGCAATGATCAAGCACGAACTGGACGTCGGGCGCCAGGTCGGCCAGCGCGATCGCCTTGGGGATCTGACGCGGCAGCACCACGAGGTCGAAGGTCAGACCGGTGCCGGCAAGCCGCTTGATGTTGTCCCGAAACAGTGCGCCTTCCGAAAGATCGTCGGGGACGACGTGGAGGACGCGGCGGAAGCCCTTGACGAAGGGATTTGCCTGCTGGCGTTCGAGATAGGCCGGGAAATCCGCCTCCTCGGGCCGGCAAGATGCGATCGCTCCGACCAGCATGCTGCCCGCCTGTCGTGACAGGCCCTCGACATGGGCGGTCTCCGCCTCGATATCGGTCGGATCGACATCGACCTCCATGTGCAGCACGCGCCCAACACCTGCCCGCTGCGCCTCCGCGGCGTATTCCTCGTAGGAGAAGTCGCGGTTCAGCGCCGGCACACCGGCCAGCCAGGGATAGCGCAAGGCCGAGCGATCGATGAGATGCAGATGGGTGTCGATGATCATGGCGGGCTCCTCCCCTAGGCTCTCCGGATCATCTCACGGAGGAATTCTTCATTCAAATAAGAATTTAGACCGATGAGCCTACAGCCGACCCGGCGAGATGCGACAGCTTTTCGCAGGTTGCCAGCAACAGCTCGATGGTCCGCGTGATGTCGGGCGCGGACGGCGCATTGACTACGGTGATGTAGGGGATCGACAGCGCGGCAATGGCATTGCCGTCGGACCCGCGCACCGGTGCCGACAGGTTGAAGACGCCTGCCGTCTGCATGGAAGCCATCATCTCGTAGCCGCGGTCGCGGATCTGATCGAGCCGGGTAAAGAACTCGGCCGGCTGCGCCGTCTTGTCGGTGCTGCGGACGTGCTCCGAAATCATCATCCGCCGCTCTTCCGGTGAACGGAATGCGAGCAGGACATGGCCCGAACCGGTGTCGAAAAGGCTGATGTGGGAGCCGACACGGATCGAGATGCCCCAGTAATTCGGGGCCTCCTGTTGGCCGATGACGACAGCGGAACCACGATCAAAAACAACGAGTTGGTTAGCCTGCTGCGAGGTTTCGGCCAGTTCGCGCATCAGCGGTGTCGCGTAGGAAACCAGCCTGCGCACCGGCGCGTGCAGCTGCGCCAGGCCAAACAGCTTGAGCGTCAGCGAATAGCGGTCGCCATCAAGCCGCGTGACATAGCCGCGTCGCACCAGCCGGTCGAGCATGCGATAGAATTCATTAGGACTGCGGTCGAGCTTCTTGGCGATCTCGGCCTGGGTCAGACCGCCGTCGACGCCGGCCAACAGTTCGAGGATGTCTAGGCCCTTGTCAAGCGCCGGCGCGCGGTACCGCTCGTCTTCGCTGTCGTCCATGGCTCATCCCTTAGTGAATTCAATTCTTCATATACGCAGGAACGCGGCCGGCGGAAACAAATTTCGCCTTGACGTATGGATGAATGTTTTGTTTGTATATGAATGTAGCACTTCTTGTCACGTGACGAGTTGCCGGCGCCGCCAAGGCGCACCCAGGGAGGATACCAATGAACAGACTGCTTTCCGGCGTGTGCGCCGGCGCATTGGTGCTTGCGTCAGGCGCAGGCACCGCCCTTGCCGGCGACCTGCCCGGCAAATTCGAAGGCGTGACCGTCGACGTGAAACTGATCGGCGGCCAGCAATATGAAAAGCTCTACGAGCGCATCCCCGAATGGGAGAAGGCGACAGGCGCCAAGGTCAACATCCTGACCAAGAAGAACGGCTTCGATATCGACAAGGAGCTCAAGTCCGACATCGCCTCGGGCAGCACCAACTGGTGCGTCGGCTGGAACCATTCCTCCTTCGCGCCACAATATACCGGGCTCTACACCGACCTCAGCAAGCTCCTGCCGAAATCGGAGATCGACGCCTTCGTGCCGTCGACGATCACGGCGGCGACCATCGACGGCAAGCTGGAGATGCTGCCGCGCGCGCAGTTCGACGTCTCTGCGCTCTACTACCAGAAGAGCCTTTACGAGAACGCCGACAACAAAGCCAAGTTCAAGGCTAAATACGGCTATGACCTGGTGCCGCCGGACACCTGGAAAGAAGTCACCGACCAGGCCGAGTTCTTCGCCAACCCGCCCAATTTCTACGGCACGCAGTTCGCCGGCAAGGAAGAGGCGATTAATGGCCGCTTCTATGAGATGGTGGTCGCCGAGGGCGGCGAATATCTCGACAAGGACGGCAAGCCGGTCTTCAACTCCGAGGCCGGCATCCGGGCGCTCGACTGGTTCGTCAACCTCTACAAGGCCAAGGCGGTGCCGGCCGGGACCACCAACTACCTCTGGGACGATCTGGGCCAAGGCTTCGCCTCCGGCACCGTCGCCATCAACCTCGATTGGCCGGGCTGGGCCGGCTTCTTCAACGACCCGAAGTCGTCGAAGGTCGCCGGCAATGTCGGCGTCAAGGTCGCACCGAAGGGCTCTTCCGGCAAGCGCACCGGCTGGTCGGGCTTCCATGGCTTCTCGGTGACCGAGAACTGCCCGAACAAGGAGGCCGCGGCGTCGCTGGTGTGGTGGCTGACCAATGAGGACAGCCAGAAGCTCGAGGCCGCCGCGGGTCCGCTACCGACCCGCACCGCAGTCTGGGACTGGGACCTGCAGCAGGCGGCGAGTGATCCTTACAAGAAGGAGGTTCTGTCTGCCTTCCAGGAAGAAGCCAAGCACGCCTTTGCCGTGCCGCAGACGCCTGAATGGATCGAGATCTCGAACGCCGTCTATCCCGAGTTGCAGGCGGCGATCCTAGGCGACAAGACCTCCAAGCAGGCATTGGACGAAGCCGCCGCCAAGGCGACGCAGATCCTTCAGGACGCCGGTAAACTCTAGGCATTGCTCCCAAAGCCGCCTCTCCCATTCACAAATGGGGGAGGCGATCGCCTTTTGGCGGCACTGTTCGTTTCACCATATCGGGCCTCGGCCCAAGATTTGAATGCCAGACACCAGAGGAGCCCGATGAAGGGCCTCAAGCCATCCGCGCCGTTCCTGCTGCTGCTTCCGGCCATCGTCGTGCTGGCGGCGGTCGTCGTGGTGCCGCTGCTTCTGTCGCTCTATTCCAGCTTCACGCCGTTCCGGCTGACCAAGCCCGAGACGTTCTTCGTCTTCATCGGTTTCCGCAATTATCTTTCGATACTGGCCAACACCGATTTCTGGTGGGCGTTCGGGCGCACGGTTCTGCTGCTGACGATCGCGCTCAATCTCGAAATGCTGCTTGGCCTCGGCCTGGCGATGCTGGTCGAGAAGGCGACGCGCGGGCAACGCATCCTACGCACGCTGATGATGTTCCCGATGATGTTCTCGCCGATCCTGGTCGGCTTCCAGTTCAAGTTCATGTTCAACGACAATATCGGCCTGGTGAACAACGCCTTGCAGTCGCTTGGCATGACCAGGGATGCCATCCCGTGGCTGATCGAAGGCCATCTCGCCTTCATCGCCATTTCGGTCGCCGAGATCTGGTCATCGACGGCGATCTTCGCCATTCTCATTCTCGCCGGCCTGCTCGCCATGCCGAAGGAGCCGATCGAGGCGGCGCGCGTCGATGGCTGCACGCCGTGGCAGACATTCCGCTATGTGACGTGGCCGTTCGTGATGCCATTCGCCTACATCGCCATGACCATCCGCTCGCTCGACGTCGCGCGCGCCTATGACATCGTCAAGATCATGACCGATGGCGGACCGGCTGGCCGCACGGAGCTGTTGTGGACGCTGGTGGCGCGCACCGCCTATAGCGACGGGCGCATGGGCATGGCCAACGCCATGGCCTATTTCTCGATCCTGCTGTCGATCGCCTTCACCGTCTATTTCTTCAACAAGCTCGCCGCGGCGCGCACGCAAATCGGCGCCGAGTGGTGAAGGGCGGGGTGGTGAAGATGAACGAGAATTCTTCCGCCCGCCTGAAGCGCCGGCTGCTCGGCATCGTCTATCGCATCGGCCTGTTCCTGGCGATGCTGACCATCTGCCTGCCTGGCCTGTGGATCGTGTTGTCGTCGCTCAGGCCGACAGTCGAGATCATGGCCAAACCGCCGGTGTGGATCCCGCAGGAAATCTCCTTCGACGCCTATGTCGCGATGTTCTCAGGCATCGGCAAGGGCGGCATCCCGGTCATCGAATACTTTCGCAATTCGCTGATCATCTCGGTAACCTCGACGGTGATCGCGGTCGCCATCGGCATGGCGGGGGGCTATGCCTTCGCGCGCTACCGCTTCCGCGGCAAGTCGAGCGTGTTCCTCGGCCTGATGCTGACCCGCACGGTGCCAGGCATCGCGCTGTCGCTGCCGCTGTTCTTCCTCTATGTGCGGCTCGGCATCATCGATACGCATTTCGGCCTGATCCTGGCCTATGTCGCACTCAACGTGCCGTTCACGATCTGGCTGATCGACGGCTTCTTCCGCCAGGTGCCCAAGGATCTCGCCGAAGCCGCCCAGATCGACGGCTGCACGCGCTGGCAGGCCTTTTGGCAGGTCGAGTTCCCGCTCGCCGGACCAGGTATCGCATCGGCCGCGATCTTCGCCTTCCTGACCTGCTGGAACGAGTTCGCGCTGGCCTCGCAACTGACCCGCTCGGTCAGCGCCAAGACGCTGCCGGTCGGCCTGCTCGACTACACGGCCGAATTCACCATCGATTGGCGCGGCATGTGCGCGCTCGCCGTGGTGATGATTATCCCGGCGCTCACCCTCACTTTCATCGTCCAGAAGCACCTTGTCGGCGGCCTGACCTCCGGCGCGGTGAAAGGCTGATCCATGGCAACGGTTTCCCTGAAAAAGCTGACCAAGCGCTACGGTAATATGGAGATCGTGCATGGCATCGACCTCGATATCACCGACCGCGAATTCATCGCGCTGGTCGGCCCTTCCGGCTGCGGCAAGTCGACAACCCTGCGCATGATCGCCGGGCTGGAAGAGATCAGCGCCGGTTCGATCGAGATCGGCGGGCGCGTCGTCAACGATTTGCCGCCGCGTTCGCGCAACATCTCGATGGTGTTCCAGTCCTACGCGCTCTATCCGCACATGACGGTGCGCGAGAATCTCGGCTTTTCGCTCAAGATCGCGGGCGCCGCCAAGGACGATATGGACCGACGCGTCGCGGAGGCGTCGGCCATACTCGGCCTCGACACGCTGCTCGACCGCCGCCCCTCGCAACTGTCCGGTGGGCAACGCCAGCGCGTCGCCATGGGCCGCGCCATCGTTCGCGACCCGGATGTGTTTCTGTTCGACGAGCCGCTTTCCAATCTCGATGCCAAATTGCGCACGCAGATGCGCACCGAGATCAAGAAGCTGCATGCCAAGGTGCAGTCGACGGTGATCTACGTCACCCACGACCAGGTCGAGGCGATGACGCTTGCCGACCGTATCGTCATCATGCGCGACGGCCATATCGAACAGGTTGGCACCCCAGACGAAGTGTTCCGCCGGCCCGCGACGCGCTTCGTCGCCGGCTTCATCGGCTCGCCGCCTATGAACCTGCATGAGGCCACGGTCAGTGACGGCCAACTGGTCTTCGCCAGCGGCGCCAGATTGCCCCTCCCCACCCAGTTCAAGGCCAATGTCGCCGCCGGCGACAAGGTGGTGTTCGGGCTGCGGCCCGATGACATCTATCCGACCGGCCATGGCATCAGCTCCGGCGGTGCCGCGGACGTGCACCAGATCGAACTGCCGATCACCGTCACCGAACCGCTCGGCAACGAGACGCTGGTGTTCGTCGAGTTCAACGGCAGCGACTGGGTTTCGCGCATGCTGAACCCGCGCCCACTGAAGCCTGGCGAGCGGGTGACGATGAGCCTGGACTTGTCGCAAGCGCATCTGTTTGCCGTCGACACCGGCAAGACATTGCGGAGCTGAAATGGCCAGGATCGAAAAGATAGAACTGCGGATGGTCGACCTCGTCCCCAAGGTCAAGCGCACCGACGCCATCCAGAGTTTCGTCAGCCAGGAAACGCCGATCGTCACCATCACGGATTCCGATGGCGCGGTCGGCACCGGTTACAGCTACACGATCGGCACCGGCGGCTCGTCGGTGATGCGGCTGCTCTCCGACCATCTCGCGCCACGTCTCGTCGGCCGCGACCCTGACATGATCGAGGCGATCTGGCACGATCTCGAATTCGCCACCCATGCGACCACGGTCGGCGCGATCACGGCCATCGCCATCGCGGCGATCGACACGGCACTGTGGGATCTCAGGGCGAAGAAGCAGAACCTGCCGCTGTGGAAGCTCGCCGGCGGCGCCAAGGACCGCTGCCCGCTCTACACGACCGAAGGCGGCTGGCTGCACATCGAGACCCAGGCGCTGGTCGATGATGCATTGGCCGCCAAGGCCAAGGGGTTTCGCGGCTCGAAGGTAAAGATCGGCAGGCCGCATGGATCGGAGGATCTCGCGCGGCTCGCGGCAGTGCGCAGGGCGGTCGGTGACGGCTACGAGATCATGACCGACGCCAACCAGGGTTTTTCCGTCGACGAGGCGATCCGGCGCGCCGCGAGGTTGCGCGAACTCGACCTCGCCTGGATCGAGGAGCCGCTGCCCGCCGACGACATAGACGGACACATCAGGCTGTCCAACTCAACGCCGACGCCGATCGCCATCGGCGAGTCGCTCTATTCCATGCGCCATTTCCGCGAATACATGCAGAAAGGCGCCTGCTCGATCGTACAGGTCGATGTCGGCCGCATCGGGGGCATCACGCCCTGGCTCAAGATCGCCCATGCGGCGGAGGCCTTCGACATTCCGGTCTGCCCGCATTTCCTGATGGAATTGCATGTCAGCCTGACCTGCGCTGTTCAGAACGGCAGATATGTCGAGTACATTCCTCAACTCGACCAGTTGACCGGCAAGCGCATGCGCATCGAGGATGGGCATGCGCTGGCGCCCGACGAGCCCGGTATCGGCATCGATTGGGACTGGGACGCGGTCAAGGCCCTGAGCATCGCCGAATTCACCGCGGCGATCACAACATAAGGAGTTGATATGCAGCGGATGGGATTTGTACTCGGGCTGAAGCCGGAGAAGGTCGAGGAATATGTTCGCCTGCATGCCGCCGTCTGGCCCGACGTGCTGACCATGATTTCGGCCTGCAACATCAAGAACTATTCCATTTACCTGAAGCGGCCGGAGAACCTGCTGTTCAGCACCTTCGAGTACCACGGCACCGACTACGTGGCCGACATGGCAAAAATGGCGGCGGACCCGAAGACGCAGGAATGGTGGGCCGTCTGCATACCTTACCAGGAGCCGTTTGCGACCCGCAAGGAGGGTGAATGGTGGGCTTCGATGGACGAGGTCTTTCACCATGACTGAAGGCGGTTTCGACCCTGCCTCACTTGTCCAGGCCTGGGCCAAACCCTCACAACCCCGACCGATCGTCACTTTCGGCGCAGGGTCGATCGTCGGCGACGCGCATTTTCCCGCCTACCGGAAGGCGGGGTTTCCGATCGCCGGTCTCTACGACCCGGACCACGCCAAAGCGCGGGCCCTGGCCGAAAAATGGGAGGTCTCCGTCTTCCGCTCGGTGGAGGAGGCCGCTGGAGTGAACGACGCGATCTTCGATCTGGCGACGCCACCGGGACGGCATGCCGAGATTCTGAAGGCTCTGCCCGACGGCGCGGTCGCCCTGATCCAGAAACCGATGGGCAACTATCTCGGCGAAGCAACCGAAATCCTCGAAATCTGCCGCGCCGGGAATCTCAGAGCGGCGGTGAATTTCCAGCTTCGCTTCGCGCCGATGATGCTGGCGCTGAAGGACGCCGTCGCCAAGGGCTGGCTCGGCGAGGTCGTCGACTTCGACGCCTGGCTGGCACTGGCGACGCCGTGGCAATTGTGGGAATTCCTGCTCAAGGCGCCGCGCGTCGAGATCGCCATGCATTCGATCCACTATCTCGACCTGATCCGGCAATTGCTCGGCGACCCCAAGGGTGTTCACGCCAAGACGCTTGGCCATCCGAATCACAAAGTGGCGCAGACGCGCACCAGCGCCATTCTCGACTATGGCGACACGGTGCGCTGCGCGCTATCGATCAACCACGACCACAAGTTCGGGCGCCGGCACCAGGCCTGCGAGTTCCGCATCAGCGGCACCGAGGGTGCGGCCTATCTCAAGCTCGGTCTCAACCTCGACTATCCCCGAGGCGAGCCGGACATTCTGGAAATCTACCCGAAAGGCGGGAGCGATTGGATCGCAGTGCCTTTGGCAGGCGAATGGTTTCCCGACGCCTTTGTTGGGCGGATGGCCAATGTCCAGCGCTTTGCATCGGGCGAAGACGATGTGTTGATCAGCTCGGTCGAGGACGCCTGGAGCACAATGGCGCTGGTGGAAGCGGCCTATCGCTCGAGCGCGGCGCCAGCGACGCCGATCGCGGAAAGGCCCTGATGGAACAGATCACCTATTTCGAGGACTACGAGATCGGCTCGTCACGCCTCACCAGCGGCCGCACCATCACCGAGACCGACTTCGTCGTCCATGCCGGACATACCGGCGATTTCTTCCCGCATCATATGGACGCAGAGTTCATGAAGACGACGCCGTTCGGCCAGCGCATCGCGCATGGCACGCTGGTGTTCTCGGTCGGCATCGGGCTGACGGCGACGGTCATCAATCCCGTTGCCTTTTCCTATGGCTATGACCGGCTGCGCTTCATCAAGCCGGTGTTCATCGGCGACACCATCCGCACACGCACCACCATCGCGGCCAAGGAAGACGATCCGAAGCGGCCGGCTTCAGGACGCGTGATCGAGCGCTGCGAGGTGATCAACCAGCGCGGCGAAGTGGTGCTGGCTGCCGACCACATCTACATCGTCGAACGCAAGCCGGCCTGAGGCAATGTCCGCTATGCACCGGTGGCACGCTTGGTGATGCGCTCCAGCCCAAGCAGCAGGATCAGCGTCGCCGCTACCAGGATCATGGTCAGTGCGGCACCAGCAAAGATGTCACCGCGATCGGTGAGCGAGAAGATTGACACTGGCAGCGTCACCCAGCCCGGCGGATAAACCATGACGGTGGCGCCGAGCTCCCCCATCGACAGCGCGAAGCTCAGCCCGAAGGCGGCGACCAGATAGGGCGCGAGCAAGGGCAGCGTGACATGCCAGAGCCGGTAGGCCGGCCGTGCGCCGAGGCTCGACGCGACCTGCTCGAAGTCGGGCGACAGCCGCGCCAGCCCGGCCGAGACATTGCCGAAGGTGAAAGCCGAGATCAGCACGAAATGCGCGATCATGACGATGGCGATCGTGCCGTTGAGCAGCAGCGGCGGGTGGCTGAAGGCCACCAACAGGCCGAGGCCGACGGACACCGAAGGCACCGCGCTCGGGATGAAGAACAAAAGGCCGAGCAGCCGCTTCAAAGCAGGCCCTTGAAGACGAAGCGACAAGGCCGCCCAGGTGCCGCTGACCAGCGCCAATGCGCTTGCCGCGAAGCCGGTGACGAGGCTCGCCTTGACCGCGTTCAAGGCCGCGCCCTTGGCGACATCGGCGTAGTGCTCCGTGGTCAAGCCATTTGGCAGCACGCCGTTCCATTGGTCGGCGAGGCTGGACAAGAGGATGACAGCCAGCGGCGCCAGGAACAGCACGCCGAAGATCAGCGCGAAGATCACCCAGATCACCAAGCGGCCGGAGCGCGACCAGACCAGCATGGCTAGAATCCCAACCGGCCGGCGGCGAAACGGTAGAGGCCGAACAGGCCGAGCGACAGCGCGATGTTGACCACGGCGATGATGCAGGCGACCTGGTAGGCCGATTCCTGGATTGCCTTGCCATAGATCAGCAACGGCAGCGTGATCACGCCCTTAGCGCCGATGAACAGCACGATGCCGAATTCGTTGACAGTGAGCAGCAGGCAGAGGCTGCCGCCGGCGATGAGGGCGGGAATTGCCGCCGGCAGGATGATCTGGCGCACGATGCGGAACGGCCGCGCGCCAAGCACGCTTGCCGCTTCGATCTGGCCGCGATCGACCAATGAGAAGGCGGCGAGCAGCGGCCGCAGGATGAAGGGCGTGTAAACCGTGATTTCCGCCAGCACGACGCCCCAGGTCGAATAGAGGAAATCGACGGGCGGCAGCGGCAGCGAGAAGGCCTCCATCAGCCCGGAGTTGAGCATGCCGGCGGAGCCGTAGAGAAAAGTGAAGGCCAAGGTCACCAGGAAGGTCGGCAGGGCGATGAAGGTGTCGATCAGCCGGGCGATGAAGCCGCTACCGGGGAACGGCACGAAGGCCAGGATCAGCGCCAGCACGAGGCCGACGATCAGGCAACCGGCGGTCGCGGTGACCGAGATCGTCACCGTATTGATCAGCGCGTTGACGAAGAAGCGCGAATGCAGGACGCGGATGATCTCCGCGACATTGGCGACACCGGTGTCGTCGAGGAAGGCCTGACGTATAATCAGCGCCAGCGGGTAAAAGAACAGCAGCGCCAGCAGCGCCGCCGGTGGCACGATCCATAGTCGGCCCGGCTCTCGCTTCCTCGCCGTCGGCGCAGCAATGGCGAGCGCTTCAGACACTGGCATCTTCCGGAAGAAGCGACGTATCGGCCGGCGCAAAGAACAGCGGCACCTTTGCGCCAGGTTCGGGCAAGGCGACAGGCAGTTTCGTCGCCGAGACACGCACCGGCGTGCCGTCGACATCGAGAACCAGATGGGTAAGTTCGCCCTGCCAGTGCACTTCGCTCAGCGTGCCGACAATGCGGTTGGTGTGCTCGCTGTCTGCCGTCAGGCTGAGATGCTGCGGCCTGATGCAGAGCAGGCTCTTGTCGCCGGCCTTCTCGTCGCGGCCGGCCCCGGTGAGCACGGCATCACCATGCCTTGCCGTGGCAAAGCCCTTCGGGCCGGCAGCTTCGGCAACCGTCACCGGCAGCAGGTTGGCGCGGCCGAGGAACTCGGCTGTGAAGCGGTTTGGCGGGCGGCGATAGAGTTCGGTCGTCGGCCCATGCGAACAGACCCTGCCGTCACGCATGATGGCGATCTTGTCGGCAAGCGTCAGCGCCTCGGTCTGGTCATGGGTGACATAGAGGATGGTCAGGCCGGGCAGGCTGCGGTGCAGCCGGGCGATCTCCTCCACCATGTTGCGGCGGATCTGCGCGTCGAGCGCCGACAGCGGCTCGTCGAGCAGGAGCACGCGCGGCCGCACGGCCAGGGCGCGGGCAATTGCGACGCGCTGCTGCTGGCCGCCCGAAAGTTCGCGCGGATGACGCCGGGCAAATGTCGCCATGCCGACGGTGGCGAGCGCATCCTTCACCCGTTCGCCGATCAACGCCTTGTTGGCGCCTTGTGCCCGCAGGCCAAAGGCGACGTTGTCCTCGACGCGCATATGCGGGAACAGCGCGTAGTTCTGCACCACCATGCCGAGGCCGCGCTCATAGGGCGGCAGGTCGGTGACGTCGGTCGCGCCGATGCGGATGCGGCCGCTTGCCGGCCGCACGAAGCCGGCCACGGCGCGTAGTGCCGTGGTCTTGCCTGAACCGGACGGGCCGATCATCGCCAGGATTTCGCCCGGCGCGATGTCGAGGGTCAGCGGATGCAGGACGACATGGGCGCCATAGGCGACGCTGACCTTGTCGAAGTGGACGTTGGAGCCGACGCCGCGAATTTTCGCGGCGTCGATATCCATGACACTGGGACCTGTGAAAGCGACGGCCGACATGGCTTGGTCCTCCGGATTTCTGCCCTCGGGTGTCAGCTTCCGGTCGCTTCGTTCCACTTCTGGACGTAGTCGGGGAGCTTCTTCAGCGCCTCGTCCCAGTTCGGCGACCAGATGGTCAGGCCCTTCATCGCCTCCTGCAGCTTGGCGAAGTTGGCATCGGACGGCGCCACGTCCTTGCGGGCGGGCATGCCGATGGCAATCGAGCTTACGGTCGACTGGGCTTCCTTGGACAGCAGGAAGTCGATCAGCTTCTTGCCGTTGTCGCCATTCGGCGCACCGGTGACCAGTCCGATTTCGTAGGGCAGCGCGAAGGTGGAGCGCACGCCGTCGGGACCGGCAGGCCAGAACACCTTGATGTTGGGATTGTCGGCCATCTGCGACATGTTCATCTGCAGGTCGCCATTGGCGACGTGCAGTTCGCCCTTGTTGACCAGCGCGGTCAGCTTGCCGGTCGAGGCGGACGGGCCGACATTATTGTCCTGCAGCTTCTTCATGAATTCGAAGCCGGCGTCCTCGCCGCCGAAGGCATGGATGATCTGCAGCATGACGGCAGTGCCGTCGCCGGCCTGGCCGGGGGTCGAATACTGGATCTTGCCCTTGAACTTCGGATCGAGCAGGTCGTTGTAGCTCTTCGGCGCTTCCGACAGCACGGCGCTGTTGTAGATGAAGTTCATGTAGTTGTTGACCAGCGGCCGGTACTTGTCGGTGCCGCCGTCGATCTGGGACGCGGCTTCGGGCTTGTAGTCCTGCAGCAGGCCATCCGCGGCGGCGCGCTGGATGAAGGGCGGCAAGGTCACCAGCACGTCGGCCTGCGGGTTCGACTTCTCCTTGGCGACGCGCTCGACGACGCCACCCGAGCCTGCCTCGATGTATTGGACGGTGATGCCGGTGGCCTTGGTGAAGGCGGCGAATTCGGTCTCGTACCAGCTGCCATTGCCGTCATGCAGGCCGTCGGCGGAGTAGACGGTGACGACGCCGTCGGCGAGCGCCGGGCCGACGAGAGCCGCCGATGCGAGCAATGCGGTGAAGGCCGCGACCATGGTTGCGTTTCGTGATTTCATGACGAGTTCCCCTTTGATTGAAGGCACATTCTGCGATGCACTAGGACCAACCGGCCTTGGGTCTCTTATGGACGTTGAGCCGGTTGGATGTCTTCGTTGCGACAACTCTGGGGATCGGGGATCGATAAGTAAAATCTATTTATTTTATGAGAGCCAAACTTCCTCTGATATTTGTCATGGAACTGTCGCATCCACGTCGTGGATAGAAACGTGGCCGGGCGGAGACCGGCTATGAGCTTGAAAAATATCGGTTATCAGCCGAACGTAATGCCTGCCGTCTGCGCCCGCAATCGCGGATCATGTGAGCGAATGGTCACCGGCCGCCCGTCGAGAAT
Source organism: Mesorhizobium sp. BH1-1-4 (assembly GCF_020165665.1). Taxonomy (NCBI): domain Bacteria; kingdom Pseudomonadati; phylum Pseudomonadota; class Alphaproteobacteria; order Hyphomicrobiales; family Phyllobacteriaceae; genus Mesorhizobium; species Mesorhizobium sp. BH1-1-4. Next base: position 138,979 of record NZ_JAIUIN010000007.1, read on the forward strand.
CTCGAAGCACCGCGCGAGCGTGTCGTCTTCCAGCCGGCGCATGGCCTCGTGGGTGAAGAAAGTAAGATGCGGAAACAGGATCACATTGTCGCGACCGAACAGCGCGCTCATCGGATGGCCTGACTTCGACAGCGGCTCCACCGAATAAACATCGAGGCCGGCCCCGCCGATGCGCCCGGCAACGATCGCCTCGACGAGGGCCGCCTCATCGATCAGCGCGCCGCGCGAGACATTGACGATGATTGCCGAGGGTTTGAGGCAGGCGAGTTCGTGCTCGCCGATCAGGCCGCGTGTCTGGTCGTTCAGCACGCAATGGATGGAGACAAAGTCACAGGCGCCCAGCATGGCATGGAGATCGTCCGCCTTCTCGATGCCGGCGGCGTGCATCGTCGCCGCATCGACACCGGGATCAAAGCCAAGCACGCGGGCGCGAAATCCCTGGCCGGCCATCCGCGCCATGCTGCGGCCGATCTTGCCGCAGCCGACAAGCCCGAGCGTGGCGCCGGAAATATCACGCCCCAGCCAGCCCTGCTCGGGCCAGATCCAGCCATCGCGCGCCATTGCCTGCGTGATCGCCGGCAGCCGCTTGGCCAGCGCAATCATCAGCGCGAAGGCGCCTTCGGCAACGGTTTCCTCGGCATATTCGGGCACGTTGACGACGGGAATACCACGCCGCATCGCGGCGGGGATGTCGATGGCATCGATGCCGACGCCATATTTGACGATGCCCTTCAGCTTCGGCGCCGCATCGATCACTCGCGCGGTGATCGGCGTATAGCACATGAGCAGAAGATCGGCGTCGGCCACTGCCTTGATGAGATCGGCTTCGGGAATGCCATCCGGCAGCGTCACCAGGTCGACGCCTCTCGCCCGCAGGCCGGCGTCAATGCCGGGGCATTCGAGTTCCCGGTCGGTGCGGACGGCCTTCACGGTCAGGCCGCCAGCACCGCGGCTTCGACGATGTCGAGCGCCCGGTCGAGATCGGTCTTCGAAATGACCAACGGCGGCGAGAGTGTCAGCACGTTGCCTTGGCTGACCTTGAAGCTCAGGCCTTGCTCCAGGCAGGTGTAGAAGACACGTTCGGCGAGCTCCCGCGCCGGCAGGCGTGAAGTACGATCCGCGACCAGTTCGACGCCCACCATCAGCCCCCTGCCCCTGACAGCGCCGACATGGGGCGAGCGCGCCATCAGATCCTGCATCCGCCCCAGCATATGGCGGCCAAGCTCGGCCGAGCGCTCGACGAGCCCCTCCTCCAGGATGATGTCGATGGTGGTCAGCGCGGCACGCGTCGTCACCGGGTTCTTCTCGTGGGTGTAGTGGCCGATGGCGAAGCCGCCGGTGACGTCGAGATCGCTGCGTGCGATGACGGCGGCGAGCGGCAAGATGCCGCCGCCGAGCGACTTGCCGAGGACGACGATGTCTGGTGTCACGCCGTCATGCTCGTGGGCGAAGAATTTGCCGGTCTTGCCGAGGCCCGTGGGAATCTCGTCGAAGATCAGCAGCGTGCCGTGCCGGTCGCAGGCCTCGCGCACCCGCTTCCAGAAACCGGGCGGCGGTGGATTGGGCGTCGCGCGCATCGGCTCGGCGATAACAGCCGCCACGTCCTGCTCGCGGCCGAGCACATAGGCGATCATGTTGGCGCAGGCGAGGCCCGATGCCTCCAGGGAATCGTGGCCATAGGGGCAGCGATAGCCGTCCCAGGGCGCGACATGCTCGGTGCCGGTCATCATCGGACCTGATATGTGCGAGCGGAAGGTCGCTTCGCCGCCCACACTGGCGGCGCCAAAACCGGCGCCGTGAAAGGCATCCCAGAACGATACAGTCTTGAAGCGGCCGGTGGCGGCGCGCGCGATCTTCAGCGCGACCTCGATGGCGTCGGAGCCGCCGGTGGTGAACAGCACCTTGCCGAGATCGCCCGGCGCGAGGGCCGCCAGTCTCTCCGCCAGTTCGACGGCCGGTTCGCAGGTGAAGCGGCGTGGCGCGAAGCAGAGATCGTCGAGCTGCTTCTTGATCGCCGCCACCAGTCTGGGGTGGCCGTAGCCGAGATGGTGGACGCTGTTGCCATGGAAATCCATGAAGCGGCGGCCGGCGGTGTCCTCGATCCAGATGCCTTCAGCCTTGGCGATCGTCGAAAGACAAGGGCTGGACAGGCTCTGGTGCATGAACGCGGCAGCATCGCGGTCAAGCAGGCCGCGAATGCGGGGATCGTCCTGGCCGGCATCCCAGCGGCCGCGCGCCGCCGTGGTGTTGGAATCGCCCTCTGTATGCACAAGCTCGGATATCGCGGCCATCGCCCTCTCCAAAACGCGAATGAGGGAGCGTTGGCCGCTCCCTCTGTTTCTGTCCGTCAGTCGCGTCCGGTCAGGACCACGGCAACGAAAATGTCTTCACATTGGTGTAGCTCTTCATCGCCTCGATGACGCCTTCCTTGTAGCCATTGCCCGAATCCTTGATGCCGCCGAAGGGCGACATCTCGATGCGATAGCCCGGCACTTCCCAGATGTTGACCGTGCCGACCTCAAGGCCGGCGATGTATTTCTGCATGCGGGGAAACGAGTTGGTGCAGACACCAGACGACAGGCCGAAGGCGGTCGAGTTGGAGAGCGCGATCAGCGCCTCGTCATCGTCGGGCGCACGCACGATCGGGATGATCGGCCCGAAGGTCTCTTCCATCACCAGTTCGGATGTGTGCGGCACGCGGTCGACGACGATCGGCGGCAGCAGCGCGCCCTGGCGGCCCGGATTGTAGAGGATCTCTGCGCCCTGCTCGGCGGCCATGTGGACGCGGGTTTCGAACAATGCCGCCGCCTTCTCGTGCACGACGGTGCCGAGATCGGTCGAACGGTCCATCGGGTCGCCGAAGCGGATCTTCTTCGCCCGCTCCAGCACCAGCGGCACGAAACGGTCGGCGACGCTTTCCTGGACGAGGATGCGCTTCACCGCGGTGCAGCGCTGGCCGGAGTTTTTCGTCGCTCCGGCCACTGCCAGGTCCGCCGCCTTTGCCAAATCCTCGTCCGACAAATCGTTGAGGATGATCAGCGGATCGTTGCCGCCGAGTTCCAGCACCTGGCGTTTGTAGCCGGCGGTGCGGGCGATCATCTTGCCGACCGGCACACCGCCGGTGAAGGTAATCAGGTCGATGTTCCCGTTGGTGATCATCTCGTTGCCGATGTCGGCCGGCCAGCCGGTCACCACCGACAGCATTTCCGGCGGCAGGCCGGCTTCGTAGAGGATGTCGGCCAGAAGCAGCGCCGTCATCGGCGTCAGTTCGGTCGGCTTGACGACCACGCAATTGTTGGTGGCGATCGCCGGCGCCACCTTATGCGAGACCATATTGAGCGGGTGGTTGAACGGCGTGATCGCCGAGATCGCCTTCAGCGGCTCGCGCATGGTGAAGATCTTGCGCGCCTTGCCGTGCGGGGTCAGGTCGCAGGAAAAGATCTGGCCATCGTCCTGGATGCACATCTGCGCCGACAGCGTGAACACGTCATAGGCGCGGCCGACTTCGTAGAGCGAGTCGGTCTTGGAGATACCGAGTTCGAGCGTGATGAGATCGGAGATTTCCTCGCGGCGCGACGCCAGAGCTTCCGCCGTGCGAAACAGGATCTGCTGGCGCTCGTAGCGCGTCAGCTTCGACCGGTAGCCGGCGGCGATTTCGAAGGCCTGGCGGGCGTGTTCGGCCCCGCCGGCGGGGACGGTGCCGACCACAGCATTGGTATAGGGGTAGTGGACGGGGACGACATCGTCGGCGTCAACCTTGCGCCCGGCGATCCGCATCGGCTCGTGGCGGACTGTGACGGAAGTATCGAGTTTGGTCATGTCGATTCCTAGATGCTCAGAGAGCCAGGTCGATTTTTCGTAGGGAATGGCATCGCGTCCTCCAATGGCTTCCCCCACTCCGTCGCCGCTTCGCGGCGCCACCTCTCCCCCCTCCGGAGGGAGAGGAAGGGAGCCAAGGCCGGCGAAGCGGCACCTTTCCTCTCCCCCGTCGATCGGGGGAGAGGTGGCCCGAAGGGCCGGAGTGGGGGTCGACCAGCACTATCATCGGTGGCTACACATCTTGCCGGCGGTCCAACTCCGCTACGCCAGCGCCGCCGCCATCGTCGCATAGTAGAACGCGTCAAAATTGCGCAAGGTCGGCTCATTGGGCAGATCCGGCAGCACGCGATTGACGATGAACGGCACCTCCTGCTCGGTCAGCCCGCCATGCGAGCGCAGCGGCTCATTGAGGGCAGCGAGATCATGACGATGCTCTGATGTGCCGATCGTCTTGTTCTCGGTCGAGATCAGCACGATGTCGCCGATGCGGTCAGCCGGCAGTTCAAAGCGCTCGCAGGCATCGGGCCTGTCGAGGACCAGCATGATGCCGTCGACCTTGGCAAGCCGCGCCATGATGTCGGCCTGGTCGGCGCCATCAGGCAGATAGGCGGTGGCGAAAGAGCCGAGAGCGCCATGGTGCACGACATAGGGGTCGGTGATCGGCAGGATGACGCGGGCGGCGTCCTTGCCCAGCCATTCGTCTAGGAGGTCCTGAACGTAGACCACGGCGGGCGAACCATCGGCCTTGTGCTTGGGCTTCATGCCGTGGTCGGCGGTAACGACGATGGCCGCGCCCAGCGCATCGAGCTCGGTCAGGTACTTGTCGAACATTTCGTAGAAGGCATTGGCCTGCGGCACGCCGGGCGCATATTTGTGCTGCACATAATCGGTCGTCGTCAGGTACATGATGTCGGGGCGGTATTCCCTGAGCAGCTGGACGCCGACGGCGAAGACGAATTCCGACAGTTCGGCCGAATAGACTTCCGGCACAGGCAGGCCGAAATGCTTCGAGGCATTGTCGATGCCGTGCTCGGCCACTGTCGTGGTGTCCGACTTTTCAGCCGAGAAGCACAGCGCGCGGCCTTCGTCGAAGGCGAGGCCCTTGCCGAGCAGCGCACGCAGCTTGTCCTTGGCGGTCACCACCGCGACCTTGGCGCCGGCATCGTAGAAGGCCTGGAAGACGGTCGGCGCGCGCAGGAAGCGCGGGTCGTTCATCATCACTTCCTTGCCGGTCTCGCGCTCGTAGAGATAATTGCCGCAAATGCCGTGCACCGACGGCGGACGACCGGTGGCGATCGACAGATTGTTGGGGTTGGTGAAGCTCGGAATGACCGAGTGCGCGAAACGCACCGTGCCCTTCTGCTTGATCCTGACCAGGGCCGGCATCAGTCCGGCCTTGATTGCCTCGTCGAGATAGGCCGGCTCGCAGCCATCAAGACAGATGGCGATGGCGGGCACGCGCGGCCAGGCATAAGTGCGGCCATTGACCGCGACATTGATGGGAGACATCTGGTTCATCAAAAATCCTCGAAATCGGCCGCTTCAGGCGGCTAGTTTGGCGCGCTCGGCGATTGCCGCGGCAGGTGGAGCGGCGGTGTCGACGCCCATTTCATCAAGCGACTGCGCCGCCGCCTCGACGACGCGGCGCATGACATGCTCGTCCATCTGGCCGATGCAGCCGACGCGGAAGGAATCCACGACGGTCAGCTTGCCGGGATAGATGATGAAACCCTTGTCCTTCATCAGCTCGTAGAAGCGATCGAAGGCGAAGTTGGCGTGGGCCGGGTTGAAGAAGGTGACGATGATCGGCGACAGCCAACGGTCCCGGAGCAGCGTCTCGAAGCCGAGTTCGCGCATGCCCGCCACCATGACGTCGCGGTTCCTGACATAGCGGGCGCCGCGGCCGACGACGCCGCCTTCGGCCTCGTGCTGGCGCAGCGCCTCCAGGAACGCGGCGACGACATGGGTCGGCGGGGTGTAGCGCCACTGGCCTGATTTGTTCATGTGCGCCCATTGCGCGTGGACGTCGAGCGACAGGGAATGGCTACGCCCCTTGGCGGCTTCCAGTTCGCTCTTGCGGGCGATGATGAAGCCGAAGCCGGGCACGCCCTCGATGCATTTGTTGGCCGAGGAAACCATCGCCTCGTAGCGGATCTCGTTGACGTCGAGCGCGACGGCGCCGAAGGCGCTCATGGAATCGACCAGCAGCTTGCGGCCCTTGGCATGGACGGCTTCGGCGATCTCGGCGACAGGGTTCAAAATGCCGGAGCTGGTCTCGCAATGAATGGCGATGACATGCGTGATCGCGGGGTCAGCCTCGAGCGCGGCCGCCACTTCGTCGCCGCGCGGCGGCAGGTAATCGCCCTTGTCGATCAACGTATAGGCACGGCCGAGATACTGCATGGTCTGCGCGGCGCGCAGGCCGTAGGCGCCGTTGGCCAGGACCAGAACCTTGCCGTCCCTGGGCACGAACGAGCCCAGCATCGCCTCGACACAGAAGGATCCGCTGCCTTGCATCGGCACGCAGTCGAACTCGCCTTTCACGTCGCCGGTCAGCGCCAGCAGGCGGCGGCGCATGTCTGATGTCATGGCGCGGAAGTCACCGTCCCACGATCCCCAGTCGCGCAGCATCGCCTGCTTGACCGAATAGGCCGTGGTGAGTGGCCCTGGGGTCAAAAGATAGGGCTCGCCCAGTGCCGGCCTGGCCAACGGCTCAGCGGCAAATATCGTCTCGGCGCGCATGGTGTCCTCCGACAGGTCGCTGCTTCTTTGATGTGGCGTCATTGTTGGTCCGGACGACATATTTGTAAAATCGTTATTTTGTATCGATGTATAGATTAGAACGATGGTCGAAACGCATTGGACAGGCTGCCTGCTGGTCATGACACGACTGTGAACATCAGCGCCTTCATCCCCAGACATCAGGGAAATCGTTTATTCCCGTCTTTTGGATAGCAAGGCTTATGATAAGGTGCGGTTTCGGGACCTGAAAGGCACAGATATGCGCTACGTCCAGTTGCGGGCCTTTCACCAGGTGGCGATCTCCGGCGGCTTTTCGCGGGCGGCCGAAGCTCTGTTCCTGACGCAGCCGGCGATATCGGACCAGGTGCGCAAGCTGGAGGAAGAGTATGATGTTCTGCTGTTCAACCGGAACAAGAAGCAGGTCACGCTGACCCATTCGGGCCAGAAACTGCTCGAAATAACCCACCGCATGTTCGACACCGAGCAGCAGGCGCTCGAGCTTCTGACCGAGTCGCGCGCTTTGCGTTCCGGTACGCTGCGCATCGTCGCCGATGCCGCGCACCACCTGCTTCACATCCTCGGCAGCTTCCGGGCCCGCTATCCCGGCGTGCAGGTCTCGGTCCGCGCCGGCAACACCGAGACGGTGATCAGCAGCCTTTACAGCTATGATGCCGATATAGGCGTGCTGGGCGAAGTGCCCGCCGGGCGCGACTTCGAGGTGCTGAAACTGAATTCGACGCCGATCATCGCCTTCACCTCCATCGATCATCCGCTGGCGGGGAAGAAGTCGCTGACCTTGAAGCAGCTCGCACAGGAATCACTCGTCATGCGCGAGCGCGGCTCGAAGACGCGCCAGAAGCTCGAAGACCTGGCCGCCGCGTCGAAGGTCGAACTGCGGCCAGTGATCGAGGCCGAGGGCCGCGAGGCCGTGCGCGAGATCGTCGCCTCGGGCGCCGGCATCGGCTTTGTCTCGGCGGCCGAATTCGGCCAGGATTCGCGGCTCGTCCCGATCACCATCGACGCGCCCGAGACCTTGATGGACGAGGCGCTGATCTGCCTGCGCGAGCGCAGCGGCGGCAAACTGGTGCGCGCCTTTCTCGACATGGCGCGCTCGATGTCGGCGGATTAAAATTTTTCTAGGCCGCCGCCTGCATCTCCGTTGCATCCGCCTTCACCCGTTCCGATTTCGGATCGTAAGGGCTGCGCAGGTGCACTGTGGCTGGATGGCGTATTCCGGCTAGATCGATCTCGAAATGGCCATCGCTCAAGAACGAGGCGTCTACGCCCGTTTCCTGTTCGATCAGCCCAAGCGCCACGGAGCGACCGAGCGTATGGCCGTAAGCCGCTGAGCGGGCTTCGCCGACCGGCTTGCCGTCGCGCAGGATCAGTTCGCCGCCCCACAGCATCGGTTCGGCATCATCAAGGGTGAACAGCACGATGCGCTTGGCCGGCGCTGTCGCCGGCTTCGCGGCGATGAGTGCATCGCGACCGATGAAGCCGCCTGGCTTGTCCATCGCGACGGCAAAGCCGAGCCCAGCCTGCCAGGGGTTGATGTCAGGCGTTAGCTCGCGGCCCCAGGCGCGAAAACCCTTTTCGATGCGCAAGGCGTCGAGCGCGTAGTAACCGGCATCGGTCAGTCCGAATTCACGGCCGGCTTCATGCAGCGCTTCGTAGACGCCGACCGCGAATTCGGTCGGCACGATCAGTTCCCAGCCGAGCTCACCGACATAGGTCAGGCGGTTGGCGTAGGCCGTGGCATAGCCGATATCGATTTCGCGGATCGTGGCGAAGGGGAAGCCGGTGTTGGAAAGATCCGCCGATGACAGCTTGCCCAGGAGGTCGCGCGAACGCGGCCCCATCAACGCCAGCACCGCATAGGATGAGGTGACGTCGGTCAGAACGGCATGCGCGTCCGCCGGGGTGTTCCTGACGATCCAGTCGGCGTCGTGGACCGCCTGCGCGGAACCGGTGACGATGAGGAATTTTTCCGCGCCAAGCCGCATCACGGTGAGATCGCTTTCGTAGCCGCCGCGCGCATTGAGCACGCCGGTGTAGACCGACGTGCCGACCGGCACATTGATGTCGCCGGCGCAGATCCGGTTCAGCACCGCACAGGCATCGCGCCCCTGGACAAGCAGTTTGGCGAAGGAGGTCTGGTCGAAGACCGCGACCGCTTCGCGCGTCGCCTTCATCTCGCGCCGCACAGCCTCGTGCCAGTTCTGGCGGCCGAAGGCGTAGTCATTCTCGGCCTTCTCTCCCGCTGCAGCGAACCAGTTGGCGCGCTCCCAGCCCATCTTGGAGCCGAAGCATGCGCCCTTGGCGGCGAGCCGGTCGTAAAGCGGCGAACGGCGGAATGGCCGTGCTGTGTCCAATTCACGGTTCGGCCACGGCATCGCGTAATGCAGGCCAAGCGTCTCCTTGATCCGATCATGCAGCCAGCGCGGATTGTTGTTGAAGGCGGCGAAGCGCCTGATGTCGACCGGCCAAAGATCCATGGTCGGCGCGCCGTTGACGATCCATTCGGCCAGTGCCCGGCCCGCGCCACCGGCGCTGGCGATGCCCATCGAGTTGAAGCCGGCGCCGACATAGAAATTCTTCAGCTCCGGCGCCTCGCCGAGGAGGAAATTGTTGTCGGGCGTGAAGCTTTCAGGACCATTGTAGAATTTCTTGACCTCGGCCTGCGCCAATTGCGGCACGCGCACCAACGCGTTTTCCATCAGGATCTCGAACTGGTCCCAATCATCCGGAAGCAGAGCGAACTCGAAATTCTCTGGAATGCCGTTCATACCCCACGGTTTGGCATGCGGCTCGAAGCCGCCCATCACCAGGCCGCCGACCTCTTCCTTGAAGTAGATGAAGCCGTCGGGGTCACGCATCACGGGCAGGTCCGGATGGACGCCCTCGATCCGGCCAGTGACGATGTACATGTGCTCGGCCGAATGCAGCGGCACCGAGACGCCGCACATCAGCCCGACCTTGCGCGCCCACTGGCCGGCGCAGTTGACGACGATCTCTGCTGCAATGCTGCCATGGTCGGTCTCGACACCGCAAGCGACGCCGTTTTTCACCGTGATGCCGGTGACCTTGACCCGCTCGAAAATTTTAGCGCCACGATTGCGCGCGCCCTTGGCCAGCGATTGCGTCAGATCCGTCGGATTGGCCTTGCCGTCTCCGGGCAGCCAGACGGCGCCGACGAGATCGTCGGTTGCCATGACAGGCCAGAGATCGCCGGCTTCCCTCGGCGAAATGACATCGATCTCGACCCCTTGGGCGCGCGCCGACGCGGCCGTACGCTTCAACACCGTCATGCGGTCGGCGGTGCGCGCAACAGACACGGATCCGCAATTCTTCCAGCCTGTGGCAAGACCGGTCTCGGCCTCGAGTTCGCTGTAGAGCTGCGTGGAATAGCGGATCAGGCTGGTCATGTTGGAATGGCTGCGCAACTGGCCGACAAGACCAGCCGCGTGCCAGGTGGTACCGCCACTCAGCTGTCCCTGCTCGAGCAGCACCACATCGCTCCAGCCCAGCTTGGTCAGGTGATAGGCGACCGAACAGCCAATGATGCCGCCGCCGACAATGACGATTCGAGCCTGGGTGGGAAATGCATGTGCCATGACCGTTCCGCCATTTGAGGGATGGCCGAGACATTATCACGGAAAAACCAAATATCAACTCATAAAGTCACAAAACATCACATCAAACCGCAACAACGAGTTCAGGACCCTTTTGCGAAAGCGCAGCGGCAAGCGCTGGTTCGGGATTGGAGTCGACGATCACCCCGGCAGCATGTTCGAAATTCGGAATCCTGAGCGGCGTCAGCTTGCCGAACTTGCTGGCGTCGAGCACGAAATAGGCCTTGCCGGCGAGCGCGATCATGCGGCCGCGCTGCTCGGCTCCGGCGCGGGTGAAGTCGGTGACCTCACCGTCAGGGGACAACGCGCCGCCCCCGAGAAAGGCGATGTCGACGCGAAAGCGGGCCATCGCATCGAGCGTGTCGATGCCGGAAGCCGCCTCCTCGCCCGGGTCGACTTCGCCGCCCAGCATGTGCACGCGCATGCCGGGAACGTGGCATAGGTGCAGCGCTATCTTCAGGCTGGCCGTGCAGATCGTCAGATCGCGCATATCCGTGAGGGCATGCGCGACGGCCAAGGTGGTGGTACCGGAATCGAGAAAGATCACCATGCCATTCCTGACCAGACCAGCGGCCGCCTTGCCGATCGCTGCCTTGCCATCAGCGTTTTCCCGGCTGCGCAGGCTCATCGCCGGTTCGCTGGGCTCGAAGCGGGCGGCGCCGCCATGGACGATGCCGAGCCTGCCCTGGTCCGAAAGCAGCTTCAGGTCACGGCGGATGGTTTCGCGCGAGACATCGAAGAACCCGGCCAGTTCGGCGACGCTGACGGAACCCTGCGCACTCAGCCGCCGCAGGATCTCATCATGGCGGCGCGGGGCAAGGGCACGTGCCGGCAGATGGCTGACGGGAGACATGGCGATCCTCGTGTCAAGCATTGATGTTGCAATATGTGGCAGCGAATGTGAGCAGAAGCAAATTGTCGCCAGGCTTCACGCGATTTTCCAGCCTCGAAGTGCGGGCGGACAGACCGTGAAGGACGTTCAACGGGTCTGCGGCAGATCGAGCGCGGAGCGCACCCGGCCGACGCCGCGCCTGTAGAGCATCGCACCTTCGGCTGAGGCGAGCAGATCGGCATGCGGCGTGAATTCAGCGATGCGCTTGTTGAAAGCAACCTCGCCGCAACCTGGTACCATGCAGTCGATCTTCTGCTTGGGGCATTGGCTGAATTTGCACAGCCGGCCGAGATAGATATTGCTGCCGGGTTCGATCAGAAAAACGTCCAGCTGATGATCGGCGACGCTGATCCCCATGCCTTTCTCGAACGCTTCGCGCAAGGCAAGAGCGCCGGCGCGACGCAGTTCGCCAAGCCGCTGCTGGGAATCGAGCCAGAGCGCCAGGTCAAGATCGCCACATTCGTGCCAGACCTCGATCCGCGAACGCCGGAATTCGGAGAAACGCGGCACTTCTTTCCAGAGCGGCTTGGCGACAGAGCCGATTACCGCCACCGCAACCACCTCCTGGAAGCGCATCCAGGCATCGGTGACTATATCCGCCGCGGCACGAAACTGCCGCTGGCGTTCCACCATATAGCGGTCCTGTTGCTCGATGGCCGCGCGGCGCATGTCAGGCCAACAGCTTCATGAAATTGCGCTTGCGACCGAAGCGGATCTTCACATCCGCCAGATAGGCGGCATGCGCCGATGCACCGTGCAGCCCGGCCATGCGACCAATCAGTGCTGCCGCTTCGGCATATGCGCCATCACCGCCCAGTTGGGCCATTTGATCGACGCGTGCAGCGTAAACCATCAGTGCCTCTCTCGGATGCGTCGCCTCGCTGGACCGCGCAAGTTTCTGCTTCAGCCCTTCCGACGCGCCATGGTCGTGCACATTGAGCCAAGCCCTTTCAAACTGCTTCTCCTCCATCAGGATGCTGATGAGCAGATCAGCCGGAAAATGCCAGGCGGAAGACTTCGCGCGTGTCAGCCTGGATTGAAGATGCTTGATGGCTTTGTCGCGTGCCGCCGCCCCGGCAGCCTTACACAGACGCTGATAAAGTTCGAGGCTCGGCGCCTTCTCGAAGGCACGCCACAAATGCGCCTCGGCGTCGCCATCTCGGCCGGCCTTGGATGATCGAGCCGATTCGGTTGGCGGCGATGAATCGAGGCTTCAGAACATCCGCGATGAAACGCTCGCAGGCAGCGGTGATGATCAGTTTCTCGTCAGAGGAAAGCCGCTTGACCCACATTTATCGCGCTGCCCGCCTTGCCATCGAGATCGTCCGCGCCCTAACCGCCATGAAACCATGTTAATCGCCCAAGGCTGCGATGCAAGGAGTGCGAGCTGCCCGCCTCAGTGCAAGCGACCGGATGAAGGGCGGCTTAGTCCACCAGCGCCGAAGGCAGTGTCGTCGATCTCCGAGACCCTATTCAGACTGTCAAAGGCATTCGAACCACTCTTTCGGCCTACGATTTTCGCGCCAGCCCGCCGCGCTCTATCGCATTGACGAGCGTCTCACTTCCCTCGCGGAGATGCTGCCTCAGAACGCCCAGGGCTTTCTTGCCGTCGCGCTGGCGGCAAGCGGCCAGTAGGTCGCGATGCTCCGTCTGCGAGCGGGTGCGGTAGTCCAAATTCGACAACAGGATGCGGACATAGCGGTCGGCCGCGTTGTGATGCGCCTCGATCAGGTCAAGCAAACGGCGGTTGCCGCAGGCATCGTAGAGCGACAGGTGAAAGACCCTGTTCAGGGCGCCCCAGCGACCGACATTGCGCTCGGCATCGATCTGGTCGAGAGCCTGCTCGGCTTCTTCAAGCTTGGCGCCGGGCAGGACCGGAACGGACAGCCGGAGCGCCTCGCATTCGAGCAATTCGCGCACCGCGTATATTTCGGCGATCTCGGCTCCATCCATCCCGGCGACATGCGCGCCCTTCGTGGGATGGATGGAAACGATGCCCTCGGCTTCCAATTGGCGAAGCGCGTCCCGGATCGGCATGCGGCTGAAGCCGAACTGCTCGGCCAGTTCATCCTGACGCAGCGTTGTGCCTGCCTTCAGCGATCCGCTGGCTATGGCCTCGCGCAGGACATTGGCAACCTGTTCCGCCACCGTCTGAGGCCTCTCGATCAGGCCTTCCATAAATCCGCGCAATCGATGCTCCTTGCCACCGATCCCCAGCGTAGTGGAAAACATCAGCGGATATAAGTATCCCCGTGTACGGGAGCGCTTTGGTTTCGGGGCCAGAAGAGTGAAACCAGGGATTGTCGATGGAGCGGTCCGCCCCGGTGTGGTCGGGGCGGAATTGGTCAATCGACCTTCACGGCGACCACCGCGGCACAGTCGCCGGCCTTGACCAGTCCGGGGAAATGGCGCGCCGCCAGCAAGCCCGACATGTTCGCGCGGATCTCCTGGGGGGCGACACCAGTGCGGCCGGTCGAATGGATACGAGCCAGCACCGCGCCCTCTTCGACGGACTCGCCGAGATCGACCATGGTTTCGATCATGCCGTCGTCCTCGGCGAAGGCGAAACAATCGCCCGAAGGCATGTCGAGCCATTGAGTTCTAGTCTTCTCGACCGCACCATCGACAATGCCCGCATGGCGCAGCACGTTGAGAATGCCACGCCGGGCGATCCGCACCGTCTCGGCACGCGATGTGCCGCCGCCCCCGAGTTCGGTGGTGACGAAGACCTTGCCCATCTCCTCGGCCGCCGTGTCATACATGCCGACCGCATCGATCTCGGTCATGCGCATCGAGAACGGCGCCGAAAAGGCCTCGACCGCCGCGAAGGCTTTTTGTTCCTGCGCCTTGTCGGGCAGCGTGTGCGCGGCGCAGAACGGCAAGAAATCCAGCGTTTTGCCGCCGGAATGGAAGTCGAAGACGATGTCGGCGCGGGGAAGCAACTCGCGTTGGAAATAATCGGCGATCTTCTGCGTCACCGTGCCGTCCGGCCGGCCGGGAAAGCTGCGGTTCATGTTGCCCTTGTCGATCGGTGAGGTGCGCGTGCCTGCCCGGAAAGCCGGATAGTTCATCGCCGGCACGATGATCACCGTGCCGCTGATCCGGCTGGGATCGAGCGTTCGGGCGAGTTCGTAGAGCGCGAGCGGCCCCTCATACTCGTCACCATGGTTGCCGCCGGTCAGCAGCGCCGCCGGCCCCTTGCCGTTGCGGATGACGCAGATCGGGATCATCACCGAGCCCCAGGCCGAGTCGTCGCGGCTATAGGGCAAGCGCAGGAAACCATGCTGAACGCCGTCGCGGTCGAAGTCGACGGTCGGCGCGATCGACGACGGGCGGAGACTGGACATCGGGCTCAATCCTTCACCACCAGCTTGCGCGGCACATTGGCCAGGCACTCGACGCCGGTTTCGGTGATCAGGATGGATTCGGTGATCTCCAGTCCCATCGTCTCCAGCCAGAGGCCGGTCATGAAATGGAAGGTCATGCCTGGCCTGAGTTCGGTGCGGTCGCCGGGACGCAGGCTCATTGTGCGTTCGCCCCAGTCCGGCGGATAGGACAGGCCGATCGAGTAACCGGTGCGGTTGTCCTTGACGATGCCGTATTTTTTCAGCACGGCGAAGAAGGCATTGGCGATATCCTCGCAGGCGTTGCCTGGCCTGGCGGCGGCCAGGCCTGCTTCCATGCCTTCCAGCGTCGCCTTCTCGGCATCGAGGAATTCCTGCGTCGGCTTACCGAGGAAGACGGTGCGCGACAGCGGGCAATGATACCTGTTGTAGCAGCCGGCGATCTCGAAGAAGGTGCCCTCGCCCCGCTTCATCGGCTTGTCGTCCCAGGTCAGGTGCGGCGCCGAGGCATCCGCGCCCGACGGCAGCAGCGGAACGATCGCGGGATAGTCGCCGCCGATGCCGTCGACGCCGCGTGTGCCGGCATCGTAAATCTCGGCGACCAGATCGCATTTCCGCATGCCAACTTCGATCTTGTCGACGATGCGCTGGTGCATCGCCTCGACGATACGGGCTGCCTTGCGCATATAGTCGATTTCGGTCGGGCTTTTCACCGCGCGCTGCCAGTTGACCAGCGCGGTGGCATCGACGAAACGGGCGTTGGGCAGATGCTTCTGCAAAGAGGCGAAGGCGGCGGCGGAGAACCAGTAATTGTCCATCTCGACGCCGACGGCAAGCTTGCCCCAGCCGCGATCGCTCAGCACGCTGGACAAGAAATCCATCGGGTGGCGTTCTGTCGACTGCACATAGTGGTCGGCATAGCCGACGATGTTGTCCTGGGCGAGGTAAGCGGTGCGCTTGGCGCCGTTGGCGTCCTGGCCACGGCCGTACCACACCGGCTCGCCCGACGGCGGCACGATCACTGCCTGATGCACATAGAAGGACCAGCCGTCATATCCGGTCAGCCAGGCCATGTTGGAGGGATCGCTGACAACAAGGAGATCGACGCCTTTGGCTTCCATCGCCTTGCGCGTCTTGGCGAGGCGATCCGCGTATTCGCTTCGCGAGAATTTCAGGTTCGGCTGCATTTTGTTGGTCCTCGTTTGTTGGGCCTGGAACCCGCTTCAACTTTGTTGAATCTGTCTCCAGGTATTCTTTTGTCGGAGCATGATCCGATCGGAAAACCGGTTGCCACTTTTCCGGATCATGCTCCCGCGGCTAGCATCAGCTTTCGAAAATGGTTCCCGCATTGGTTGCCAGCGCGCGATCGCGGGCTAGCGTGGCGATCGCGGTGTCCTGCACGCCGGTGCCGGTGAGATCGGCAATGGTGATATCGCTGGCCGAGCGCCGGCCGTGTTTTTGGCCGGCGATGATCTGGCCGAGTTCGGTCACATCAGCCTCTCCAGCCATCACACCGGCCGCGATGGCATGGTGGAGTTCGCCCAGCCGCCGCGTCTGCCTCGCGCTGTCGGCGACATAGAGATCGGCCATGCGCAGAATGGCAGGCGCGATCTCGTTCTTGTGCTCGGCATCCGAGCCCATGGCGGTGATGTGCTGGCCGGCCGAGACAACCCCCGCCTTGATCAGCGGCTCGGTCGAAGGCGTTGTGGTGACGATGATGTCGGCACCGGCAATCGCGTTGGCCGCGTCTGATACAGCGCGTACGTCGATGCCGAGCCTTTCGCGCAAGGCGGCTGCGGTCACTTCCGCCTTGGCGGCATCGCGCGCCCAGATGCGGGCCTGCGTGATCGGCCGCACCAGCTTCAGCGCTTCGAGTTGCAGTGACGCCTGGACGCCGGCGCCGAAGATCGCGGCGACGGACGCGTCCGGCCGCGACAGATGTTTGGCCGCGACGGCTCCGGCGGCAGCGGTGCGAACGTCTGTCAGATAGCCATTGTCGAGCAACAGCGCTTCGACCAGACCGGTCTTCGCTGACAAAAGTACCATCATGCCATTGACGCTGGGCAGGCCGAGCTTGGGATTGTCGAAGAAGCCGGGGCTGATCTTGATGGCGAAGCCGTCGATGCCGGGCACATAGGCTGTTTTCACGTCGACCTCGCCGCGATGCTCGGGGATGTCGAGCCGCAGGATCGGCGGCATGGCCACCGGCAGCGTGGCAAGCGCGCGGAAGGCATTTTCGACACAGGCGACGGCATCGAGATCCAATGTCACGATCTCGCGCAGTTCAGCCTCGGTGAGGATGGTCATCCGGCTCATGCGGCGCGCTCCGAAATTGACGGCATTTCCCCGCAGACGATTTTCCTGTGCAGGCCCATGTCGATGTTGCGGCCGGACAGCAGAACCACCACCGGCGCGCTCGCCTTGACCTTGCCGGCGAGCAGCGCCGCGATGCCGACGGCGCCGGCGCCTTCGACGATCTCGCGTTCCTGTTCATAGGCATGGCGAATGCCGGCGACGATTTCGTCCTCACTGAGCAGGACGACATCGTCGAGCAGGTCGCGGCACATGGCGAAGGTCAGCTGGTTGTCGAGGCCGATGCCGCCGCCGAGCGAATCTGCCAGCGTCGGCAATTCCTCGACCAGAACGGGACGGCCGGCATCGAGGCTAACCTTCATCGCCGCGCCGCGCGCCATCGACACGCCGATGATTTTTGTGCCGGGGCTAACGCCTTTGATTGCGGCCGCTACACCCGAGGCTAACCCGCCTCCGGAGAGTTGCACCAGTACCAGAGCGGCATCCGGGACCTGCTCGATCATCTCCAAGCCGAGCGTGCCTTGCCCGGCAATGATCGCGGGATGGTCGAAGGGTGGCAGCATGACCAGTCCCTCCTCCGCCACCAGCCGCTCGACCTCCTGCTGCGCGTCGTCCTGGCTGTTGCCGACAATTCGGATTTCCGCGCCGAGGCGGCGGATTTCGTCGAGCTTGTTCTGAGGCACCAGATGCGACATGCAGATCACCGCGCGCATCCCCTCGAGCTTCGCGGCGTGGGCGAGCGCACGGCCATGATTGCCGGTCGATGCCGCGACGACGCCGCGCGCCTTCTCCGCGGCATCAAGGGATGCAACGGCGTTGGATGCACCGCGCAATTTGAAGCTGCCGGTGGTCTGGCGATGCTCGAGCTTGAGATGAACCGGCACGCCCAGTCGTTCGGAAAGACTCGCCGAAAGCACGGTCGATGTGCGCTCGACCTTGCCGGCAATTCGCTCGCGCGCGGCACGGATATCGCCAAAGGTCACTGTCGCCATGGTCGTCAGCCGGGCGGCAAGGGCAGCGTCATCAGACTGCCGAATTCGGGATGGGCCGTCTCGTCACCGCACAGCCGCAGACAGTTCCAAGCGGTCGCCTGGTTGCTGGTCACCACCGGACGGCCGATCGCCTTTTCCATGCCTGTGACCGCGAGTGCACCGCGCAGCGCCGTACAGGACACGAACAGCGCATCGGCCTGCGGATGCATCGCCTGACGAGCGAGGTCGACAAGCGCTGCCGGGGCAATGCGCGCCATCTCGCGGTCGTCCTCGAAGCCGAGGCAGGTAAAGCTGACTATCTCGAAACCTCGCTCGGCGAAATAGGTCGCCATCGGCCTGGAGGTTTCGACGGTATAGGGCGTGAGGATGCTGATCCGACGCACGCCGAAGGCGTTCAGCCCGCGCACACCGGCCATTGTTGGTGTGACGACAGGCACGCCTGGCTTGGCGGCCTGGATCGCCGTCTCGATCTCGGCATCGCCAATCACCACCGAGGCCGACGTGCAGGAATAGCAGACGGCGTCGAGCTTCTCGTCAGGCAGGATCAAGGCCGCGCCCGCCGTCAGCGCCGGCTGCATCTTGCGCAAATTCTCAGGCGTCGTCGGATTGGCATAGGGAGCGCGCGTCACATAGACGCCGATCCGTTCGCTGGCCACCATGCGGCGAAAATCCGGCTCCGTCGTATGGTCGGTGGCCAGGATGATGAGGCCGACGCGCCGCTCCAGCGGACGCTCATCGAGCGCTGGCCGGTTGGGCACAAGTTTGATCTGGGGCAAGGGCTTCATCTTCTATCTTTCGATCTTGCCATAGCGGCGTTCCAGCCAGCGCAGCATCACGACCGAAATCAGGCTGATGGCGAGGAAGAATGCGCCGACCAGTGTGATCGGCTCAAGGTAGCGATAATAGGTGTTGGCGACGCTCTTGGCCTGGTTCATCAGCTCCAGAACGGTGATCGCCGAGAGCAGCGGCGTCTCCTTGAACATGGCGATGAAATAGTTGGCCAAGGCCGGGATCATCGGCGGAATGGCCTGCGGGATGATGATGTGGGACCAGGTCTGCCGGGCGCTGAGATTGCAGGCCTTGGCGGCTTCCCACTGGCCACGCGGCACATTGTCGATGCCGGCGCGATAGACCTCCGCCGTATAGGTGCCGTAGTGCAAGCCGAGCCCGATGACGCCGGCGACCAGCGGCGGCAAGAGGATGCCGATGTCGGGCAGCACGTAGAAGATGAAATAGAGCTGCACCAGGAGCGGTGTGCCACGGATGAATTCGGCCACCCAACCAACGCCGCGCGACAAGGCCTTGTTGGGCGAGCGGCGCGCCAGCGCGATGCCCAACCCGACAATCGCCGCCAGCACCGAGCCGAGCAGCGTCGCCAGGATGGTGATCTTCACCCCCTGGATCAGGGTCGGCATGATCTCCCAGACGAAATTCCAATCCCAATCCATCAGCGGGCCCGATTCATCAGGAATGCTCTGGCCATCAGACGCGCACTCCGTCGAGGCCGCGTGCCATGCGGCGTTCCAGCGAGCGCACACCCCATGAGATGAGCAGCGCCAGGATGAAATAGATGACGAGAATGGTGGTGAACGGCACCATGGTATTGCCGGTCTGGGCGCGCACCACCTGCGCCTGGAAGGTCAGGTCGGCGAGCGAGATCAGCGAGACGACCGATGTCGCCTTGAGCAGCTCGATGGCATTGTTGCCGAAGGTCGGCAGCATCACCAGAAATGCTTGCGGCAGGATGACGTGGCGCATGCCTTGCCAGCGGCCGAGATTGAGGGCGATACAGGCCTCATGCTGCTCGCGGCCGATTGATTGCACGGCGCCGCGCACCACTTCGGCGGCATAGGCGCCGACATTCAGACCCAGCGCCAGCACGCCGGCCTGCAACGGGGTCAGCTCGAAACCCACCAGGGGCAAGACAAAATAGGCGAAGAACAGCTGCACGAAAATCGATGTGCCGCGGAAAAATTCGATATAGGCGGTGGCAAGCGCGCGCAGTGCAAAGTACCGCGACAGCCGCCCCATGCCGGCGAGAAAGGCCATGACAAGGGCAAGCACCGACCCCATCAGCGTCAGCTCGATGGTGACAAGCGCTCCCTGCATTATCAGGCCGAAATAGCCGGACCACTGGGTCATCTGGGTTCCAACGTTGGCGATTGGCTTCCTTCTCCCCGTTCACGGGGAGAAGATGCCGGCAGGCAGATGAGGGGCAGCGCTAGCTTCTCCAAACTTGGCGCCGCCCCTCATCCGTCACTTCGTGACACCTTCTCCCCGTGAAACGGGGAGAAGGTAAAAGTCACTTCGCGGCGCAGAGCTTGTCGCGCGTGGTCGACATCGCGGCGGCGGCCGAGAAGCCGTAGGGCTCGATGATCTTGGCGAACTCACCCGACTTCTTCATCTTGGCCAGTTCGACGTCGAAGGCGTCGCGCAGGGCCTCGTCGCCCTTCTTGAAGGCAGCGCCGTCGCAATAGACCGGAGCGCCCTGCACCGGCGCGATGACTTCGAGGTTCGGATCGGCGGCTTTCTTCATCAGGTCGTTGATCGAGAGCACGGGCAACGAGTAGGCGTCGATGCGGCCGTCCTGCACCATCTTGAGGCCGCTCTGGCCATCCGGCACGACGATGACACGTTCACGCGGCACGCCGGCGTTGAGCGCCAGCTTCTCCTCGGTGCCGCCGCCGGGCGCGCCAATCGTGGCGGACGTGTCCTTGGCGACATCCTCGTAGCTCTTGAAGCCTTTCGGATTGCCTTTCTTCACCAGCATCGCTTCGGCGTCGCACAGAACCGGCTCGGAATAGGCAACCGCCGCGCAGCGCTCCGGCTTCATGAACAGGCCGGCGGTGACGACGTCGAAGCGGCCGGCCTGCAGGCCGGGGATCATGGCGCCGTATTCCGAGATCGAGGCGGCGACATCGGCGACGCCCAGGCGCTTGAAGATCTCGCGCGCCACGTCAGGCGCCGCACCCGAAACCTTGCCGTCGGCGGCGACCGCCGTATAGGGCGGCTCGTTG
Organism: Mesorhizobium sp. BH1-1-4; assembly: GCF_020165665.1. Classification (NCBI taxonomy): domain Bacteria; kingdom Pseudomonadati; phylum Pseudomonadota; class Alphaproteobacteria; order Hyphomicrobiales; family Phyllobacteriaceae; genus Mesorhizobium; species Mesorhizobium sp. BH1-1-4. The sequence goes on from NZ_JAIUIN010000007.1 coordinate 159,730, forward strand.
GCGATGGCGAGGCGGGCGAAGCCCTGCGACTTGAGCTGCTCGAGCTTGCTGTCATCAGCCGAACCCGGGATCGAGGCGGCCAGAACCGCCGTCAGTGCAAGACCGGCGACGCCGGCCAGAATGCCAAGTTTCTTCATCGTTCCCAACTCCTTGTTCTTGTCTTGGTTTGCGTGATTTCAGGACGGCATTCGCCGCCTTGGCATGCGGTCAGACTCGGTGTCCGGCCGCGATGATCTTCTTCAGGAAGCCTTGCGTGCGTTCCTGCCTGGGATTGCGGAAAATCTCGTCGGGCTTGCCTTCCTCGACTATTCGGCCGCGATCGAAGAACAGCACCCGGTCGGCGAAGTCGTGGGCGAACCCCATCTCGTGCGTGACCAGCAGCATGGTCATGTCGGTCTCGGCGCAGAGCCGCCACAAGACGTTGAGCACCTCCTCGACCAGTTCCGGATCGAGCGCCGATGTCACCTCGTCGAACAGCATTATCTGCGGCTGCAAAGCGAGCGCACGGGCGATCGCCACGCGCTGCTTCTGGCCGCCGGACAGTTGCGCCGGCATCGCCTTGGCCTTGTCGGCCATGCCGACCATGTCGAGCAGTTCCATCGCCCGCTTCTGCGCCGCGGCGCGCGGCATGCCCTTGGTCAGCATAGGCGCCAGCGTCACATTGTCGATGACGCTCTTGTGCGGAAACAGGTTGAACAGTTGGAAAACCATGCCGATCTTCTGGCGCATCCGGGCGAGATGCCGCTCGTCGGCCGGCAGCAGCTGGCCGTTGCGTTCGATGTGGTAGAGCTGCTCGCCCTCGATCTGGATATGGCCTCCGTCGATACGCTCCAGCGTCATCAGGATGCGCAGGATGGTCGTCTTGCCGGAACCGGAAGGGCCGATCAGCGCCAACTTTTCGCGCGGCATGACCTGCATCGACAGGCCGTCCAGCACCTTGAAGCTGCCGAAACTCTTCGAGATGCCGTCGATCTTGATGATGGGCGTGGTTGCGGACAAATGAATTTCCCCGTGCAGGAGAAGCCTGTGCCCTTAACGATGGGGAACGCGCGAAATCATGTCAATTGATAAAATAATATCATGACAATATTTGTGATTCCGCACAATTTCGGAGCATTGCGAGCCTAAATCGCCAGCAGCAGATGCTCCGGATCGCCAAGCAACAGCTTGGTGACAACGCCGAGACCGGCGCGCAGTTCCCCCTCGGTGGTCGATCCCAGCGAGATGCGCACCGCCGGATGCCAGGGCGCATCCGAAATGCGGAACGAGGTGCCTGGTGCGATGGCCACGCCTTGCAACCTGGCCTGGGCGACAAAGCTCTCCTCGGAACGGTCGGCAGGCAGTTGCAGCCAGATATGCAATCCATCGCGACGGGCATGGTAGTCGACGCCGGCAAGCACCTCGGCGGCAATGTCCTGCCGCCGCCGCAGCGCTGTGCGCTGCCAGCGCACCAGTTCCATCGCGGTGCCGTCGGTCACCCATTTGGTGGCGATCTCTGCCACCATTGGTGTCGCCATCCAGTTCGAGACCAGGTGCCGGTTGGCGACGGCGGCGACGTAACGGTCGGGCGCGGCGAGATAGCCGATGCGTAGACCGGGCACGGTGATCTTGGTGAAGGAGGTGACGTAGAGCGTCCGCTCCGGAGCGAAGGCCGCGACCGGAGGCGGCCGGTCCTCGACCAGCGGGCCCAGCACATCGTTTTCGATAATGGCGATGTCATGCTTGCGCGCCACCGCCGCGATCTCTTCGCGCCGCCGTGCATCCATCAGCGTTGCGGTGGGATTGATCACCGACGGCTGCACGAAGACAGCCCTAATGTCGGACAGCTTGCAGGCCTCGTCCAGCGCTTCCGGAATGAGGCCGTTGCCGTCGATCGGCAGGCCCTGCAGGTTGAAGCCGAGATAGCGGGCGAGCGGCACCAGCGTGTGGTGACCAATGGCCTCGGTGGCAACGGTCGAGCCGGGCGGCGCGACGCTCATCAGTGCTACCGTCATGCCGGCGGTGGCGCCGTTGGTCAGGCTGATGTTCTGCGCGGAGGCTTCGAGCCCGCAAAGTTTCAGCCATTCGACCGCCACGGCGCGGTGGCGCGGAAACACCATGTTTGGCCGGAACGACAGCGCCGAACTCGACGGCAGGTTTTCGGCCAGCCATCCGAGCGCCTGCTTCATCCGCTCCAGATGCATCGGCTCGCAGACCGGCTTCAGGATGGAAAGATCGATGACCTCGCCAAGGCGTTCGGGCAGATAGGGCGGCTCGGGTTCGCGGCGCTGTGTCTGGACGAAGCTGCCGCGGCCGATCTCGCCCGAAATCAGGCCGCGCCGGATCAGTTCCTCATAGGCGCGGTTGACCGTCTGCACCGAGAGCTTGAGATCGTCCGCCAGCCGGCGATGCGTCGGCAGCCGCGCGCCATTGGCCAGGCGCCCGTCATGGATGGCGCGCGCGAACTGGTCGGCCAATGATTGATAGGCTGGCCGACGGATCAGCGCGGGATCGGGTTGCCACAATGTCATGACTTATTAGAGATCGAAATCAGTGCAATTGACAATCGAAATAATGCGCCCTCATGGTACGATGGACGAAAAAGTGGGCGCTGATGACTGCTGCGAAACTCGACGCGATCGACCTCAAAATCCTCGACGCCATCCAGCGTGACGGGCGCATCACGAAGCTGGCGCTGGCCGAGCAGGTCGGGCTTTCGCCGACACCGTGCTGGATGCGGCTGCGCAAGCTGGAACAAGCCGGGATCGTCTCGGGCTATCACGCCCGCATCGCCATGCGCGTCGTGGCGCCTGTCGCCACGGTGCTGATGGAGGTGACGCTGGCCAGCCACCGCCAGGCCGATTTCGACCGCTTCGAGCGCGTGATCCGCGACATCCCGGAGATCGTCGCCTGCTGGTCGGTGGGCGGCGGCGTCGACTATGTGCTGAAGGTGATGGCGCGCGACATCGACGCCTACCAGCGCCTGGTGGATTCCCTGCTCGAGCGTGAGATCGGCATCGACCGCTACTTCACCTACATCGTCATCAAGACGGTGAAGGATGATATCGCCCTGCCCATAGCGGACCTGTTGCCGCCGTTGACGTAGACCGGAGAGATCGACTGCCCTCTCGTCGCAATAGAGAGATTCTCTCTACGGTCGGGCGTCCAAACAGCCTCTCTGTCTGCCGGTGATGGGTAGTCTTCCCGGATCAAACCTAACCGGGAGGCTTCGACCATGTCCGCGCATTTCGCCCGCTCGCATCGCCATGAAGCGCTCGACCGGCTCGCCGACCGCCGGCTGCTGCGCGAACTTGCCTATGTCGATGGCCATTGGACGGCGAGCGAGACGGCAGAGAGTTTCGAGGTCACCGATCCGGCTACCGGCGCAACGGTCGCCTTCGTCGCCGCGCTCGACTCAGGGCAGACGACGAGAGCGATCGATGCCGCCGCTCGCGCCTTCCCGGCCTGGCGAGCGCTCCTGCCGCAGGAACGTTCGAAAATCCTGCGAAAATGGTTCGAGCTGATGGTCACCGCCAAGGATGACCTGGCTCTGCTGATGACGCTCGAGCAGGGCAAGCCGTTGAAGGAGTCGCTGGGCGAGATCGATTATGCCGCCTCCTTCGTCGAATGGTATGCCGAAGAGGCAAAGCGTCTCAACGCCGAGAGTGTCACCAGCCATCTGCCGAACGCGGAAATGATGGTGCGGCGCGAGCCGCTCGGGGTTGTCGGCGTCGTTACGCCATGGAATTTTCCATCGGCCATGCTGACCCGCAAGGCCGCCGCAGCACTGGGCGCCGGTTGCACCATCGTAGCGCATCCCTCCTCTGAAACACCGCTCTCGGCGCTGGCGCTGGCCGAACTCGGCGAACGCGCCGGCCTGCCCGCCGGCGTCTTCAACATCGTCACCGGCAAGGCCGCGACGATCGTCGGCCGCATGTGCGATGACCCCCGCGTGCGCGCCGTGAGTTTCACCGGTTCGACCGAGATCGGCCGGCTGATCGCTGCCCAGAGCGCGCCGACGATGAAGCGGCTGGTGATGGAGCTCGGCGGCCACGCGCCGCTGATCGTCTTTGCCGATGCCGATATCGACAAGGCGGTGACCATTGCCGTCGACGCCAAATTCGCGACATCGGGCCAGGATTGCCTCGCCGCCAACCGCATCTATGTCCAGCGTCCGCTCTACGACCGCTTCTGCGCCGCATTTGCCAGGCGCATCGAGACGCTGCGGGCCGGCAATGGCTTGGCTGATGACATCGACATCGGGCCGCTGATGCATGAGCGCGCCGTCAAGAAGGTCGAGGAGCAGGTCGCCGACGCCGTAGCCCTTGGCGCGCGCTGCCTTGCCGGCGGCAAACGCCATCAGGCCGGGCCGCTGTTCTACCAGCCGACACTGATGGTAGACGTCCCTGACGAGGCGCTGATCATGCGCGAGGAGACCTTTGGTCCGGTCGCCGCGGTCACGCCCTTCGACAGCGAGGACGAAATCGTCGCCCGCGCCAATGCAACCGAGTACGGGCTGGTCGCCTATGTCGTGACCGAGAACGGCGCGCGCCAGCAGCGCATGGGCCGCGCGCTCGACTACGGCATGGTCGCCATCAACCGCGTCAAGATCACCGGCGCGCCGATCCCGTTCGGCGGCGTCAAGCAGTCCGGCATCGGCCGCGAAGGCTCACGCCACGGGCTCGAAGCTTTCACCGACCTCAAATACCTCTGCCTCGATGTAGCGTAAGCTGCGCGGGCCGCATTTTCCTCAGGAGTCAAAAAGATGCTCGACCAGTCCAACGAACTTTCCGCCTGGGATCGCGATCACTTCTTCCATCCCTCCACCCATATGGGCACGCATGCGCGGGGTGAATCGCCGACGCGCATCATGGCTGGTGGCGAAGGCGTGACCGTCTGGGACAACAATGGCAAGAAGAGCATCGATGCCTTCGCCGGCCTCTATTGCGTCAATGTCGGCTATGGCCGCCAGAAGATCGCTGACGCCATCGCCGCGCAAGCCAGGAACCTTGCCTACTACCACGCCTATGTCGGGCATGGCACCGAGGCCTCGATCACGCTTGCCAAGATGATCATCGACCGCGCGCCGAAGGGCATGTCGAGGGTCTATTTCGGCCTCTCCGGTTCGGATGCCAACGAAACCAACATCAAGCTGATCTGGTACTACAACAACGTGCTCGGCCGGCCGGAGAAGAAAAAGATCATCTCGCGCTGGCGTGGCTATCACGGCTCGGGCGTGATGACGGGATCGCTGACCGGGCTCGACCTCTTCCACAATGCCTTCGACCTGCCGCGCGCGCCGATCCTGCACACCGAGGCGCCCTACTATTTCCGCCGCGCCGACCGTTCGATGAGCGAGGAGCAGTTCTCGCAGCATTGCGCCGACAAGCTCGCGGAGATGATCCTGGCCGAAGGGCCTGAAACCGTCGCCGCCTTCATCGGCGAGCCGATCCTCGGCACTGGCGGCATCGTGCCACCGCCCGCCGGTTACTGGGAGAAGATCCAGGCGGTGCTGAAGAAGTACGACGTGCTGCTGGTCGCCGACGAAGTGGTGACGGGCTTCGGCCGGCTCGGCACCATGTTCGGCTCCGACCATTACGGCATCAAGCCCGACCTGATCACCATCGCCAAGGGCCTGACTTCGGCCTATGCGCCGCTGTCGGGCGTCATCGTCGCCGACAAGATGTGGCAGGTGCTGGTGCAGGGTTCAGACAAGCTCGGCTCGCTTGGCCATGGCTGGACCTATTCGGCGCATCCGATCTGCGTCGCAGCGGGCGTTGCCAATCTCGAACTGATCGATGAGATGGACCTGGTGCGGAATGCCGGGGAGACCGGCGCTTATTTCCGTGCCGAACTGGCTAAGGCCGTCGGCGGTCACAGGAACGTCGGCGAGGTGCGCGGCGACGGCATGCTGGCAGCGGTGGAGTTCGTGAAAGACCGCGACGACCGTGTCTTCTTCGATCCTTCGCTCAAGATCGGACCGCAGGTCGCCACGGCCCTTGCCGCCAGCGGCGTCATCGGCCGCGCCATGCCGCAGGGCGATATACTCGGCTTCGCGCCGCCGCTCTGCCTGACCCGCGAGGAAGCCGACATCGTGGTGGCCAAGGCCGCCGATGCCGTGAACAGCGTATTTGCCAATCTCTGAGACCGACCCATGAATGCCATGACCAAAACCCTCCCCGCCACCATGGCCGCCGTGCTGCTCACCGGGCACGGCGGACCTGAAAAACTCGTCTACCGCACCGATGTCAAAGTGCCTGTCCCCGCTTCAGGTGAAGTGCTCATACGGGTCAGCGCTTGCGGGATGAACAACACCGATGTCTGGGTGCGCCAGGGCGCCTATGGTACCGAGGAGGATGCGGACGCGGTGTCGACCTGGCGAAGGCAGGGCAATACGCTTGTTTTCCCGCGCATCCAGGGCACCGATACTGTCGGCACCATGGTCGCCGTCGGCGAAGGCGTATCGCCCGACCGTATCGGCGAACGGGTGATGGTCGATTTCTCCATCTACAACCGCGACGACGATTCGCTGGCCGACATCGACTATATGGGCCACGGCCGCGATGGCGGTTATGCCGAGTATCAGGTGGTGCCAGCAGACAACGCGCATGTCGTCGACACCGATATGAGCGACGTCGAACTCGCCACTTTCTGCTGCGCCTACCTTACCGGCGAGCAGATGCTGGAACGCGCCGCGCTCAAGGCCGGCGAGCGCGTGCTGGTCACCGGCGCCTCCGGCGGCGTCGGTTCCGGCATCGTGCAACTGGCGCGGGCGCGTGGCGCCATTCCCTATGCGGTCGCCGGCAAGGGCAAGGAACAGGCCGTACTCAACATCGGCGCCGAGGCCGTCATCACCCGTGGCGTCGCCGACCTGCCGCAAGCCGTGGCGGAGGCGACAGGCGGGCAACCGATCGATGTTGTCGCCGATCTCGTCGGCGGCGCGATCTTCAACGACCTGCTGCGCATCCTGCGACCAGAGGGCCGCTACACCACGGCCGGCGCGATTGCAGGCCCGGTCGTCCAGCTCGATCTCAGGACCATGTATCTCAAGCAGCTGCAACTGCATGGTTCGAGCCAGGGCACGCGCGCCGATTTCCGCCGCATCGTTCGCTATATCGAGGAGGGCAAGATCAGACCGCTGGTCGGTGGCGTCTACAAGCTCTCCGATTTCCACCAGGCGCAGGCCGATTTCGTCGCCAAGGATTTTGTCGGCAAGCTGGTGGTGGTGCCGGACGCCGTCGCGGGGCGATCCGTCTAAGTCCAGAATTTCCCCTCGCCTGCCACTGTCATAATCGGAATGGCTTGCTGTCCAGCCAGCAAGCCGCCACAAACGGTGACGCCCGCCGCGCCATCGGCCCGGGCATCCGGTCACGGGATACAGGCGGGACATGACAGTTCGAATGATCCTGCTCGACGCCAAGCCGCTCAGCGCGGCCGACGTTGCCGAGATCGCACGGCGGAACGCGCGGCTGGTGCTGGGCGAAGAGGCGATGCGCCGCATCCGGGCGAGCCGCGTGCTCATCGAGCACCTCACCGGGCTCGGCAAGCCGATGTACGGCGTCACGACGGGCCTCGGCGCCTGTGTCGACACGCCGCTCGCGCAGGCCGATCTGATCGCCTTCCAGCACAGCGTTCCGCTCAGCCACAGCATGGGGATCGGCCCCGCCCTTCCAACCGAGGCGGTGCGGGCGCTGATGACCGCGCGCATTTCAGGCATGGCCGCCGGCGGCACCGGCACGTCCGAACGCGTGGTCTTGGGCCTCGTGGCGGCGCTCAACGCCGGCGTCCATCCGGTGATCCCGACCTGGGGATCGATCGGGGCGGCGGACCTCGCCCATCTCGGCCACATGGCGCGGGCGCTGCGCGGCGACGGCGAGACCGAGTTCCAGGGCAGGATCATGCCTTCCGCCGAGGCGCTCGCGCTGGCCGGGCTCGAACCGCTCGACCTGCGCGAGAAGGACGGCCACGCCATCATCGTCGCCAACAGCCTGTCGACCGGCACCGCATGCCTGTGTCTCGAAGACGTCGCCAATCTCATCGACTGGGCGCTGGCCGCGGTGGCGCTCAACTACGAGGCGTTTCGTTCTTCCCTCACCGCGATCGATGAGGATGCCCTCGCCGCCCGGCCGGCCTTCGGCCAGCGCGAGATCGGTGCGCGGCTACGCAAGGAACTGACAGGAAGCGGCCTGTGGAAGGACAAGGCGGCGCGGCGGCTTCAGGATCCGCTCAGCTATCGCTGTGTGCCGCAGGTCTGGGGCGGCCTGCTGCATGCATTCGAACAGGCGAAGCTGGCGACCGAAATCGAACTCATCCATTCGGGCGACAACCCCGTAATCCTGCCTGGAGACGAACGCGTCGTCTCGAACGGCAATTTCGACCTCACGGCGATGACGCTGGCCTGGGAGCATCTCGGCCAGGCGCTCGCGCATTGCGCGGTCGGTACAGCCAACCGCTGCATGAAGCTGATGTCGCCGACGATTGCCGAGCTGCCGCGTTTCCTGTCGGCCAGAGGCGGCAGCCGCCAGGGCTACGCGGAACTGCAGAAACCGCTCGCAGCGCTAGAAGCCGAGATCCGGCATCTGGCCAATCCGATGTCGCTCAGCCCGCTGGCTGTCTCGGACGGCATCGAGGACCAGTCGTCGATGGCGCCGCGCGTGGTGGCCAAGACCGCCGAGATCGTCGAACGCCTACGCTACCTCGTTGCGATGGAGCTGATCTTCGCGGCGACGGGCGTGGAGCTGCGCGGAGTCGTCGACAGCATGGGCGAAGGACCGCAACGCACCTTCGCCGCCGTGCGCGCGCTCGTCAGCCCGCTCGACGACGACCGCGAGATGAGCACCGACATGACGCGGGTCGCCCGCATGGTGGCCGGTGCCCGGGACTGAGAAACTCCAGCGACGGCCTATTGCTGAAACGGCCCCCTGAGATGGAGGTTCTCGGCCAGAAGGCAGAAGCGGTCGATCAGCCGGACAAGCTCGTCGCCCTGTCCGGCGACAATCTTGCCCCGTTCGGCAGGCGGGGTATCCGAGAGCGCTTTCCACAACCGGCTTTGCCGATCGCAGACATCCGCCAATTCAGCGCAGTCGCTGGCGGCCAGTTTCAAAAAATGGTCCGCCGTCACCGGCCCGATGCCGGGGGGCGTGGTCGCGCCAAGGGAAAGATAGCCCGGCGGAACGGTGCCTTTCGCATTCGTCACCGCGTTTCTGCGGATGACGTCGAAGATCTGGTCGACGGCCTGTTTGGCGCCGGCGACACGCGAGGGATGATCGGTGTCGGCCGCGGCATGCGGCAGCAGCTCAAGCCTGGCGCCATGCTTCTCGACGAGGCCGAGATAGGGCAGCATCGGGCCGGACAGGCTGCCGGTCGAGGCATCCCTGAACAGATCGGCATCGATGGCGGCGTGGCGTAGCCGGCCTGTATTCAGAGCTTCATCAAGAGCCTCGATGTCGACAAGCTCGCCGCGATCGTAGTTGACCAGCACGGCGCCCTTGTTCATGCGTGACAGGACGTCCGCGCCGATGAGCCCGGCATTGGCGTAGCGCCCGGTCTGCGCATCCTGCTTGCCCAGGCCGACATGGACGCTGAGCACATCGGCGCCGTCAGCTGCTTCGACAAGGTTCGGCGCAAAGGCAAAGCCCTCGACTTCTATCCAGTCGCGATGCCGAGGCCGCGCATGGATCACCACCCGCATGCCGAAGGCGCGGGCGAGCTTGGCCACCTCGCGGCCGATATTGCCGTAACCGATGACGGCGATCGTCTTGCCTTCGAGCTTTTCGGTGGGGAAATCGCGCAGTTCCCTGCCGGTGTCGAAGGCGCCTCGCGCGACACGGCTGTGCAGCGTGTCGACCGGCAGATCCGGCAGCACTTTCAGGATCGCCTTCATCACCATCTGGGCGGTGGCGCGGCTGTTGATGCCGGGCGTGTTCATCAGCACGGCGGTGCCGCCCTCGCCACTGCCGCCACCCCACGAGCGCGAGCCCATATTGCCGGTGCCGGCGCCGATCCGCACGCCGGCCAGCGGGAAGACGGTTTCGGCGGGGAGGAAGGTCGCGGCGGCAATGACGGCATCATAGCGGCCGTCGCCGGCGGCTACGATCAGCTCCTCGCGGGTGCTGAGATCCGGCTGGTAGAAGAAATGAACGCGCCCGCGTTCGAGAGCATCCTTGTCGGCAAGTCCGGTCGCATGAAAGCGGCCGCCCTTGGCTTCGATATGGGCACGCACCTCCGAAGGGTCGGGCTTTCCGTCGGCGTCGAAACGCAGGCCGATCAGATCGCAGATCAAAACGGCGTAGGCGCGTTGCGGATCGATCGACTCGACGGCGTGTGTGTCTGTGGTCGCGGTCACGTCGTTCCCTTCATGCAGGACGGAAAGGCCTGCTGGTGAAGCAGGCTCTGAACACTCAGAACCTATCCGCCCGGAACGGCGTGAGATCGATCACCGGCGGCAGACCAGCGGCGAGTTGCGACACGATCTTGCCGGTGACCGCGCCGCCGATCAGGCCCTGATGGCCATGGCCGAAGGCGTAGATGACGTTCCTGGCCCGCGTCGCGCGGTCGATGACCGGTATGCTGTCGGGCGTGCCGGGGCGATGACCCATCCAGCGGGTGACCTCACCGACCTCCAGCCTCCTGAACATCGGCCGCGCCTGCTTGAGGAGCACATCCGCGCGGTTCATGTTCGCCGGCGCCTTCAGGCCGGCGAACTCGACGTTGCCGGCGATCCGCAAGCCGTCCTCCATCGGCGAGGCGACGAATTTGCGGTCGGCCGAGATGGTCTGGATGCGCAGGCCCGTATCGGCGCCCCTGGCCATGATGTGGTAGCCGCGCTCGCTCTCCAGCGGAATGCGGTCGCCCAGCTTGCGGGCAAGCTCCCCCGACCAGGCGCCGGCGCACAGCACCACGGTTTCGACGGGCATGCGCCCGCCACCTTCGAGCCGCAGCGCCGACGGGCCGTTGGCGGCCATGTCGAAGCCGATCACTTTTGCCCTGACGAAACGCGCACCTTGTCGCGCCGCATGTTCGGCGAGTTTCGCGACAAGCCGGCCGGGGTTGGGGCACTGCCCCTGCTCGGGCAAATAGACGGCGCTCTTGAAGATCGGCGCCAGGGCCGGTTCGAGCTGCCGGATTTCGTCGGCACCGAGGATGTCGACCTTGACGCCATGCTCGCGCCGCAGGCCGAGGCCGTATGCACCTTTTGCCGGTCCATCGGCCGTTTCATGGACGAAGAGCTGGCCGCGTTTCTGCAACAGGTCTTCGCAGCCGGCGGCCTTGATCAGCGGCTCGTAGCACTCGAATGTGTAGCGGTGCAGCGCACGCATCGCTGCCGAGATCTGCTCGACGCGCGGTTTACGGCTCGCGGCCAGGAAGCGCAGCAGCCAGGGCAGCGCGTGCGGCAGATAGGCCAGCCGCACGATCAACGGCCCTTCCGGGTCCATCAGCCATTTCGGCACATTGTGAAGTACGCCCGGCATCGAATTCGGGATGCAGGATCCCGGGCAGATGCCGCCGGCATTGCCGAAGGAGCATTGCTCCTCCGAGCCCGGCAAGGCCGGATCGACCACCTCGACGGCAAAACCCTGCTCGATCAGATAGTTCGCGGCGCAGACGCCGATGATGCCGGCGCCGATGACCGTCACCTTGCCGCGCGGCGTGCCTGTCGATGTCATGGCGATCGATCCGCAGTCCCGATCAGGGCGCGATCGCGCTCGGCGTGCCGGCGCGGAAGGCCGGCAGCGAGCGCGAGACCATCTGCTGCAGCATGCGGAAGTCGGAGAGATAGGCCATGAAGCGGTAGCCCAGCTTACGCATGTCGACGCCATAGGCGACCGAGCCGCAATGGATGCCCGGAATGACGCCGGCCTCCTTGCATTTGGCGGCGATGTATTCGATCGCCTCGTAGACCGCGGGATAGCGCGGATCGAAGCCGGGAGCCTCGCCCATCGTTACCGCGAGATCCGAGGGGCCGACGAAGATGGCGTCGAGGTTGGGCGTCTTCAGTATCTCTTCGAGGTTCTTCACCGCCTGCTCGCTCTCGATCATCGCCATGGTGATGACGGTGTCGTTGGCGTGCTGGAAATAGTCCGCGCCGGCGTAGAGCGAGGCGCGCAGCGGGCCGACGCTGCGGCCGCCCTTGGGGAAATACCGGCAGGCCTTGACGAACGCGTCCGCTTCTTGCGCCGTGTTGACCATCGGGCAGATCACGCCATAGGCGCCGGCATCGAGCACCTTGCCGATGATCGCCGGATCGTTCCACGGCACGCGCACCATCGGCGTGGTGTCGGTGATCGAGATCGCCTGCAGCATCGGCACCATGTCGACATAGTCGGTGGCGCCGTGCTGGAGATCGACGGTCAGCGCGTCCCAGCCCTGCTGGGCCATCAGTTCGGCCGAGATCGACGAGGGGATGCCGAGCCAGCCGGTCACCACTTCGCCGCCAGCGGCCCAGATGTCTTTCACCTTGTTCTTGCGCATGGAATTCAGGTCCTTTGCTACTGTCTGGAATTCAAAATCAGGTCCGCCGCCTTTTCAGCGATGGCGATGGTGGTGATGTTGGTGTTGGCGGTGACAATCGTCGGCATGATCGAGGCATCGACGACGCGCAGGCCCTGCACGCCGCGCACGCGGCATTCGGCGTCGAGCACCGCCAGCGGATCGCCGTCGGCGCCCATCTTGCAGGTGCCCGAGACATGCCAGCCCGACCAGACGGATTGCTTGACCCAATCGGTGATCAGCTCTTCATTGCCGAGCATCGCCTGGATGCGGTCCGTGGTGCCGAACTTGCGCTTGAGCAAGGTCTCGCGAAAGAAGGGCGCATAGTCGAAGAGGTAGGCCGCGGTCGCGGTCTTGATCCAGTTCGACGGCTTGCGGACGCTGAGCGCTCGCGCCTCGTCGCTGTAGCCGGCCAGGAACCAGGTGTTGACGTGCTGCTGGACGTCGGGCGATTGCATGATCCTGCAGATGCGCTTGAAACCATCGACAAGGCGCATCAGGTCGCGACCATCGGAAGCAAGGTTCAGATCGACGATCGGCTCGTCGGTCTGAACCGAGGACTTCAACGTCACCGTGCCGCGCGAATAGGATTTGTTGACGCAGACATTGAGTGCCCCCATCGCCTTGCCAAGAGGATGCCAGCCGGCCCGGTTGACCGGCATCAGGAGCATGTCGCCCGGATGGCAGTCGGCGTGGTTGGAGGAGTATCTGACGCCCAGGAAGATATGGCGCCGCTGGCCGGGCTTGAGGCGCGCGGATTTCCTGAAATGCGCGCCGACGGCCAGATGCGGGTGGTCGGTGAGGTTTTCGCCGACACCGGGGCGATCGGCGATCACCTCGATGCCCAGCCGCTTCAATTGCGCGGCCGGCCCGATGCCGGCGCGCAGCAGGATGGCCGGCGAGTGCAGGGCGCCGGCCGAAACGATGGTCTCACCGGCACTGTAGGTCCTGGTCTGGCCTGATATCGTGACCCTGGCGCCGGTGATGCGCGTTCCCTCGGTCACCAGCCCTTCGACGAAGGCATTGGCGAAGATGTGCAGGTTCTTGCGGGCGCGCACCGCGCTGTCGAGATAGCCGATCGCCGTCGACACGCGGCGGTCGTTCTCGTTCGACAGCGGCAGCGGGAACGAGCCATCTTCGAAGCTGGCATTGTAGTCCGGCCTATAGGGATATTCGCTTTCCGTTACCTTGAGGACGGAGCGGGTGAAGCCTGCCCAATCCTGGGGAAAGACGCGGCGGATCGGAATGCGCCCGGTCTTGTTGTGAAGCTCGCCGTCGAAGTCGAGATCGCGCTCGAGCTTCTTGAGGTAGGGCAGCATGCCGTCCCACCCCCATCCGGGCAGGCCGAGCCCTTGCCATTCGTCATAGTCATGCGGCAGGCCGCGCACGGCGAACTGGCCGTTGATGCTGGAGCCGCCGCCCATCACCCTGGCCTGTTCGAGCTTGGCCGTCTTGACCACTTGCGCGTTCTGCTTGGGCGAGCGGTTGAAGACGCGCAGTTCCGTCCAGTGGTATTTCGGATCGAAATAGGAAAGGCCGGGATAGCTGTCGGCGATCACGTCCGGAACATCGTCCGGCGGGGTGTCGGGTCCGGCTTCGAAGAGCGCCACCTCTTTGGTGCCGTTTTCCGAAAGACGGCTGGCAAGCACGGCTCCAGCCGAGCCGCCGCCGACAATGATGTAATCGAATTGCATGTGCTTGCTCTCAGGCGTAATTGGCCCAGATGGCCTTCTGGCGCAGGAACGCCTCGATGCCGGCACGGCCCATATCCTTACCGAAGCCGGAGCCCTTGTAACCGCCGGCCGGATAGGTGAATTCCGGACCGCGCCCATGCTGGTTGATCCAGACCATGCCGGCCTCGATCGAATCCGCCGCCTTGAGCGCCTTCTTCAGGTCCGTGGTGTGGACGCTGGCGGCAAGCCCGTAGACCGGATGCGCGGCCTGCGCGAGCCCTTCCTCCAGGTCGGAAAAACTGCGCACCGTCAGCACCGGGCCGAAGAACTCATCCTTGAAGCCGATATTGTCGTCGGAGACGTTTTCCAGGATCGTCGGCGCGTAGAAGCTGCCTTCGTTGCGGCCTTCGAGCACCGTACCGCCGGTGACGACGGAGGCGCCCTGACTGATGCTTTCGCGAACCATCGTGTCGATGCGATCGAGCTGCTTGCGGCTGATGATCGGCGCGAAGGTGGTCGCCTCGTCCCAGGTCGGGCCGGCCTTGATCGCCTTCGTCCGGGCGATGACGCGTTCGACAAGCTGGTCGGCGATCTTGTCCTCGACGATCAGCCGGGAACCCGCCGTGCAGACCTGGCCGGCATTGTCCATGAAGGCAGCGGCGACACGGCCGGCGACCGCGTCGATGTCGCCGGCATCGGCCAGCACCAGTTGCGGGCTCTTTCCGCCGAGTTCGAGCGTGACCGGCTTGATGCCGGACTGGGCGGCAAGCGTCATGATGGCGGCGCCGGTCTGCGTCGACCCGGTGAACGAGATCTTCAATATATCGGGATGGCGCACGATTGCCGCGCCCGTCGTGTGGCCGTAGCCATTGATGACGTTGAACAGGCCCTTGGGAAGGCCGGCCTTGGCGGCGAGGTCGGCCAGCGCCAGCAGGCTGTGCGGGGTCAGTTCCGACGTCTTCATCACCACCGCATTGCCCGCGGCCAGCGCCGGTGCGAATTTCCAGGCGGCCGTGATCATCGGAAAATTCCAGGGAACGATCGCGCCGACAATGCCATAGGGCTCGTGTTTCACGATGCTCAACGCATTCGCCTCGGTCGAGGTGACCGTGCCTTCAATCTTGTCGCAGAATTCGGCGTAGTAGCGCACGACGCCGGCGGTGCGGATCGCGTCGCGAACAATCGTCATCGAGATCAGGCGGCTCGACCCCATCGCTTCCAATTGTCCGAGATAAATGGCGTTCTCTTCGATCAATGCGGCGAAACGCATCAGCACGGCGGCGCGGTCGCGCGGCGCGATCCTCGCCCAGCGGCTTTGCGCCAGAGCCTTCTTCGCGGCGTCGACGGCCAACTGCACCGCGGCTTCGCCGCCGTCGGTGATAATGCCCATATGCTGAAGGTCGGAGGGGCGCAGAACCTCGATCTCCGCGCCGGGCAGCTCGACATATTGGCCACCGATGTGGTGGCCCCTGGGGATGGCGACTGCGGCCGGGTCGAAACTCAGTGTCATTGAATGCTTTCCTTCTGCGGCCGAGGCGATCGCATGGGCTGGAACGAACATCGCATCGGCGATGTCGCTTGATGGTTGCGGCAGCGATCAGGCCTTCTCGGCCTCACGCGCCTCGAGGAACGGGCGAAGCAGGTCGGCCGATTCATGGAAGCGGCCGACGAACGTCTTCAGACGCGGATGTTCGGGATGCAGCAATACCTTGGCGGGCGGGCCCTGTTCCGCTACCAGTCCCTGATCGAGGAATACCACCCGGTCGGCGACCTCGAAGGCGAAGCCGAGCTCATGGGTGACGATCACCATGGTCATGCCGCTTTTGGCCAGTTCCACCATCGCCTTCATGACCTCGCCGACGAGTTCTGGATCAAGCGCCGAGGTCGGCTCGTCGAACAGCATGACCTTGGGCTGCATGGCCATGGCCCTGGCGATAGCGACGCGCTGCTGCTGGCCGCCGGAAAGCTGGCGCGGATATTTGTCCACGTGCTGCGCCAGGCCCATCAGATCGAGAAGCTTCAACGCTTTCTGACGTGCCTGTTCCTTCGGCTCCTTCTTGACGATGACCGGGCCTTCCATGACGTTCTCCAGCGCCGTCATGTGCGGGAAGAGGTTGAACTGCTGGAAAACCATGCCGGTCTTGGAGCGGATACGGTTGACCTCCTGGGCCGGTATCTGGGCGACGCTCTTGCCATCGGCCTGCCTCATGAACAGCGTCTCGTCATCGATGACGATGCCGCCGCTGCTCGGCATGTTGAGCAGGTTGATGCAGCGCAGGAGCGATGTCTTGCCCGATCCGCTGGCGCCGATCAGCACGACCACCTCGCCTTCGACGACCGACAGCTCGATGCCGTTGAGCACCCGCTTGTCGCCGAACTTCAGGCAGATGCTCTCCAGCCGCAGGACCGGTTTGCCGCTTTTTTCGGGGTTATTCGATTGGGTGATGCTCATTTTACGCTGGCCCCGCTCTTTTCGAGTTTCCGCGACAGCAGCGTCAGCGGCACCAGGATGATCAGGAAGATGACGCCGACGGCGGTGTAAACTTCCATCGGCCGATAGGTGAAGCTCGATATGTAGCTCGCCTGATAGAGCAGGTCCGGGACCGTGATCATCGACAGCAGCGTCGTGTTCTTCATCTGGATGATCGACTGGCCAGCCAGCGGCGGGATCATCTTGCGGAAAGCCTGCGGCAGGATGATGCGCCGCATGCGCTGGCCGTAGGACATGCCGATCGCCGTCGCCGCATCGGTCTGACCGGGATCCACGGACTGAACGCCGGCGCGCAAGATCTCGGCGTAGAAGGAGCCGACATAGCAGCTCAGCCCGATGAACCCGGCCCAGAATTTCGTGACATTGATGCCGGCGAAGATCGGGAATGCATAGTAGACCCACAAAAGCGTGACGAGCAGCGGAATGTTGCGGAAAAACTCGACATAGATCTGGCCGAGGACGACCAGTGGCTTGAACGTGCTCAGTTGGATAAGCCCGATGAACAAGCCGATCAGCATGCCCGCACCGATGGTGATCACGGTGAAGTAGAGCGTCATCAGAAGGCCCTGCCAGAGCAGCCCGATATTGTTGGTTATGACGGTGTAGTCGAACAGCATGTTGTCCTCACTGGTGCGATGCACGTCCAGTGGCGGCCTGACCGCCGCACCAGGCGGCGGTCAGGCCGTTGCGATCAGAAGGAAAAACCTGCCGGAAGGATCGACAGGTCGATGCCCCGAGCTTCCCACGAACGGGCAAGCTTGCCCTGGGCGAGGCCGAGCGAACGTTCCTGCAGGATCCAGTTGGTCAGGAAGTTGATGTAACCGGCATTGCCGGGCTTGCGTGCGACGGCAAGCGTTGCCGGGTTGCGCAGGATCGGCTCGGGAAGCGAGACATTGCCGATCTTCTGGTTGGTGATCTGCAGCGCATCGAAAATGGACAGCACGACACCATCGGCGCGGCCAGCCTGGAGTTCCATCAGCGCCAGGCCGCGATCTTCCACCGGCGTGACCTTGGCCTTCGGCAGCAGCGCTTCGGCGACGACCTGCATGGTGCTGCCCTTCTGCACGACGACGGTCTTATCCGGCGAATTGAGTTCGGCCCAGGTCTTGACCGGCTTGCCGGGAGGCGTCAGCACGGCCCAGGCGTCGGTGAACAGCGGCTCCCAGAGATAGTCGACGACGAGGCCGCGCTTCGGGTTCGGATTGACGCCGATGGCGATGTCGATCTTGTTGGACTGGAAATCGGCGGCCAAATTGCCCCAGGTCGTCTCGACCGGTTCGAGCTTGACGCCGAGCTGGGTCGCGATCTCGCCCAGGAATTCGTAGTAGAAACCGCTCCACTGGCCGGTGGCCGGATCCTTGATGTAGCCCGGCTCCTCGCCGGTCATCACCGGAACCTTGAGCACGCCGCTGGCGCGGATCTGGTCGATGACGGCGGATGGATTGTCGTCGGCCGAAGCGGCGATCGGTGCCGTGAGCAGGCCGAGGCCAATGGTCAAAGCGGCCATGAACGTACGCATTACTGTCAGTTTCATCTCATTCCCCTTTTCTGAGTTTATTGGTGATTACCGGCTTAGAAATCCCTGCGAGAGAGGGTCGCTCTTCTCGAAGTAAATGGTCTGGGTCGAGGTGATGAAGGCGGCGCCCTCGATCTCGATGATCATCGCCTCGCGGCCTTGCTCCTCGACACGCCGTTGCAGGCGCGCCTCGAACGGAATGCCGAAGATATTTTTGGCGTGATAAGTCTGGTCGGGGCCGATCAGCCCCTTCCCAAGCAGATGGGTCAGGCGCGCCGACGTGCCCGTGCCGCAAGGCGAGCGGTCGAACTTGTTGGATTCCAGGACGAGAAAATGCGTCGCCGAGGTTTCGCTGTCGGCATCGTAGAACAGCACGCTCGGCGCGGCCGCGCCCGCCAGCAGCGGCATGTCCCTGGTTGCCGCCTTGATCGCGTCCTTGATCCTGGAGCCAGCCAGCATCAAGGCCGACGCATTGTCCGGGACCAGCCTGAAGCAGAGCGGGGCCGCGTCCACCAGCGCGTACCACATGCCGGCATAGACGATCGCGGCATCGACCTGGCCGACACCTTCGACGGCAACGCCGAGATGCTCCAGCCCGACATAGCTCGGCACATTGGCAATCCGCACGCGGTCCAGCGAGCCGTCCTTGTTCCAGACCAGATGAACCGAAACGACGCCCGCCGGCGTTTCCAATGTGAAGCTGTCACCTGTCTCGGCAGAAATCTGCCCGGTGAAGGCCAGCGTCCGGGCAAGGCCGATGGTGCCGTGACCGCACATGTCGAGATAGACATAGGACGAGATGAAGAACGCGCCGTAGTCGGCCAAATCCGAGGCGACCGGCACCAGGCCGACCATCGCCGCATGGCCGCGCGGCTCATGCAGAAGCGCCGGGCGGAGATGGTCGAAGCGCTGGCGGAAATCGTCCCGCTTCTCGCGCACACTCGAACCGGACAGTTTCGGCACGCCGCTCAGGATCACTCGGGTGGGGTGGCCGGCGGTGTGGGAATCGATGACGCTGAACGCTGACGAGAAGCTGGACACGACCTAGCCCTCTCCGAAGGCGTCGCGAATGCCGGCCCGCATGCTCTGCCAGATTTCCCGGATGAGGTTTTCGGTCATCGCCTTGGCGCTTTCGCCATCGCCCGCGGTGATCGCATCATAGATGCGGGCGGTGTCGTCCAGGGATAGCTGGATGATCTTGGGATCCTGCTCGTAGGCGTGATAGCGATAGCGCAGGGCCTGCTTTTCCAGACCGCCCAGCAAGCGTGTCAGGGTCTTGTTGCCTGCCAGCGTGTAGGTCAGCAGAGAGCCGCGCACGTCGACGATGAAGAACTGTCGCGCATCGTTCCTGGCCTGAGCCTGCTTCAGCTCCGACAGAAGGTTCTTGAACTCGGCCTTCTTTTCAATGTCGGCGGATTCGGCGGCCTGTTTGGCGACCAGCCCCTCGAGTTCGATGCGGCAAGTGTAAACCTCGTCGAAATCGCGTTGCGTCATGGGCGAGACCCAGATGCCGCGCCTGGCCTCACGCATCACCAGACCGTCGCGCTCGAGCAGCCTCAGCGCCTCGCGCACCGGCGACCGGCTGACGCCGTAGCGCGCGGCGACCGTCTCCTCGGTCAAACGCTCCAGGGATTTGAGGCGACCGAAGATGATCTCCTCCTCAAGCATCTCGGCGAGGTTCTCGGGGATCGCGACCGACAATTTCTGGATGCGCGCTAAAATCATGTCGACACCATACTGTATACAATGTATAGGTCAAGCCATAGCGGAAACTTTCTTGTGACGTGCAATCTGCCGGCGGCTTTCCGCGCACCGCCGGGCCGGAAAGGGCCAGGACATGTATCCAGAGACGATCGAGTTGCTGATTGACGGCGCGTGGTGCCAGGGGTCGGACGGCAAGTCCGAAACATTGGTCAACCCCGCCACCGAAGAGGCGTTGGCAACCGTGCCGCATGCCACGGAGGTCGATCTCGACCGCGCTCTCGCGGCCTCGCTCAAAGGCTTCAGGCTATGGAAGACGATGACCGCCATGCAGCGCTGGGCGATCATGGACAAGGCCGCCGATCTGATCGAGCAGCGCAAGGACACGATCGCCCGCACGCTGACCATGGAAAACGGCAAGGCGCTGGCCGAGGCCACCGGGGAGGTGCAGTTCGCGGCGGATGCGACCCGCTGGTATGCCGAGGAAGGCAAACGCGCCTATGGCCGCATCGTCCCTGCCAGGCTGCCCGGCGTGCGGCAGATGGTGTTCAAGGAACCGGTCGGGCCGGTCGTCGCCTTCGCCGCATGGAACTTTCCGGCCAGCAATGTCATCCGCAAGATCGCGGGCGCGCTTGGCGCCGGCTGCTCGATCATCCTGAAGCCGGCGGAGGAAACGCCGGGAACGGCCGTGGCCATTGGCCGCTGCTTCCAGGACGCGGGCCTTCCGGCAGGTGTCCTCAACATCGTTTTCGGCGAACCGGCGAAGGTTTCGTCCTACCTGATCGCCTCGCCGATCCCCAAAAAGGTCTCTCTGACCGGCTCGACGGCGGTTGGCAAGTTGCTGCAGAAGCAGGCCGCGGATACGTTGAAGCGCTGCACCATGGAGCTTGGCGGTCACGCCCCGGTCATCGTTTATGAGGACGCCGATCTCGACAAGACGCTCGACACGGTCGTCGCCTTCAAGTTCCGCAATGCCGGCCAGGTCTGCACGTCGCCAACCCGCTTCTACGTGCATGAGGCCGTCTATGACCGCTTCATCGGAGGCTTCGCGGCCCGCGCCGAGAAGCTCAAGATCGGCAACGGCCTCGATTCAGGCGTCCAGATGGGACCGATGATCGCGCCGCGGCGGCTCGATGCCATGGACGCCCTGGTCGGCGACGCGACGGCGCGGGGGGCAACCGTCGTCAGCGGCGGCAAGCGGATCGGCAACAAGGGCTACTTCTTCGCCCCGACGTTGCTGCGGGACGTACCGGACACGGCGCGCATCATGTCGGAGGAGCCGTTCGGTCCGATCGCGCCGACCGCCACCTTCTCCACGTTCGACGCCATGATCGAGCGGGCGAATTCGCTGCCTTACGGTCTGGCTTCCTTTGTCTTCACCCGTAACCTCAGCCTCGCCCAGAAGACCGAGGCAGCACTGGAAGCCGGCATGGTCGGTGTCAACCATATGATGGTGTCGACGCCGGAAACGCCGTTCGGCGGTGTCAACGAATCCGGCTATGGCTCGGAGAGCGGCATCGAAGGCCTCGACGCTTATCTCAGGACAAAATTCGTCACCGAGATGTAAGGTCGACGCGCCTGACCGCATTTCGTGGCGATGGTGACGGCAAATGGCGGGCATCGCCTTTCAGGTACAGTGCGATGCCGCCATTGGCCCCTTGAACGGGTAAGTCGGACGCGCGTAAAATCGCGCTATCTGATTGAGTCTGCTACATTCGTTCGGGCTAATGTCCGCAACGGTCTGGGTATTTTCCTTGCTTACGGATGCAACCAGCGCGGCCAAGCGCGGCAAATCATTTGCCCATGTGGCGGAGGCCTCCTGGGGCAAGGGCCTCAGCACCTTGCTGCGCATCGTACGCATGACGCTGCGCCACCCCTGGCAGGTTGCCGTCACGCTCATCTCGACCTTCATCGCCGCGACGCTGCAGCTTTTCATTCCACGCCTGCTGGGACGCGCCATCGACCAGGCGCAAGGCGTGATGGCCGCCGGTGCCGGCACCGCGGCCGAGCAGGCGCTGTGGAACACGGCGCTGACGCTGCTGGTCGTCAGCATCCTGCGCGGCCTCTTCACCATGGCGCAGAATTACTATGGCGAGGCCGTCGGCCACCAGACCGGCTATGAGCTGCGGCTCGCCTTCTACGAGAAGATCCAGCGGCTGAGCTTTTCCTACCACGACAAGGTCCATACCGGCGACCTGATCACGCTCGGGCTGCTCGACCTCGACGGCGTGCGCATGTTCTTTTCGACAGGCATCCTGCGCGTGGTCCTGCTTGGCGTGCTGATCGGCGTCGGCGCCTATCTCCTGATCAGCACCGATCCCGTGCTCGGGTTGCTCAGCCTCAGCTTCATGCCGTTCGTCGCCTGGCGCTCTTCTGTGACGCAGCTCCGGCTGCGCAGCACCTGGCTCACCTTGCAGGAGCGGCTGTCGGTGCTGAGCCGGGTGATGGACGAGAATCTCGGCGGCATCCGTGTGGTACGCGCCTTCGCGGCGCAGCGGCATGAGTTGGCCAAATTCGACCGCGCCAAGCAGGCTGCGCTGGAACTCGCCAACGAGCGCGTCGACATCCGCGTCTCCAACACCGGCGCCATGAACTTCTCCTTCCTGGCCTCCATGGGCCTGGTTCTGTGGTTCGGCGGCCAGAAGGTGATCGCGGGGCAGATCAGCGTCGGCACGCTGGCCCAGTTCCTCACCTTCATGACCATATTGCAGATGCCGGTGCGCCAGCTCGGCCTGATGGTCAATTCCTTCGCTCGCGCCTCGACCTGCGGCACGCGGCTGTTCGAACTGCTCGATGCCGAACTCGACATCAAGGACGCGCCCGACGCCAGGGAGCTCGTCATCACCGACGGTGTGCTGCGCTTCGACAATGTCGGTTTCCGCTATGAGGGCGCAGGCGAGCGTCCGACGCTTTCCGGCGTTTCCTTCGAGGCCCGGCCCGGCGAAACCGTCGGCATCGTCGGCCCGCCAGGCAGCGGCAAGTCGACCATCGCGCATCTGATCCCGCGCTTCTACGACGTCACCTCGGGCGCGATCACCATCGACGGCCAGGATATACGCGGGGTCACGCTGCAATCGCTGCGCAAGGCGGTCGGCGTCGTGCAGCAGGACGCGTTCCTGTTCACCACCTCGATCGAGAACAACATCGCCTACGGCAACCCCTGGGCGCGCGAAACCCGCATCGGCCAGGCAGCCGAGTATGCCCAGCTGCACAACTACATTATCGGGCTTCCGGCCGGCTACACCACCGTCGTCGGCGAACGCGGCGCCTCGCTGTCCGGCGGCCAGCGGCAGCGCCTGACCATCGCGCGCAGCCTGATGCTCAAGCCATCGGTGCTGGTCTTCGACGATTCCACCGCGGCCGTCGACGCCGGCACCGAGCAGCGGATAAGAACGGCGATGAAGCGCTTCGCCCGAGATCGCGTGACGCTCATCATTTCGCACCGGCTGAGTTCGCTGATGCATGCCGACCAGATTCTATTCATCGAGGGCGGACGGATCGTCGAACGCGGCACGCATGAGGACTTGCTGGCGCTCGGCGGACGCTACCGCGCGCTCTACGATCTGCAACTGCGGCCGGACGACAATCGGCTCGAGGGAGCCGCCTGATGTCGCCCCAGGACGACCACGAGAGGGAAGACAAAAGCGGCCGCCCGACCAAGGCTGTCGTCGGCTCGCACCGCGACGAGGAAGAGGTTTTCGGCAAGGTCTACGATCCGCGCATCGTCAGGCGCATCTGGAGCTTCGTCAGACCATACCAGGGCCGTATCTTCATCTCGGTCGCCGCCGTGCTGGTGTTCACGCTGACGCAACTGGCGATCCCGCTGGTCATCCGTTACGCAATCGATCACGGCATGGCGCCCGGCAAGCTCGACCGCTCGGTGATGATCACCGCGATCATCGCTTTCACGGTGATCATCCTCATCAATTACGCGGCCAGCCATGTGCAGGAGAGCGTCGTCGGCAAGGTGGCGGAAAACGTGCTGTCCGACCTGCGCCGCGCCATGTTCAGCCATTTGCAGCGGGTCTCGCTGAGCTTCATGGACAAGACCGAGGTCGGCCGGCTGATGTCGCGCCTCCAGGGCGACGTCAATTCGATGCAGGAATTTCTCGAAACGTCGGTCATGTCCGTCGGCGACATCGTGCTGTTGTTCGGCATCGTCACCGTCCTGCTCTGGCTCGACTTCCGGCTCGGGCTGCTGACACTGTCGACCATGCCGATGCTGTTCATCGTGCGCCTGTTCTGGCTGCCGCGCGCCAAGGTCGCCTTCATGGCGGCGCACGAAACCAACTCGATCGCCAACGGCGCGCTGGCCGAAGGCATCCACGGCGTGCGCACGGTGCAGAGCCTGGAGCGCCAGCATGTCAATTTCGACCTTTACGACGAGAAGGTGCTGGCCAATCTCGATGCCCATCTGCGGTCGGCGAAATACGCGCAGGTGATGGTGCCGATCGTCGATACGCTGACCGGCATCGCCATGGCGACGGTCATTGTCGTCGGCGGTTCGATGGTGCTATCGCACAGCCTCGACGTCGGCGTCATGGTGGCGTTCCTGTTCTATATCCAGCGCTTCTTCGACCCGATCCGCTCGCTCACCATGCAGTACTCCGTCATGCAGCGCGCCATGGCCTCGGGCCAGCGCATCTCCGAAGTGCTCGACGTGCCGGTGGATGTCAGCGACAGGGAAAACGCGGTGGCGCTGTCGCGCGACATGGACGGGTCGGTCGAGTTCAAGAATGTCACCTTCGGCTACCGGCCGAACCAGCCGGTGCTGAAGAACATCACCTTCCGTGTCAATCCGGGCGAGACCGTCGCGCTTGTCGGCCCGACGGGATCGGGCAAGTCGAGCTCGATGGCATTGGTGCACCGATTCTACGACGTTTGGTCGGGTGAGGTCCTGGTCGGCGGCCATGATGTGCGCGACCTGACGCAGGATTCGCTCGGCGACCAGGTGGCCATGGTGCTGCAGGAGCCGTTCCTGTTCTCCGGCACGGTGCTGGAAAACATCCGCTACGACAAGACATCAGCCAGCCGCGAAGAGGTGGTGCGCGCGGCACAAGCCGTCGGCGCGCACGACTTCATCGAGCAATTGCCCCAGGGTTACGACACCGAGCTCGAACAACGCGGCGGCAATCTCTCGCTCGGCCAGCGCCAGCTGATCAGTTTTGCGCGAGCGCTGGTGGCCGACGCCAAGATACTGGTGCTCGACGAGGCGACAGCCAGCATCGATTCCTACACCGAGATGCTGATCCAGAAGGCGCTGATCAAATTGCTTGAAGGCCGCACCGGGCTGGTCATCGCGCATCGCCTCGCCACCATCCGCGGCGCCGACCGCATCATCGTTCTGCAGAATGGCGAGATCGTCGAAAGCGGCAACCACGAACAGCTGATGCGGAAGAAGGGCCTCTACGCCCGGCTCTACAACATGAACTACGCGTCCTTCGACGACATTTCCGAGGAAGAGATGGGAATGGACGCGGCGGCCGGAAAAGCGACGTGAGCGGTATCGGCTGGGTTCGACCGGGAATGCCTCCAAGCCCTTCCCGACAGGGCCTAGTTGCGAGATCCCCTGACGTGGCCGCTGACCTGAACGCCGTCCTCGGCGCGCAGATATAGAAAGCCGGGAATGGAGATCAGCGGGATGATCGCGGTCAGCAGGAATACCTGGTGAAAGCGTTCCGGCGTGAGCACGTGGCTCTCGCCGGCAATCAGCCCCAGCAGCATGGCGGCGATCGAGACGCCGAGCGACACGCTGAGCTGCTGCAGCACGCCGCCGAGGCTGGTGGCGCGGCTGAGCTTGTGCGCCGGCAGATCGGCATAGGACAGGGTGTTGGAGGTCATGAACTGCGCCGACCGGACGATGCCGAACAGGAAGACATAGAAACCGATCCGCCAATGCGGCGTATCGGGGCCCATCAGGGCAAAGCCCGCCACGGTGGCCGAGCCGACTATGGCGCTGCCGATCAGCACGACACTGAAGCCGAAGCGGCGCAGCAGTGGCGACAGCAGCGGCCGCATGAGCAGCGCGCCGAAACTGCCGACGAATGTCAGCGAGCCTGACGTGACCGGGCTCATGCCGAAGCCGACCTGCAGCATCAGCGGCAAAAGGAACGGAACGCCGTTGAGACCCACACGGCACAGGCCGCCCGCCAGCGTGCCGACCCAGAACGAACGGAACCGAAACAGCGTCAGGTCGACGGCCGGCGCCACGACGCGGCGCGCATAGCGCCCGAAGGCGAGCAGCAGCAGGACGGAAGCGGCCAGCACCAGAACCGTCGCGGACACGGGAATGATCGGCCGGCCGATGTTTTCCAGCCCGAATTGCAGCAGCGCCACGCCGCAACCCACCATCAGGAACCCGGCAAAGTCGAAGCGCTGCACCGCTTCCTCGTGGAAATCGTCGACGAAGCGCAGCGCCGCCAGGATTCCAACGCAACCGAACGGCACGTTGACGTAGAATATCCAGCGCCACGACGCGTAGGTGGTCAGCAGGCCGCCGAGCAACGGCCCGATGACTGGCCCCATGATGGCCGGCAAGGTCATGTAGGTCATGGCGGTGATCAGGCCGCTGCGCGGAAAGCTGCGCAGCAGGATCAGCCGCCCGACCGGCGTCATCATGGCACCGCCCAGCCCCTGCAAGGCACGCATGGCCAGCAGCATGCCGAAACTGTCGGCCATGCCGCACAGCGCCGAGCCGAGAGTGAAGGTGAAAAGCGCCAGCGCGAACACCCTGCGCGCGCCGAACCTGTCGGCGAACCAGCCGCTGACGGGAATGAACACGGCGAGCGTCAGTATATAGGTGGTGATCGCCAGGTTCAGCCTGACCGGCGTCGTGTCCAGGCTGTGCGCGATGGCCGGGATCGCGGTGGTGATGATGGTGGAATCGAGCTGCTCCATCAGAAAGGCGATGGCAACGATGATCGGGATGATCAGCCTCAGCCTCGGGTCGCGCTCGGTGGCAAATTGAGGCTGGTCCAATACTCTGGCCAATTCCGTCATGCAGGTGGCTTGTATGCCCTGGCCAAAGTGGCGCATCCCGGATCAAAGGCAAGATTGCCTTGTATGGGCCAGCCGGCCCGATCGCAGGCCGTCTTATGGTCCCACAAACAGACGAGCGGTAGTCATTTCCGCTTCGCGGGAAGTCAACAAATCTTGACCGGCGCCGTGAATTGACGGGCATCGGCAAGACAGTCGACGGTGCCACGACGCCGCGCGAAGACATTGCCGTTTTTGGCGGATGCCGTCTTGGGTCGTCTTCAAGATGCCAGGGACTACGCCATTTCAGGTCGTCTTGATGCCTCGCGGATCGCCTTGTGCACCTCGCGCTGCAAATCCATGAAGGCTGGCGTTTCCATCACCTCTTCCCGGCGCGGGCGCTCGATGTCGACGTTGAAGGTCTTCATGATGCGTCCGGGGCCGATGCCCATGACGACGATGCGGTCCGACAGATAGACGGCCTCCTCGACGTCATGCGTGACGAACAGCACGGTGAGCCGGTGCTCTTCCCAGATCTGGGTCAGGAGTTCCTGCATCTGATGCCGGGTCAAGGCATCGAGTGCGCCGAAAGGCTCGTCCATCAGCAGCATTTTGGGGCGATAGGAAAGCGCGCGCGCGATGGCGACGCGCTGCTTCATGCCACCCGAAAGTTCCGACGGGAAGCGATCGGCACTTTGCGACAGCTTGACGAGATCGAGATGCTCGAGCGCGATCTCGCGACAGCTCGTGCGATCATAACCGGCGGCCTTGAGGGCAAACTCGATATTCTGCCGCGCCGTCAGCCAGGGAAGCAGCGTGTAGGACTGGAAGACGACGCCGCGGTCGAGGCCCGGCTGCAGGATCGGCGCGCCGTCGATGCTGAGATCGCCGGCGTCGAAATCCTGCAGTCCGGCGACGATCGACAGCAGCGTGCTCTTGCCGCAGCCCGACGTGCCGACGAGCGAGACGAACTCATTGTCGGCAAGGTCGAGATTGATGTCGCGCAGCACTTGTGTACGCCGCTCGCCGGTGCCGAAGCTCTTGTCGAGACCGGCGATCCGCAATTTGGGAACAGTCATCGGCGGTTCCTCATTGCGAGTGGCCGTCCTGCCGGAACAGCACCTTCTCCAATGCCTTCATGACCTGGTCGGTGATCAGGCCGAGCACGCCGAGCAGCAGGATGTAGCCGATGATGGTGTTGGTCTGGAAATAGCGCTGCGACACGGTGATGCGATAGCCCAGACCGGACGTCGCGGCGACGAGTTCGGCCAGCACCAGCCAGGTCCACGCCCAGCCGAGACTGATGCGCAGCGTGTCCCATATGCCCGGCAAGGCGCTGGGCACGACGATGCGCGTCAGTATCTTGCGGTCCGGCAGGCCGAGCGTTCGCCCAAGACCGATGAAATCGGCGGGCACCCGTTTCACATTGTCCATGATCATCAGCACCTGCTGGAAGAACGTGCCGATGAAGATGATCAGGAATTTCTGGGTGTCGCCTGTGCCTGCCCACAGGATGGAGAGCGGCACAAAGGCGACGACCGGCATGTAGCGGATGAAATCCACCAGCGGCTCGATGGCCGCCTCCCAGGAGCGGAAACTGCCGATCAGCACGCCGATCGGTATGGACAGTGCCGAGGCGAGGAGGAAGCCGATGGAAATACGGTAGATCGAGGCCCTGAGATCGAGCCACAAGGTGCCGTCGGCTGCGAGCTTGGCAATCTGGGTCGCGACGCTGCCGGGTGACGGCAGGAAGATGGGTTTCACCCATCCGAGCCCGGTCGCCGCCCACCAGGCAAGGCCAAGGCCAACAAAGACGGCCACCGCTATGGTCAGGAAGCGCGCCCTCGCGATGGGCACGCCGATCCCGGAGGATCGGCGTCTTGCCGGTCTTGCGGCCGGCGCCGGTGCCGTGCGGGCCAAGCCGGTTTTCGCGGGAGGCGCCCCGGTCATCCGCGTTACCACCGCGATCCGGATCTCGTCACTGCGCCGCCTTGACGAAGGACGGATCGATCATCTGCTCGGGTGTCACATCGGCCTGGAGCAGCTTGGCGTTCTTGGCGGCCGCTTCGACATCGGCGAATGTCTTGGTGGTAAACTCGCCGGTGAGCGCCGTCTTGTTTTCGGCGAGCGAGTAGTAGCGCACGCCGTCGAAAGCGGTATTGAGGTCCTTGACGTCGGAACCGACCGCCTTGGCGATGATGGCCCGACCACCAGGCGTGTCGGCGTTATAGTCCTTGAGCGCGGCGTCCCAGCTCTTGATCATGGCCAGCACCTGGCCGGGCCGCGACTTGATAACCTCGTCGCGCACCACCAGCACGTCGCTGATCAGGCCGGGATCCTCGCCGGCGGTGAACAGCAGCTTGACGTCCTTGTTCTGCGCCATGGCAACGGTGAGATAGGGCTCGTAGGTGACCGCGGCCGGTACGCGGCCGGCGATCAGGGCGCCGCCGGCATCGGCGGCGGGCATCGGTACCGGCTGGATATCGGCGACCGACATGCCGTTCCTGGCGAGCGCGTATTTGAGCAGGATGTCGCTCGTCGTGCCTTCCTCGAAAGCGACCTGCTTGCCCTTGAGATCGG
Source organism: Mesorhizobium sp. BH1-1-4 (assembly GCF_020165665.1). Classification (NCBI taxonomy): domain Bacteria; kingdom Pseudomonadati; phylum Pseudomonadota; class Alphaproteobacteria; order Hyphomicrobiales; family Phyllobacteriaceae; genus Mesorhizobium; species Mesorhizobium sp. BH1-1-4. Next base: position 189,134 of record NZ_JAIUIN010000007.1, read on the forward strand.
CGATGGAGGTGACGTCCTTGCCGGCGACGATGGCATCGGCCGTCATGGAGACATCGAGCAGCAGCACGATCTTCACCGGCAGACCGGCCGCGACCATGCCCATCGCCGTGTGGGTGGCGATATTGGCGGCGTCGAGCTGGCCGCTGGCGAGTGCGGCGTTGATATCCTTGTCCTCGGCGAAATTGACGATCTGGACGTCCGACAGGCCATTGGTCTTGAACAAGCCCTTGGCGTCGGCGACGTGCCACTGGCCATATCCGAGCCAGGGCTCGATGCCGATCTTGAACGATCCCGCCTCGGGCGTCGTGGGAATGGCCGCATCGGCAGCATAGGCCGCGGGTGCGGCGGCGAGCCCGACGGCAACGGCCATGGCCAACGCGCGAAATTGTCCTGCTAGGTTAAGCGTCATCTTTCGTTCCCCTTGATGATCAGACCGCTTTTCTACCCAGGGCGTCCGGTCTGGTGAGATTGCGGGGGTCTGCTCTTGCGGCATTGTGCCTCGGCGTCTTACCCGCCACTTCATGGTTGAAGTGCTGACACATTTCAGCCTCAGCGGCAGCGGATGTCAAGGCTAAAATACATACATGCATATACAAGTTGGAGCGGCTAGAATTTTACGTTGATCAGCGCGAGTCCTCCACCCGACCCCTTATGCTTTTTCGGGATCGATCCGGTCAAAAAAACCGGTCACCCGGTCGGTTCCGCCATCGGGCTCGCTGCCGACCATAACCGCGACTGAAAAACCAATGAGAGACGAGACCGGCGTGTGGCTTCGCGCGCCAGCCCGCAGGTTCATGACCAGGGTCGGCGACAGGAACAGCCCCAAGCGCAGCACGGTTCGCCAATCCGCCGGCAGCATGCCGCGACGCTTGAGTTTCAGCAGCAAGGGCCGCCACAGGTCGACCGCCTTCACTTCCAGAAGGTCGCTGCGGACCGGGCTCAAATCCCAGTCCGTGTCGACATGCAGAAAATCGCCATCCAGCCGCGCTCGCGCTTGAAAAGCCTGTGTCGCCATGGCCGGATCGTAGAGCCAGAACGGGTGGGCGAAGATGTTGTGGAACGTCGCCTTCACCTCGGCCAACAGCGTGGGGATGTGCGAGCCGGCAAAGGCGGGATCGAAGAAGGACAGTTCCGCCCCTCCTGCTTTCTCCACGTACCAGACATTGGCATTGTGGGCGTCGCCATGCGCCACCACACCGCCGGCATCGGCAAGCCTGTCCGGCCGCAGGCGCTCCGCGGCGGCGTCGAAAAGTTCGCCGATGCTGCTGATGTAGCGCCGGCCGTTGATGACGAACTTCAGCCGGGAGAACTGGTCCCAACCAAGTTCCACGCCGGGAAAGACAAACGGCTTGCCGACGTAGAAATCGGCCAGGCGGCCCCCTGGCGACAAACGCGTATCGGCGTCGATCAGCCGCTCGTGGAACAGCCGATGGATCGGCTCCGCCGACACCTGCGCGACGGTCACCGGATGCAGCGTTTCCAGATAGACATCGAGCAGCCTGGCGGACAGGTCGCGCTCGGCAAGAACCGCCTCGCGCCGTCCGCCGGCATCGTCCCTGGTATCCAGCGCGAACAGCACATCCGAAAATCTCGGATCCGTACGCCGGCGATAGACAAGGATCTGCTCGCCGGGCTGGGCGGACATGTGCACGGGCTGGTCGACCGGCAGGCCGGCGCGCGACAGGATTTCGGCGCGATAATATTCGCCGGCCATCGCCTCTTCCCGTTCCTCCTGATGAAACTTGAAGAAGTATGCTTGACCCTCGCTGTCGAAGAAGCCGTTCAACGAATTAAGGCTGTATTTGTCGACATTGATGCGGACATTGCCGGGGTTCATTCCAAACAGGTCGCCCAGCAATGCCGACAGCGCACGTTGCGCTTCGGCGACATCATGCTGCGCGAGAGCCCTGATCCGCGCCGTGCGGCTCGGTGTCGCCGTCATCAGTCGTTCCTTCCAGGCGATCCGCCGGTCAAGCGTGACGCGATTATTATCAGTACATGTACATACATTAGCGGCCAAACCTTCTCGGGATGCTTTGGCTATCGACTTCATCCTGTCCTGGAAGGCGAGTAGCGGCTGCCAAGCGAATAGCGGCTGCCGGCATAGGTCAATTTGCTGATCGTGGCCACGACCGCCCCCGTCCATGTCCGGCGATGCAGGAGAAGGCAGCAACTGCCGACGTCGATTGCCAGATGCCGCGCGGTCTCCTTGTCGGCCGGGATGGCGGAGATGATATGCTCGACCTCGGTCACCGGGGTCTTCTGCATGAGATAGTCATAGGTTGCCGTCTTGGCGAAGTCCTGCTTGTCATAGTCGGGTATCAGGCCCGGATTGACGAAGCGCTCCTCCAGTTGCACCGGCAGGTCGTTCTCGAAATTGACGACGACGGAGTGATAGATCGAAACCCGCTTCGCAAACTCGAACGACAGAGCGAGTTCCTTGGTCGGCATGATGGTTTCGAGGACGAGGACTTCGGAACGATGCCTGTTGCCGCGCTCGACGATCTCGGCGGCGATGTTGTTGATCTCGATCAGCGTCGATTGCGGCCGGGGTGGCGCGATGAACGTTCCGACGCCCTGCAGCCGGATCAGGAATCCGGCGGCGGTCAGCTCTCGCAGAGCCCGGTGAACCGTCATCCGCGAAACGCCCAGCGAAACCACCAGCTCGTTCTCCGACGGCAGCTTGCGATCCTTGCCCCACCGGCCTGTTCCGATGTTGGTCAGGATGTAGTCCTTCACCTTCTCGTAAAGGGGGCTCGCCGTGTCGGGCAAATCGATCATTTCAAAAGTCCTTTCCGGCAAACTATTGGAAATCAACGATGTTCGGCAGGTTGCCGCATGCGGATGATTGTTTTCAAGCCATCGCTCTTGCCCGCAAGCAGCCGCTCATAGGCGGCTGGAATCTCGTCGAGGCCGATCTCACGATCGATCAGCGCCAGCAGCGGCTCACTGAGTTCCCCCAGCATCCGTACGGCCACGGGCAATTCGTCGGCAAAGGCATGGCATCCCAGCAACGCGATTTCGCGTTCGACCAGAAGATTGGGATCAATGTCGAGACGCCCGTGGAAGATGCCGACCATGGCCACCGTGGCGCCGGAATCGAGCACGCCGAGCAGCTTATTGAAGGCAGCTATACTGCCGGTCGCTTCGACGGCCGCCAGCAGCGAAGTGTTGGCTGTTGCGGCGGCAATGGCATCACGGTCGAGATCGACGATCGTGGCGCCCGTCACCCGCGCCACGCGGGCACAACGTGCCTGGTTGCGGTCGGCGACAAGTACGGTGCCGGCGAAAGTTCGGGAAAGCAGCAGCGCGGCAAGACCACCGATCGGCCCGCAGCCGACGACAAGCACCGCGCTCGCCGTCTTCGGCAGACGCCGCACCGCGTGCAGCGCGACCGCGAGCGGCTCGGCCATGGCGGCGACCCGTTCGTCAAGGCCGGCGTCGATCACGTGCAGCAAACGTGCGGGCAACACCACCTGTTCGGCAAAACCGCCATCGCAGATTTCGCCAACGAAGCCCAGCGCGACGCAGAGATGCCGCCTGCCGGCATGGCATTGCGCGCAGTCTCCGCACCAGAAACGGGAATCGGCGACCACCCTGTCGCCGACGGCGATTGTACCGACGCCCTCGCCGACAGCGATCACCGTGCCGGTCAGTTCGTGGCCGGCCGTCGAGGGCGACCGGCTTATCCATTGGCCGGTGCGGAAATTGTGCAGGTCCGAACCGCAAATGCCGGCGGCATCGACGCTGAGCTTCACCCAGCCGGCATCTGGAATGCCAGGTGCCGCGATGTCCTCGACGCGCAGATCCCCAGGTCCATAAAGCCTTGCCGCCTTCATCGCCATCGCCTCCCCTCAGCCGGCGAGATAGCGGTCGCGGATTTCCGAGACCGCGTTTTCGTGCGAGCTGAAACCCTCGTAGCGGGCGAGCCTGCGGGCATGCAGCGCCAGTTCAGGATAGGCGGCCGAGGTGACATAGCCGACCGACGAGCGCTTGACGAAATCCGTCACCGAAAGCGGCCCATAGGTGCGCGCCCAGCGGCTGGTCGGCAGCACGGCATTGGGCCCAAGCACGAAGTTTGCAAGGGTCACGGGCGTATGCGGGCCCATCAGGATCTCGGCCGCCTCCGTGATGTGGCCGAGATGCGCGAATGGCTCCGTCGAGAGGATTTCGAGATGTTCGGGCGCATAGTCGTTGATGAAGCGGTAGGACTCTTCCAGCGATGCGGTCAGGACGATGCCGCCGCGCTTTCCCGTCAGCACCGCGCGCGAGAATTCGACGCGCTGTTCGGTCATGCGCGACCAGTGTTCGGGAAGTGCTGCAAGTGCTGCCTCGGCAACCTTGCGGCTGTGCGTCACCAGATAGGCCGAGGAATCCGGTCCGTGCTCGGCCTCGATCAGCAGATCGAGCGCGGCAAGGCCGCCATCGACGCTGTCGTCGGCAAAGATGATGGCTTCCGACGGTCCGGCCGGCAGACCGGTGTTGATGATCGAGGACAACACGCTCTTGGCCGCCACCACCCAGGGGCTGCCGGGGCCAACGATCTTGAGCGCCGGCTTCACTGTCTCGGTGCCGTAGGCGACGGCGGCGACGGCCTGCGCGCCGCCACATTTGTAGACGGTGTCAACCCCGGCGAGACGAGCAGCGACCAGCGTGGCCGCATCCACGGAACCGTCCGCTGTCGGCGGCGTCACGATCGCTATCCGCGGCACGCCGGCAATGACGGCCGGGACCGACGTCATCATCGTCACCGAGGGAAAGGCGCCCTTGCCGCGCGGCACGTAAAGCGCGACGGAGGCGATCGGCGTATACCTGTCACCGGCATAGGCGCCCGGCCGGACCTCCTTGAGCCACATGGTTTCCGGCTTCTGCTCCTCGTGGAAGCGCCTGATGTTGTCGATGCCGAAGCCGATGCTCTCCACGACTTCCTTCTCGACCTTGTCGAATGCCGCGTCGAATTCCGCTTCCGACACCTTCAGTTCGCCTTCGGCCACATTGGCCTTGTCGAGTTCCCTGGCAAAGCGGATCAGGGCGGCGTCACCCTCGTCCCTGACCGCCTGGATGATCGGGCGGACTTTTTCGACAAAGACCGACAGATCACCCTCGGCGCGTTTCAGCAACCCGGCCCGCTGGGTGGCATCGAGGGACGACAGATCGTGGAAGCTGATGTCGGACATGGATTTTTCCTTCAGTTCAGAGCGCATTGTGCCGACCGGTCACATCGCGGAAGACATTCAATTCGAAACATCGGCGATCCCCCTCAGATCGAGGCGAGGAAACCGCCATCCACCGGAATGGACTGGCCGGTTATGTAGGCGGCGGCATCCGAGGCAAGGAACACGGCGACGCCGTGCAGGTCGCGGAGGTCGCCGAAACGATGCTGCGGGATCTTGGCCAGCATGGATTGCCGCCAGGTCTCGTTGTCGTAGAACGCCTCCGTCATCGCCGTCCTGAAGTAGCCCGGGGCGATGGCATTGACCCTGATGCCAAGCTGCGCCCACTCCGCCGCCAGCGCCCGGGTCATGCCGAGCAGGCCCGACTTGGACGAGCCGTACGGCACCGCCGTCGGGATGCCGACTTCCGACGTCAGCGAGCAGAGGTTGATGATGGCGCCGGGCCGACCGGCATCCCGCATCTGCCGCGCCGCGGCCTGGGCGCAGAAGAACGCCCCTTTGAGATTGGTGTCGACGATCCGGTCCCACAGCGCCTCGTCGACATCGAGCGAGGGGCGCACCTCCTCCACCCCGGCATTGTTGATGAGGATGTCGAGGCCGCCAAGCAGGCGGGCTGCCTCGCCAACGGCCGCGCGGCAGCGCTCGACATCGGTCACATCAAGGGCAATGGCATGCGCGACCCCGCCGGCGGCGCGGATGGCCGCCGCCGTCTCGTCGAGCGAGTCCAGGCTGCGCGCGGTGACCGCGACGTCGGCGCCGGCCGCGCTGAGCGCCTCGGCGAGGCTGCGCCCAATGCCACGACTTGCGCCGGTCACGAGCGCCTTCCTGCCGGAGAGGTCGAAAAGAGCAGCGTTGCGCATATGATCCTCCTTGGCCGCTCCGGTCGCGTTGCGCAGAGACTATCAGGTCAACTTACATATACAAGCATATACAAACGACATTGAGTGCGATAGTGGTTACGTCGTCCGCCCCCGGGCTCGATCGCATGCTTGGCTCGCCCGGACGAGATCCCGCGGCGGCGATTTGTTCGAGGCTTGCGGACAACAGCATCGGCCCGCGATGGAGGAGACCAAACTTGTCCAAAGCTTCAGACATGGTCAGAACCGAAGTCAAGCGTCTGTCACCTTACAATTCCGGGCTGACCATCGGCGAGGTGATGCTGCGATACGCCCCGGCCAGGATCGCCAAGCTGGGCTCGAATGAAAACCCCATCGGCCCGAGCCCGACCCTGGCCAGGATGATGCAGGGCGGCTCCGAAATGTTCCGGCTCTATCCGGATCCGACCGGGCGCGAACTGCGGCAGGCCATCGCCGCCAGACATGCGGTCGGCGAAGACCAGGTCATTCTCGGCAACGGTTCGGAGGATCTTCTCTCCGTCATCAGCCGTGCCGTCCTGCGGCCGGAAGATGCCGTCGTCACCCTCTATCCATCGTTCCCGCTGCACGAGGACTATGCCACGCTGATGGGCGCGAGCGTCAAACGTGTCGGCGTCAACGACGATCTCAGCATCGATGTCGACGCGCTCATTGAGGCCGTGCGCGAACGGCCCCGCATGCTCCTGTTCTCGAACCCGATGAACCCGGTCGGCAGCTGGCTCTCCGGCGGCGAAATGTCGAAGCTCCTGGATGCTGTCAGCGACGAGACGCTGATCGTCATGGATGAGGCCTATGCCGAATATGCCGAGGGCGACGACTATGTCTCGTCCCTGCCCCATCTGAGCAAACGCGATCAACCCTGGATCGTGCTGCGGACATTTTCCAAGGCGTTCGGCCTGGCAGGGCTGCGGATCGGCTTCGGCATTGTCGGCGACCCGCAATTGCGCGCGCTGCTCGACAGGGTGCGCACGCCGTTCAACGCCAATGGCGTCGCGCAGGCCGCCGCGCTGGCGGCGCTCGCGGATGACGAGCACCTGGCCAAGGTCGTCGCGCTGGCCAGGACGGAGCGGGCACGCGTCGAGAGTTTCCTGACCGGCAAAGGCCTCGAAGTCGCTCCGTCCCGGGGCAACTTCCTGTTCTTCGACTGCCGGCAAGATGCCACCGCCTTCGTCGAAGGCCTGCTGCGGGACGGCGTCATCGTCAAACCCTGGAAGCAGGAAGGCTTCGACACCTATGTGCGCGTCAGCATCGGCTCGCCGTCGGAGAACGACCACTTCATGACCGCGCTGTCGCAATTGTTGTGATCTCCCGAGCCCCGGCGGAATTGCCTGGCGCACCCGACACCAAAGTCTGGGTCTGCCGCGCGTGCACGATATCGGGCAATTGAAAACCAGCTTGCCCGTCAAGCCCGCCGCCCTATCGTAAGAGCCCGTCATATGCTGGAAAGCAGCCCGCCCAGGAGCCTCTACCGCGAAACGGCCAGCGGCACCGGCAACTATCCTTCCCTGGCCGGTGCGCAGCGCGCAAGGGTCGCCATTGTCGGCGGCGGCTTCACGGGCCTGTCGACCGCCTTGCATCTGGCGGAAGCCGGCGACGACGTCTGTGTGCTCGAGGCCCACCAGCCGGGCTCTGGTGCGTCGGGCAGGAATGGCGGCCAGGTCAATCCCGGGCTCAAATACGATCCCGGCACGATCGAGGCGATGTTCGGCTCCGACCTCGGGTCGCGGATGATCGACTTCTCCTACGGTGCGCCAGATTTCACCTTCGACCTCATCAAGCGCCTGTCGATCGAGTGCGAGGCCCGGCAGAACGGCACCATACGCGCGGCCGTCCGGCCGAAGCCGGAAGTCGCGGTGCGGACCACAGCGGCGCAATGCGTGCGACGGGGGATGCCCGTCGAAATGCTGGACGCCGAGGCCATGGCGGCGCGAACCGGAACCGACAGATACATATCCGGCATGTTCGACGCCCGCGGCGGCGATCTCCATCCCCTGAAATACACGCTGGGCCTTGCTGCGGCGGCCCAGAACGACGGCGCGCGGATATTCGGCGATAGCGAAGTCCTCTCGCTTGGCCGCGAGGCCGGGCGATGGCTCCTCAAGACGGCAAGCGGGTCCGTCAGCGCCGACAAGGTTCTTGTCGCGACCAATGGCTATACCGGAGCCCTGTGGCCGGGCCTGGAGCAATCTTTGGTGCCGGTGTTCAGCGCCATCGCGGCGACCGAACCGCTGCCGCCGGCGGTGGCGGCGGCAATTCTCCCGCACAGGCCCGTCGTCTACGAGGCGGGCAACATCACCGTCTATTACCGGATCGACGCGCGGAACCGGCTTCTCATGGGCGGCCGGGGACCGATGAGACCCATCGGGGATGCTTCCGCCATCCGCTACCTCACCGACTATGCGCCGCGGCTCTGGCCGGCGCTCGCGGGAACTGCGTGGACACATGGCTGGAACGGCCGGGTCGCGATCACCGGGGATCATCTCCCGCACGTTCACGAGCCGGAAGACGGCGTGCTGATCTGCCTTGGCTACAACGGCCGTGGCGTCGCCATGGCCTCGGCGATGGGCAAGGCGCTGGCAAATCGCCTTCGCGGCGACGCGACCGCTCCCTTCCCCATGCCGATATCGGGACTGAAGCCCATCCGGTTCCATCGCTTCTGGCCGCTTGGCGTCAAGGCGGCGATCCTTTCGGGCCGGGTGAAGGACCGGTTCGGCCTCTGACGAGACAAGCCGGCCCGGCCTGACGGCCCATGGGATCGCAGCCTGGCTAGGCCGCGATCGGTTTGTTGCAACGTCGTTCCAGTACGCGAACGCGAGGCTGAGCCATTTTTGGCCCCTCCAGGTGCCCGCCACGGGCCGATCAAATTATAGGCACACTTGCCGATTGACAAAAATCATAACAGGCGACCAAGATCATATGACCATCAACGATCTTGGTCCCGAGGTTGCCCCTCGGCATTGGCGAAAAGGAGAGCCAGATGCCCGTTCAGCAGAGAGTGACCCATCGTTCGAAACAAAGCCCCGTCAGCTTCATCCTTGCCACCGCGCTAAGCCTCGGCCTGATCACCGGACCCGGCATTGCCCATGCCGACGGGATCACGCTCAAGGTTTTCGGCGGCTCAGCCCTTGACGAACTCGCACCGCGCCAACCGCCGGACGAACAGAAGAAAATCCAGCAGCAGGTCATCGACGGTTTCCTCAAAGCCAATCCCGACGTGACCGCGGTCGAATGGGACGCGCAGGGACCGCAGACCGATTCGATCCAGCGCCTGATGACCGCCAAGCTGGCGAACCAGGAAATGGACCTGATCGCCTGCCCGGCCTTCTACACCAACGGCGCCTATGTCAGGCGCAAGCTGATCATACCGATCACCGACAAGATCAAGCCGTTCCAGGACCGGATCGACGCCGCGGCACTTGGCGCCTTCACCATCAGCGGACAGGTCTACGGCGTGCCGATCTCGACGCTGTCGACATCGACGATCTTCTACAATGTCGACCTGTTCCAGAAGCTCGGCGTCCCGGTTCCGCCGACCTATGACGACCTCAAGGCAGCCGTGCCGAAGTTGAAGGCCGAAGGCGTGATCCCGCTCTTGCATCAGGGTTCGAACACCGTGATGTGGCCGATGTGGTACTTCGAGACCTTGTCGCAGGCCTCGGGCGACGCCGTCGGCAAGACCCAGAAGAACCTGGAAGGCACGGCGAAATTCACCGACGCGCCCGATGTCGAAGGGTTCAAGCTGATCAAGCAATGGGTGGACGACGGCATCCTGTCCAAGGATTCGCTTTCGGTCGACCAGGACGGCATGCGGGCCGCCTTCGCCGCCGGCAAGAGCGCCATGTATTATGGCGGCACGTGGGAAATCCCATCGCTCCAGGCCAGCGTGAAGACGTTCAAATGGGGTGTCTTTGCCTTTCCGAAAATGGACGGAACGCCGGGCGCGCCGGGCCATGGCGGCGGCGCCGACAACGGTATGTGCGTCTCCTCGTCTATCCCCCCCGAGAAGCTCGATGCGGCGGTCAAGTTCATCGAATATCTGACAAGGCCCGAGGTGGCGACGCTCTATCTTGCGCCGGAGCAGCCGATCGCCGCCTCGATCAAGGGCGTGCCGCAAGTCGACGACGCCTATGCCGTCGAACTGCGCAAGCAGGCCTTCCCGAGCACGATCAAGTTCCTCGACTGGATCTGGCCTTCGGAAGTCGCGACCGCCACGGCTTCGGCCATCGCCGGCATCGTCGGCGGCACGACGACGCCGGAGGACGCCGCCGCCTCGATCCAGGCCACCTTCGACGACCTCAAGGCCCAGGGCAACTGGCCGCCCAAATAGGGCATCCAGGCGCGCGCGCCCCTGCCAAGCCATCAGCGAGGCACAAACAAACAGAGGCCGCCCGTTTCGGGCAGCCTCATCAATCGGAGACAACACATGACGCAGACCCGCGCCGACCGGCAGCGCTTCTCGATCGGCTATCATCTGAACAGCTGGGACCTCACCGGCCTGCCGCTCGGGCCGGCCATCAAATTCCTGGCCGAACAGGGGTTTGGCTGGTTCGAGATCCTCGCCTTCACCAGCCTGTCGGACCAGTACGCCCGCAAATACATGCAGCTCGGCAATCAGGCGCCGATGGGGGTCACCACCGACACCGACATATTGCGGCGCTACGCGCTGCTCTCGGAAGGCCAGAGCGAGCATGGCATCAAGCTCTCATCCTTCTACGTCAATGCGATCTTCACCAATCCGGTCGCATGGCCCTATGAGCGCGACGTGCTGGTGGCGCTAACCAGGATGCTGAAGGGTTTTGGGTCACCGGTGCTGGTTCTCGGCGGCGGTCCCTCGGAAGCCATCGCCGGGCCTCACACTCCCGACGACTACCGCGCCTTTTGCCGGGCCCTAGAGGATATCGGCCGACGGACAAAAGACCTTGGCATCGAGACGGTCTATCATCCGCATCTCGACACCTTCATCGAGCGCCGCGACCAGCTCGATCGCATGATGGATGAACTGGACACCGATCTCGCCGGGCTGTGCATCGATCCGGCCCACCTTGCCCACACCAATTCCGATCCGGTCGACGCGGTCAGGACCTACATGTCGGCGGTGCGATACATGCACTTCAAGGACACCAGGGTCGATCCGGCTCTGAAAGGCTATGACCGATATGGCGCGTTTTGCGAACTCGGCGCTGGCGTCGTCGATCTTGCCGGCATCGTCGACGTCCTGCTGGAGGCGAACTACGACGGCCTCGCCATCATCGAACTGGATGCGTCGAAGAAGACGGCGGAGCAAAGCACGCTGGAAAGCATTGCCTATGTCAGGGACACGCTCGGGCTGGTCCTGACGCCGCAAGGCGCCAAGGCCGCATGACCACGCGATCGCAAGAGCCTACCGCTCCTAGATCCGATCCCTGGCGCTTTCTTGCCGGGGACGGTGCGGTTGCCTTCTTGATGATCCTGCCCGCCGCGATCCTGTTTTGCCTCTTCTACCTCTGGCCCTTCGTCAACGGTTTCTGGCTCAGCCTGCACAATTGGGACGGGTTTTCCGACCCGACCTGGGCAGGTTTTTCCAACTACACACGCCTCGCGCATGACCGCATCTTCCTCGGTGCGCTGCGCAACAATCTGATCTTCGTCGTCGCCGTCGTCATCCTGAAGAACATGCTCGGCCTCGGGCTGGCGCTGCTTCTCGACCGGGCGCTGGTCGGCCGCGCTTTTTTTCGTGCCGCCGCCTTCGTCCCGGTGACGATGTCCTTCGTCGCCGTCGGGCTGCTCTGGTCCTGGATCTACAATCCGGTCTTCGGCCTGCTCAACGGCGCTCTCGATCTATTCGGTCTCGGCGGACTGAAACAATCATGGCTCGGCGATGCCGACATCGCGCTCTATTCGATCATCGTCGTCGACGTCTGGAAATGGCTCGGCTTCCATGCCGTCATCTACCTGGCGGGGCTGCAGACGATCCCTTCGGAACTCTATGAATCGGCCAAGATGGACGGTGCCGGTCCACTGCAGCGCTTCCGGCATGTCACCATCCCGATGATGATGCCGATCGTCTTCATCAACACCATTCTCGGTCTTTCCGGCGCCTTCGTACGCAATTTCGACATCGTCTATGTGCTGACCAAGGGCGGCCCGAACCACGCCACCGAGGTGGTGCTCACCTACATGATGAGCAAGGCTTTTCAGGACGGGGCCATGAGCTACGCGGCGGCGGTCGGATACGTGCTGTTCCTGATCGTCGGGCTGGCCAGCGTCGGCCTGCTCGCCATGATGCGGCGACAGAGGCTGGATATCTGATGAGCAGCGCGGCCAAGCCTTCGCTCACACTCGATAGTGACGCGGCGCGCCGTCCCCGGCGCCTCGGCGCGAGCGGCGTGCTTGAAGTCGCCGGCCTCTACGCGGCGCTCACCCTGGTGCTCATCGAGACGCTCTATCCCTTGCTTTGGGTGCTGTTCGGCTCGCTCAAGACCAAGGAGGAGATGCTGAGCAACATCTGGGGTCCGCCGTCGAGCCTGGTGCTTCAGAACTATGTCGATGCCTGGCGCATCGCCGGCATGGGATCGCGCATCGTCAGCAGCGTGCTGGTCACCGGCTCGGCCCTGGTTATCCTGGTCGTCGTGGCAACGCCCTGCGCCTATGCCTTGGCGCGGCTGCGGTTTCCCGGGCGCGGCCTGGTGCTCGCGGTGGCGGTAGCGGCCATGCTGGTGCCGCCGCAGGTGATGGCCATTCCGCTGTTCATGGTGGCGCGAGACCTTGGCCTGATCAACAACCGGCTCGGCGTTGCCTTCGTCTATGCGGCGACGTCGCTGCCTTTGTCAGTGTTCATCCTGCGCAGCTTCTTCGTCACCCTGCCCGCCGACCTCGAGGACGCCGCGCGCGTCGACGGCGCGAGCCGGCTCGAAATCCTCATCCACATCATGCTGCCGCTGGTTCGGCCGGGCGTCGCGCTGATCGTGATCTTCGGTTTCATCGAGATCTGGAATGATTTCTTCCTCGCCTTCCTGCTGCTGCGCGACCCCTCCGTGCAAACCATCCCGCTCGGCCTGGTCTCCTTCTTCCAGCAGTACGATTCGCTCTGGACGCTCTATTTCGCCGCGTTGACGATCACGACCCTGCCGGTGATCGTTGTCTTCCTCGCCATGCAACGGCAGTTCATCGCCGGCCTGACGGCCGGCGCCGTGAAGGGTTGACATGCAGGATCGCGTTATCGGCGTTGGCGTCATCGGTTGCGGCGAGATCGCCCAGCTGATGCATTTGCCGTATCTCATGGAATTGCCGGCGTTTCGCATCGCCGCTCTGTGCGACATCTCGCCGGGCACGGTCGCCAAGGTCGCCGACCACTATGGCATCGCCGCGCGCTATACGGACCATCGCGCCCTGCTCGCCGATCCCAATGTCGATGCTGTGGTGACCTGCACCTACGACCATGGCGAAATGGTCGCCGACGCTATCCGTGCCGGCAAGCACCTGATCGTCGAGAAGCCACTCGCGTTTACGCCCGAAGAGGCACGCCCGCTGGTCGAGCAGGCGGAGCGCAGCGGCCTCGTTGCCCTTGTCGGCTACATGAAATTTTACGATCCCGGCTATGAGGCCGGCCTGGAGCACATTGCCGCCATCGGGCGGCCGAAGTCGATCCATGTCCATGATTTCGCCGGCCGTTTCGACCGCTATGGCAAGCTCTACACGCAGATCCGGGTCACCGACGTACCAACCGACGTGCTTGCGGCGGGGCGCGATGCGGTCGCGCGGCGCGTCGAGGCCGCACTCGGTGCCGATCATGCCGGCTATCGCGATCTCTATCTGCTGCTGCTTGGCCTCGGCAGCCACGACCTTGCGGTCATGCGCGGTGCCTTCGGCACGCCCGATCGCGTGGTCCATGCCCAGCAGACCGGTCCGAACCAGTTGCTGGCCGTGCTCGACTATGGCGGCGTCCCTTGCCTCTTCGACATGGCGCTCGCCCAGTATGAGTGGTGGGACGAGTGGATCCATGTGCATGGCGAGCGTGACGAAGTGCGGATCGAATTCCAGAACCCCTATTACCGCAATGCCTCGGCAACGGTGCGCCTGCGTGAGGCAACAGGCGAAACGGCGTCCGAGCGCGTCATACTAGGTCTCCCCGACACCTCGTTTCGTCGGGAATGGCAACACTTCGCCGATTGCATCCTGGCCGGAGCAAAGCCACGCACGCCGCTTTCAGGCGGTCTCGCCGATCTCGACCTTGCCGTCCAGATCATCCAGGCGATGCCGCCAAAGCGGCTTTAGAGCGGCTCAGCGTGGAATCGCTGAACCGCTCTAACCCTTTGTTTTTACGCAATTCCGGACGGAAAACCGTTATACACTCTTCCTGGAATTGCTCTAGCGATACTTCGGAAACACGTTGCCGGCCGGGGCATTGGCCCAGCTCTGCAAGGTCTGGCCGCCGTCGATCAGCCAGTCGACGCCGGTGACGTGCCTTGCCTCGTCGGAGGCGAGGAAGGCGACCGCGGCCGCGACATCCTCCGGCTGGCCGATCCGGCGTAAGGGAATCCGGTCGGCGAAATGCTGGACGCCGCTCTTGAAATCGCCGTCGCCGGAAGCCGGCACGCCGAGCGTCGTCTCGATGACACCAGGACAGATAGCGTTGACGCGGATGCCGTAGGGCGCGGCATCGAGTGCGGCGACCCGCGTCAGCCCGACCACGCCATGTTTGGAGGCGACATAGCCGGCGCCGCCTGACAGGACGTCCCATCCGGCCATGGACGACCCCATATTGACGATCGAGCCGCTGGTTCCAGCCTTGATCATGGCCTGGAGCGAGGCCTGCAGGACAAGGAAGATACCGCGCAAATTGATGCGGATGATGGTGTCCCAATCCTCCACCGGCAGCTCGTGCACGGGAGCGACGACACCGGAAATACCGGCATTGTTGAACACCACATCCAGCCCGCTCAACGCCTCGACGGTCGTTTCGACAGCGCCGCGCACGCTGTTCTCGTCTGTGACGTCGGCTTCGATGGCGATGATTTTTTCGCCAAGCGAGCTTGCCAGTTGCCGTGCCGCCGCGCCGTTGCGGTCAACGATGGCGACCCGCGCGCCCTCGTCGAGGAAACGCCGGACCGCCGCACTGCCGATGGCGCCGGCGCCGCCGGTGACGAGGACTTTCTTCTGGTCGAACCGTTTCATCCCTGGATCTCCGGCTTTGGATAGGACCGCCATGAATGCTCCGGCTCGAAGCCGATCGTTTCGCGCGCATGGGCCGTGTCGAGCACCGAACCGAAACCGGCGATCGGCCGCGACAGGGGGACAGCTGGATAGACCCGGCGCACGAGCGGCCCGGTTTCCTCCTCCATGAAGGTGTCGGCGGCGCTGAGCAGCACGCGCAGATGGCCTTCACCTTGCCATTCGAGTGCCCGCAGGAAGCCTTGGCCCGCATCGCGCGCGTCGAGATAGCTCCACAGGTCGCGGGCGCTGTCGGCGGTGGCGCGGCGCGGACCGACGCCGGCGAAGAAGGACTGCGGCGTCTGGATCCATGGCATGCGGATGCTGACCGCCGAAAAAGCGCCGCGGCACACCGCCGCGTCGACGATCTCCTCTCCCAGCCATTTCGACAGGCCGTAGGGGTCCTGCGCGCCTACCGGGTGGTTCATATCGACCGGCAGATAGGGTGGAATGACCGCCTTCTCGAAGAAGGGATAGCCGAAGACGCTGAAGGACGAGGCATAGACGAAGCGCCTGGCGCCGGCCAGGGCGGCGGCCTCGACGACATTGTAGGCGGTCGTGATGTTGGTCTTGAACACCTCGCCGCCGGCTCGCCCGGTGGGCCTCGGGATGGCCGCCACATGCACCACGGCATCGCAATCGCGCACCAGCTGCAGGGTGGATCCCAGATCCGTCAGGTCGGCGATGACGTGCCGCCATGCGCCGCTGGCCGGCGCCACCACATCGATGCCCAGCACATCGTGGCCGGCCGCGACCAGGGCCTCGGCCACGTGGCGGCCAAGCAGACCGCTGGCCCCAGTGACGATTGTCTTCATATCATGGCCCTCGACCCGACAAGACAGGCGATTTGATATCATTGATGATCATACAAATCGAGCACATGATTGCCATTCCTTGTCAAGGGCATGTCGCGCCGGACAAATAGCGCATACGCTGGTGCGAGCGGCGCGCGCAAGGCTGGCGACCACAGCTTTGCGTCGAACGGGATTGACTTGGCACCCGCCAAGGTTTTTTGTATGAGCATCAACGATCGACCAAAGGAGATCGCCATGGCCGTGGACGTTTTTTCCTCACACAGGCACGACGACACGGTGCGCCTCGATCGGCATCGTGCGGCGATCATCGTCATCGACATGGTCAATGAGTTCTGCAAGCCCGGCGGGGCCATGGTCCTGCCGGGCTATGAGACGCTGGTCGCACCGCAACTGGCCGTCATCGAAGCCGCGCGCGCCGCCGGCGTCCCGGTGATCTGGGTTCACGACGCGCACCGGCCGGGCATGCGCCGCGAGCGCGAGTGGGTGAAGCGCACGCCGCATTGCGTGGAAGGAAGCTGGGGACCGGAAATCATCGAGGACCTCGGCGCCCGCGATGACGAGATCCACGTCATCAAGCGGCGCTACTCGGCTTTCTTTCAGACTGATCTCGACCTGACGCTAAAGGACATGCAGGTCGACCAGCTGGTCATCTTCGGCGTGGTCACCAACATCTGCGTGCGCTCGACCGTCCACGACGCGTTTTTCCAGGGTTATGAAGTGGTGGTGCCGAGCGATTGCTGCGCGGCGACAGGACCGCGCGAGCAGGAAAGTTCGCTCTACGACATAGCGACGCATTTCGGCGTGGTCAGCGATTCGGCCGACGTCGTCGCGGCGCTTCGCGACGGGACGTCGCTGCAACCGGCTGAAGTCGCGGCTTGAGCCCCGGTATCGGCAGCATCCAAGACAGCCAACAGGAGTCCGGTTTGACGACCGAAAAGAAATCCGAGAGAGACGCGACACCGAAGCGGCAGCGCGACAAGGCGGCGCCGTTGAGCCGCGAGCAAGTGCTGCAGCGATACGCGGACACCGGATACGCGTTGGACCTCCACCCGGCGCACGTCATCCGCAAGGCGCATCAGCGCGCGACGCTGCGTTTCCAGCAGGTGATGGCCGGCGAAGACCTTTCACCGACCCAGTTCGCGGCGCTCGCCACCATCCTCAAACATGGCGAGGTCTCGCAGAACCATCTCGGCCGGCTGACGGCGATGGACCCGTCGACCATCAGCATCGTGATGCGCAAGCTGCTCAAGCACGGGCTGATCACGCGCAGCGCTTCCGACACCGACCAGCGCCTGTCGATGATCGCCCTGACCGAGAAAGGAACCGAATACACGCTCGAGCGGCTGGAACGCAGCGTTGAAGTCGGGCGGCGCTTCCTGTCACCGCTTTCACCCGCCGAGCAGGCGACGTTGCTCCGGCTGCTCACGCGCATCAACGACGACAATCCATCGAATGGCGACAGCGGCAAATAGGTCGCGTCCGGACTTTTCCATAGCAGCAGAAGTGAGACCCGATGTCGTCCGACCCCAAGTCGCCTGCCAACACGCTCGTCGTCCGCAACATCGGCCTGATGCTGAGCGGTGACCTTTCAAAACCAATTATCGATGCCGACACCATTGTCGTTGCCGACGGACGCATTTCCGCCATTGGCAAGGCCAGCGAGGTCGACAGCGGCAGTGCGGCGACGATCATCGACGCGATGGGCTGCGCGGTGGCGCCGGGGCTTATAGACAACCATGTCCATCCGGTCGCTGGCGACTGGACGCCCAGGCA
Source organism: Mesorhizobium sp. BH1-1-4 (assembly GCF_020165665.1). Classification (NCBI taxonomy): domain Bacteria; kingdom Pseudomonadati; phylum Pseudomonadota; class Alphaproteobacteria; order Hyphomicrobiales; family Phyllobacteriaceae; genus Mesorhizobium; species Mesorhizobium sp. BH1-1-4. The sequence continues at coordinate 206,960 of NZ_JAIUIN010000007.1, forward strand.
GAACCAGATCGGCTGGATGGATTCGACCGTGCATGGCGGCGTCACGTCCATGATTTCAGCGGGAGAGGTCCACACACCGGGCCGCCCACGTGACCTTGTCGGGCTGAAGGCGCTGGCGATCGCGGCGCAGCGCACCTTCTCCAACTTCCGGCCTAACGGTATGAAGATCCTGGCTGGCGCCCCCATACTGGAACCGGGCCTGGTCGAGGAGGATTTCCGTACCCTCGCCGAGGCCGGCGTGACGCTTGTCGGCGAGGTCGGGCTTGGCGGCGTGAAGGACGGTCCGACCGGCCGCCAGATGATCGGCTGGGCGCGCAAATACGGCATGACCTCGATGACCCATACGGGCGGCCCATCCCTGCCCGGCTCCGGCCGCATCGGCGCCGATGTCGTGCTGGAGGTCGACGCCGACATCGTGGCTCACGTCAATGGCGGACCCACGGCACTGCCGGAAGCCGAGATCCGGCAGATCTGCGAGAACGGCTCGCGCGCGCTGGAAATCGTCCACAACGGCAATCTGCGCACCGGCCTGTTCGTGCTCGACCTGGCAAGGCAGCGCGGCGAACTTTCGCGCGTCATCCTAGGCACCGACAGCCCGGCCGGATCGGGCGTGCAGCCGCTCGGCATCCTGAGGACGCTGACCATGCTGGCCTCGCTGGGCGGTATCGCCCCGGAAGTGGCGTTCTGTCTTGCCAGCGGCAACACGGCGCGCGTGCGCGGACTGGCTGACCGCGGCATCATCGAGGTCGGCCGTGCCGCCGATCTGATCTTCATCGATCAGGCGATCGGCGGCGCCGGCGACGGGCTGCTCGACAGCGTGGCGCTCGGGAATTTGCCTGGCATCGGCATGGTGGTCATCGACGGCGAGGTGCGGACCGGTCGCAGCCGCAACACCCCGCCGGCGATTCGGGTGCCGGAAGTCAGGGCTGCCTGACGACATTTGGGCATCGAGATGGAGAACCTCCGCGAGGTTCTCCGCAATTGCGCTGGATTAGCTCACGCCGTCCTTGCCGACGATCTTGTCCGTGGTCAGTCCGCCGACACGCGGGTGGGGCCTGCCTGAATCGGTGACGGCGATGGCGACGACGATCTCGTCGGCGCGCGGTGCATCGGGAACGCGAACCTCCATGCCGTCGAAATGGCTGCGCACCCTCGCCGCGTCCTTGTGGCCGAGCGGAATGTCGAGCGGCACGCCGAGCCCACCGCGCTTCTTGGACGAGGGAATGAGCGCGGCACCCTTGCCGAGCACATCCCGGAACGGAGCGCCGAGCTGTGGATGGAGGATGGCGGCGGCATGTTCAAGTTCGCCGTCGGCGCCGCCGGCGGCGGCCTTGCCGAAGCTCTCCACCTCACCGCCGGCGATGCCGAGAGCGGCGACGGCACGTCTGGGCAAGATGTCGCCCAACGCCTCGCCAACGGCACTAAGGGCCGACAGATCCTCGACAAAAGTGCCGGCATAAGGGTTACGGATCACCGCTATCGCCGCGGCGCGCCGCGTTGGCGGATCGACGGGGCGGCCGCCTTCGATCAGGGTTTCCTCGACGATGGTGATGATGCGGCGGATTTCCGGGCTCATCGCAATCCATCCTCGCCCTTGATGTCGGCCGCCGCCAGGCCGCCGACGCGTGCGTGGACACGCGCACCGGTGGTCATCGCCAGGATGACCGCCATCTCGTCGCTGCGCGGCGCGTCGCCGACGCCGATCTCGATGGCGTCGAAATGGCTGCGCACATAGGAGGCGTTTATGTGCGTGATCGGAATGTCGATGCGGGTTCCGGGGCCACCGACCTTCTTGGTCGAGGGCACGATAGCCCTAGCGTTGCCGAGAAGTTCGCGCATCGCGTAGCCGCCCGGATTGTGCCAGAGCGCACCGTGTTCGAGTTCGCCGGCGGCGCCGACGACGGCACCTTTGCCATAGCCTTCGATGGCCGCGGTCCCCTCGCCCATGGCATCGATCAGGCGCCGCGCCATTTCGAGGCCGAGCGGCTTCAGATCCTCCATGAATCCGGTGATCTCCTCCACGTAGCGCCCGGCGAAGGGGTTGGCGATGACGGCCACGATCGCGCCGCGCTTGGGCGGGCGCGCCGAAAGCGGGCCGCCCTCATGGAAGATTTCTTCGACCTGAACCAGAAATTTCCTGACCACAACAGCCGGCATCGCGCGTATCCTTCGTCCCGTCACTCATGAAAACTCGTTAGAGTATCAACAATTATGCATCACCGGTGTTTGTCAAGCGCCGACACCGACGATGCAGGGAAAGCCGCAAGAAAACTGCACCGGAGGGCGATTGACAGCCTGTATGACCGCTCATAAACTCATATGACCATCAACGAACTCGCCGGTATTCCGGTAATATGTGGGGATGGTCAAGGCGTGGCTTCAAAAGCTGAAAAAAGCTGAAGGGGAATGATATGACAAGGGCGCTCAAGAGTTTATTTCTGGCCGGCACGATGCTGGCCATTTCGTTGGGATCGGCCGCCGCACAGGCCAAGGTTTCCGTGGCCGCCATCTCGGGATACTTCGCGCAGGGCTTTGGCGTTTCGATCGTCAACGGTCTCAACAAGGCCAAGACCGATTTCGGCATCGACCTCAAGCTGGTCGACACCGGCAATCGCGCACTGGACTATCAGGAGCAGTTCGAAAACCTTGCCAAGGGCAAGCAGTACGACCTCATCTTCGTGATGGGCTGGGAGCTGGTGGATTCGCTGCAGAAGGTCAGCAAGGAATATCCCGACCAGCGCTTCGTGTTCATCGACGGCGTGCTCGACAATCCCAACATGATCTACGCCAACTTCGCCGAGGAGCAGGGCTCCTTCATCGCCGGCGCGCTGGCCGGCATGATCGAGGCCAAGGGCAGCGAATTTCCCAAGATCGGCGACGGCAAGGCGATAGGTTTCGTCGGCGGCCGCGACATCCCGGTGATCCGCAACTTCCTTGGCGGCTACGAACAGGGCGCCAAGCATGCGGCGCCAGATGTGAAGGTAAACTCCGTGTTCGCCGGAACCTTCGACGACCCGGCCAAGGGCAGCGAGCTTGCCCAAGCGCTTTACGGCCAGGGCTCCGACATCGTCTACAACGTCGCCGGCCCAACGGGTGAAGGCGTGATGCAGGCAAGTGCCGCCGCCGACAAATATTCGATCGGCGTCGACATCGACATGTGCGGCACGGCTCCCGGGAATGTGCTCGGCAGCATGCTGAAGCGCGGCGACATCGCCGTCTACACGCTGATCAAGGACGAAGTCGGAGGCCACAAGGTGACTGCCGGCACCCGCACGTTCGACCTCGCTTCGGGCGGCGTCGAGTTCAAGGTCTGCGACGATATCGCCGCCAAGATCCCAGCCGACGTGACCGCCAAGCTGGACGAGATCAAGAAGGGCATCGTCGACGGCAAGATCGCGATCGCGAAGGCGAAGTAGGCAGCAACAGCGCATCCCTCCCAAGAAAGCGCTACGCTGATCCGCCGCGGCTTGCCGCGACGGATCAGCGTCCAGTTTATCAGAGCCCCCAATCTGGGAGAGCATCGTGTCGAACGCGCCGGGGTCACCGCCCCCCCAAAACACTGCCGCGATGGCCGTCGAGCTGGCTGCCATCACCAAGCGTTTTGGCGCCTTCATCGCCAATGACGGCATCGACCTGGCCGTGCGCCGGGGCGAAATTCACGCCATCATCGGCGAGAACGGTGCCGGCAAGACGACGCTGATGAACATCCTTTTCGGCCTGCTCCAGCCGGACGAAGGCTCGATCCGGTTGAATGGCGAGACGACCGTGGTCGCCGACCCTGCCGCCGCCATCAAGGCCGGGCTTGGCATGGTGCATCAGCATTTCAAGCTGGTGCCTTCGCTTTCGGTCGCCGACAATGTCTTTCTCGGCATGGAAATCCGCCGTCACGGGCTGATCGATCATGCGGCGCAGATCGCGCGCACGCATGAGCTCTCGAAGCGTTTCGGGCTGCATGTCGACCCCACGGAGCGCGTCGGACTGCTCTCGGTCGGAATCGAGCAGCGCATCGAAATCCTCAAGGTTCTGGTTCGCGGCGCCCGCATCATCATCCTCGACGAGCCGACCGCCGTGCTGACGCCGCAGGAAAGCCGCGAACTGTTCCAGACGCTGCGCAGCTTCGTGGCCGAGGGCATGACGGTGATCTTCATCTCGCACCATCTGGAAGAGGTGATGGAGGTGTCCGACACGGTGACGGTGCTGCGCAACGGCAGAAAGGTGGCGACCCGTCCGACGTCAGAGCTCAGCAAGGACGAACTGGTGCGCATGATGGTCGGCCGCGAGGTCAGTTTCGACCGCCGGCCGCGCGCCCAGTTACACGGCGACGCCGTCCTCGAGGTCAAGGATCTTTGGGCGCGCGACGACCGCCGGCTGCCGGCTGTTCGCGGCGCCAGTTTCACGGTTCGTGCCGGCGAAGTGGTGGGGATCGCGGGCGTGGCCGGCAATGGGCAGACGGAGCTGGCGGAGGTGCTTTCGGGCCTGCGGCCGGCAAGCCACGGCGAGGCATGGCTCAAGGGCCAGGATCTCACCACGCTTTCGCCGGCCGCGATACGCGAGACGGGTCTTGCCCATGTGCCGGGCGACCGGATGGTGCGCGGAGTCGATCGCAACGCATCGATCGCGGCAAACACGCTGATGGGCCGCCAGCATCGCGGTCCGTGGAGCCGCGGCGGCGTGCTCGACTGGAAGGCGATCGCCGGCAACGCCGGAGCGCTGATCAAGAGCTTCGACATCCGTGCCCAAGGGTCCGGCGATGCCGTCAAGCGGCTGTCGGGCGGCAATATCCAGAAGGTCGTGCTGGCGCGCGAGTTCACCAACGGCGCCGACTTCCTGCTGATCGACCAGCCGACGCGCGGCGTCGATATCGGCGCCCAGGAGGCCATCCATGACGAGATCATGCGCCAGCGCGCGGCCGGCCGTGCGATCCTGCTGATTTCCGTGCAGCTTGACGAACTGGCCGCACTTGCCGACCGCATCCTGGTGATGTTCAACGGGCGGATCATGGGCGAAGTCGCCGGCGACGATGCCGACGAGGACCGGATCGGCATGATGATGGCGGGCGTATCGCCTGAGCTGGAGCCCGCACAATGAGTGACCGTTTGCGCGCCGTTTCCGGTCAGGTCATCGCCGTAGGCGTTGCGTTGCTGCTGGGGGCGATCATCATCCTCATGGTCGGCGAAAGCCCGGTCCGTGTCCTGATGACGCTGCTGCGCGGCGCTTTCGGCGACCAGGAAAAGATTGCCGGCACCTTGCTGCAGACGACACCGATCCTGATCTGCGGCGTCGCCGCCTGCATCGGCCTGCGTGGCGGCATGTTCAATGTCGGCATCGAAGGCCAGCTTTTCCTTGGCGGATTTGCCGCCGCCTGGGTCGGCTTCAGCTTTTCCCTGCCCGCGGGCATCCACACGCTGGCAGCACTGGCGCTCGCGATCGTCGCGGGCGCTGCCTGGGTTGCCATCCCCGCCTATTTCCGTGCCCGCTACAACACCAACGAAGTGGTCTCGACGATCCTGTCGAACTACATCGCCGTGCTGCTCACTTCCTACTTCACCATCTTCCTGTTCAAGCGGCCCGGCGGTTGGTCGGAGACGCCACCGATCCTGGCCACAGCCTATCTACCGGAGATCTTTTCATTCTCGCGGCTGAACTGGGGGCTGGCGATCGGTCTGCTGCTGGCGGTCGGCGTCGCGCTGGTCTTCCGCTACACCAGTTGGGGTTACGGCGTCACCATGGTTGGGTCGGCGCCGAAATTCGCCGAATATGGCGGCGTCAACGTGAAACGGCAGGGCTTCATCGTGCTGCTGCTTTCGGGCGCCGTCGGCGGGCTGGCCGGCGGTGTCGAGACGCTCGGCGTGCATCACCGGTTCATGGAAGGCTTCGCGCCCGGCTTCGGCTTCGACGGGCTGATCGCGGCCCTGCTCGCCAACGGCTCGCCGGTTGCCACCATCGTGACGGCGCTGTTCTTTGGCGCGCTGCGCAGCGGGTCGCTGCTGCTCGAGGTCGACACCAGCGCCTCACGCGAAATCATCACCGTGATCCAGGCGCTGATCATTCTCAGCGTATCGGCGCAGGTTCTGATCAGGCGCCGCGGCGACAGCCAGGCGGGGGAGCGGCGATGGAAATTCTAGACAAGCTCATCAACGTCGCGCTCATCGCGGCGACGCTGCGCACCACCGCGCCCATTCTCCTGGTGGCGCTCGGCGGATCGTTCACCACCAAGGCCGGCATCTTCAACATCGGCCTCGAGGGCCAGATGCTGGTCGGCGCCTTCTTCGCCGTCATCGGCTCGATCTGGACGGGTTCGGCCTTCGCGGGGGTTGCCTGTGGCGTTGCCGCGGCCCTTGCCTTCGCGCTCGCCTTTGCCGTTTTGGTGGTGACGTTCCGGGCCAATGAAGTGGTCGTCGGGCTGGCGCTCAACATCCTTGCCGGCGGCATGACGATCTCGCTGATGAAAGCGATTTTCGGCACGCGCGGATCGATCGTCGGTCACGGCATCGTTGGCCTGCCCAAGGTGCAGATACCCGGCGCGCAGGCACTGCTCGGCTCATGGGCACCACTGATCTCGGGGTTCACGCCAATCGTCTATGTCGCCTTCATCGCCGTGCCGCTGCTGGTGCTGTTCTACAACCGCACCCGGCTCGGGCTCTACATCCGCGTCGTCGGCGAAAAGCCCGAAGCCGCCGAAGCGCTCGGCATCTCGATCACCCGCGTCCGCTACATCGCCTCGCTGCTGTGCGGTTTGCTGGCGGGACTGGCGGGCGCGCATCTGTCGCTCGGCTACATCACCATGTTCACCGAGAACATGTCCTCGGGTCGCGGCTTCATGGCGGTGGCGATCCTGATCTTCTCCAATGGCGACCCGCTGAAGGTGCTGGCCGGCTGCCTGCTGTTCGGCTTCGCCGATGCCTTCTCGCTGCGCCTGCAGACCTTCGGGTTTCCGTCCTACCTGGTGCTGACCGTGCCCTATGTGGTGGCGCTGACGGCACTGTTCGCGCTGTCCTACCGGGCGCGGCCAAAAATCATCAAGGAGACGCTGGCGTCGATGCAGAAACTCTTGTCGGTGGACAGGAACAGCGCCCCGGTCGACAAAAATCCGCAATGAAGGAACTCTCATGGAAAGCATAATCCTCGACGTGGATTCTGCCGGCGACGACATTCTGGCCGTGCTGTTTGCCGCGGCGAATCCCAATGTCCGGCTCGAAGGCGTGACCACGGTTACAGGTGCCGCAGGCCCGATCGAGCAGGTCACCAATGTCGTGCTCAACACGCTGACGCTGGCCGGGCGCGACGACATTCCGGTTCATGCCGGCGCCTGGCGGCCGATCGTCGGCAATTCGAAGGCCGACATGGAAGCGCCGGTCCATTTCGAGAAGCGGCTCGTTGCCCGCTTCGGCGACCGGCTGAAGAAATTCAATCCGCCGGCGCCGACCCCGTCACGCCAGGCGACACCGGGGCACGCGGTTGATTTCATCATCGAGACGGTGATGGCAAACCCCGGCGAAATCACGTTGGTGACGACGGGGCCGCTGACCAATGCGGCGATGGCGCTGCTGCAGGAGCCGCGCCTGACGGGCGCGCTGAAGCGGCTCCTGGTGCTTGGCGGCAACTTCCAGACGCCGGGCAACATCACGCCGCTGTCGGAGTACAACATCTGGGCCGATCCGGAAGCCTCGCGCATCGTGCTCAACGCCGACGTCGACAAGATCCTGGTGCCGCTCGACATCTGCGAGGACAACCGCGTCGCCGCCTCGATGCTGACGCGCGACGACATCGCCGACATGCAAGCCGTGGCGCGGAAGAATTCCGTGCTGGAGATGATCGCCGACAGCTTTCCGATCTACATCGACATCTGGCGCGAATTCTTCGATCTCGTCGGCTTCCCGATGGATGACGTCATCACCGTGGCGCTGGCTTTCGACCCTGCCCTTGCCACGATGACCGAACCGCTCTTCGTCGACGTCGTGCTGGACGGGCGCCTCGCTCGCGGACAGACGGTTGCCCATCGCGGCCGGCAGTTGCTGCCCGGCGGCGGTCCGAAGACCACCCGCATCTGCACCGATCTCGACGGCCGCCGCTTCCTGGACATCTTCAAGCAAACCATCGCGCGCTACGAACAAGCGGCGTGAGGACCGACAAAATGACCATTGCAACTCCCATCCTGTTCGACTGCGACCCCGGCCACGACGACGCCATTGCGCTGGTCATGGCGCACCGCTCTCCGGCCATCGAATTGCTTGGCGTCACCACGACATGCGGCAATGCCGAGGTCGAGAAGACGACCGCGAACGCCTTGCGCATCCTCGAATATATCGGCGCCGGCGACGTGCCTGTCGCTCAAGGGTGTCACCGTCCGCTGGCGCGGCCGCTGGTGCTCGGCACCGCCGATGGCCCGAGCGGCCTCGAGGGCTCGCCCTATCTGCCGCAGGCTACGATCAAGCCGGTCGACCGGCACGCTGTCGACTTCCTGGCCGACAAGCTCCGTGCCGCGCCGGAACCGATCCTGGTCGTCGCCACCGGACCGCTGACCAATATCGGCCTGATGATCCTCAAGCATCGCGATGTGCTGCCCAAGATCAAGGAACTGATCTGGATGGGCGGTGTCTTCTACCGCAAGAGCGAGATCATCACGCCGACGGAATTCAATGCCTTCTGCGACCCGGAGGCGCTGAAGATCGTGCTGGACAGCGGCGTGCCGATCCTGATGGTCGGCCTCGACGTCACCATGCAGGTGCTGATCGAGGCGCCGCAATATGCCGAACTCGCCACGATCGACACGCCGCTCGGCAAGCTCGTCAACGACTGGCTGCTGTTTTACGAGAAGCTGCACCGCAACTCGATGGGTGTCGGCGGCGCCATGCACGACCCGCTGGCGCTGGCGCTCGCCATCGACCCGACGCTGGTGCGCACGCGTCCGGCCCATATCGGCGTCGATCTGTCGGGCACCTATGCTTTCGGCGCGACGGTTGCCGATTTCTGGGGCGAGCGCGGTGAAAAGGACAATGCGCGCATCGCCCACGAGGTCGACGCGGACCGCTTCTTCAAGCTGATGTTCGACCTGCTGCGGGATTAGACCTCAGCATCCAACAATCTTTGGGCGTGCCATTTCAGATGGTCGTCCATGAATGTCGAAATGAAGAAATAGGAGTGATCGTAGCCGTCCTGCATGCGCAGCGTCAGCGCAATGCCGGCCTTGGCGCAGGCCGCCTCCAGCAGCCAGGGCCTCAGCCCGTCATCGAGGAATCCATCCGATGTTCCTTGATCGACGAAGAATTCCGGGAAGCGGTGACCATCCTCGATGAGCAAGGTGGCATCGTAGCGTCGCCATGATTCCTTGTCCGCGCCGAGATATTTCTCGAAGGCCGGCTTCGACCAGCCGGCGGTGCTCGGCTGCACGATCGGCGCGAAGGCCGAGCAGCTCTTGAAGCGTTCGGGTTTCCTCAGCGCTATCGTCAACGCGCCATGCCCGCCCATCGAGTGGCCAAAGATCGCCTGGCGCGTCATGTCGGCCGGAAATTCCGCCGCGATCAGCGCCGGCAATTCCTCGGTAACATAGGAATACATGCGATAATTCCTGGCGAAGGGTTCTTGCGTCGCATCGAGATAGAAACCGGCGCCGCAGCCGAACCGCCAATTGTCCTTCTCGTCGGGGACGTCGGCGCCACGCGGGCTGGTATCGGGACAGACGACGATCAGGCCAAGCTCCGCGGCCATCCTTCTGTACTCGCCCTTGTCCATGACATTGGCGTGGGTGCAGGTGAGGCCGGAGAGATACCAGACGACGGGGCAAGGCTTTTCACGGGCCTGCGGCGGCACGAACACGGCAAAAGTCATGTCGCAGGCGCAGGCATCCGAAGCATGGGAATAGACGCCCTGCACACCACCATGCGATCTGGCAGCGGAGATGACTTTCATCCGATCCGACACGTGTTTCTTCTCCGCCAACAGGACTCAACCGTAGCTTGTCTACGGCATCGGCCGTGACCACGGCAACCTTGGCGGATTGGAGATCGCGTCTCGGGCCGGTGCGATCGATCGCCGGCGCCTCAAGGGCGAGGTGGATATTTCCCGCAGCGCGCTATTCGGCGGCGATCCTGGCGCGTTGCCGTCCGAAGAGCGCCACGCCGACATCGTCCACCGCGAGGCCAACGCGGGCCCGGATCGCCTCGGATGCCAGCACGCCGTCGACGAAATCCTTCTCCGAGGCGTAGACTGCCGTCGGCAGCGTAAAGGCTTCGAAGAAGCCGAACAGCGGCCGCAGCTGATGCTCGACGATCAGCGCATGGCGGTCGCCGCCGCCGGTCGCCGCCAATAGCACCGGCTTGCCCTTGAGGGCCGCCGGGTCGACGAGATCGAAGAAATGCTTGAACAGACCGGTATAGCTGCCCTTGTAGGTGGGCGAGCCGACCACCAGCACATCGGCGGCCAGGATCCGCTCGAGAACGGCGCGAGCCTGTTCGTCCAGGTCACGTGTCCCTTTGGCATTGCCAAGGCTGGGACCGAGATCGACGACGTCATGGGTGCTGGCGGAGAGGCCGTATCGCCCGGCGATCTCGGTCACGATATGGTCCACGAAGCCGCGGGTCTTTGAGGGCCGCGTGAAATTGCCGGAGAAGCCGACAATGGCCGGATTGTTCATGATGGATGCCTTGTTCCGTGTTCGAACCGGTTGGCAGAATGTCCATAGTTTTTATAGACATTGCTGCTGAACGAAAGGAATTGATGGTCGCCATTGGACGAATTCGGAGAAGATTTTTCTTCCGGAGGGGCCGCCCTTAAAGAAGGCGATTTGCGGTTCCGGCAGCCACCTCCGTGAATGGCCCGATCCCGGGAGATGACTATTCCGCGACCCGCACGATGAGCTTGCCGAAATTCTTTCCTTCGAGAAGCCCCAGAAAAGCCTGCGGCGCATTCGCTATGCCGTCCACGATATCCTCCCGGTACCGCACACGTCCGGACGCTATCCATTCGGCCATCTCGCGATAGAAGGCTGGGCGCTGATCGACAAACTCGCGCTGGATGAAGCCCCTTATCGTCAGGCTGCGATGCAGCACCTGCTGCATCAGCACCGGCAGCCGGTCGGCGCCGGCATCCACAGGGATGTTGTACTGCGCGATCAACCCGCAGACCGGCACGCGCGCGAACTCGTTGAGCAGCGGAAACACCGCGTCCCATACAGTACCTCCGACATTCTCGAAGTAAACGTCGATGCCTTCGGGACAGGCAGCCTTCAGCTGCTCGGCAAAATTATGGGCGCGGTGATCGACGACCGCGTCGAAGCCGAGTTCCTGGCGCACGAAAGCACATTTTTCGGCGCCGCCGGCAATGCCGACCGCACGAGCCCCCTTGATGCGCGCAATCTGCCCGACAGCTGATCCGACCGGGCCGCTGGCGGCCGCCACCACCACTGTCTCGCCGGCCTTTGGCCGTCCTATGGTGAGCAGGCCGGCATAGGCGGTGAAGCCCGGCATGCCGAGCACTCCGAGCGCGGTGGTGACGGGCGCCGCCGCAGGATCGAGCTTGCGCAGCCCGACACCGTCGGACACGGCAAAGCTCTGCCACCCCGAGTGGGACAGCACGATATCGCCTTCCGCGAAGCCGGCATGGCGGGATTTGACGACACGCGCCACCGTGCCGCCCTCCATCACGCCGTCGATCTCGACCGGCTTGGCGTAGGACCTGGCGGCGTTCATGCGGCCGCGCATATAGGGATCAAGCGACAGATAGAGAATCTGCAACAGCAGTTCGCCCTCCCCCGGCTCGCCGATGGCACCGGATTCGACGCGGAAATCGCTCGGTTTCGGCCGGCCTTGCGGCCGCGCCGCAAGCACGATGCGGGTGTTCGTCAGCGTCGTCATTGCATAGCTCCCCTCGAATGACGTCCTACCCGAAGAACCGGTTGGGAGGCCGCTTCAGGCCGAGATTCTCGCGCAGCGTCGATCCCTCATATTGCTGCCTGAATATGCCCCGTCGCTGCAGTTCGGGCACGACCTTCCCGACAAAATCGTCAAGCCCGGCAGGCAGGTAGGGAAACATGATGTTGAACCCGTCGGAGCCCTCGGCGACGAGCCATTCCTCCATTTCGTCGGCGATGGCCTGTGGCGTGCCGACGAAGGCTAGGCCGGAATAACCGCCCAGCCTTTGCGCCAGCTGCCTGACGGTGAGCTTCTCCTGGCGCGCCAGTTCGATGACGCGCTCACGGCCGCTCCTGCTGGCGTTGGTTTCGGGGATTTCCGGCAGGGGCGCGTCCGGGTCGAAGCCCGACGCATCATGCCCGAGCGCGATCGACAGCGAGGCGATGCCGCTTTCGTAATAGACGAGACTGTCGAGCCTGGCCCGCTTGGCCTGTGCTTCCTCGGCGCTGTCGCCGACGATGACGAAGGCTCCGGGCAGGATCTTGATGTCGTCGCGCGAGCGGCCGAGTTTCTGCGCCCGGCCCTTGACGTCGGCAAAGAAGCGCTGTCCGGCGGCGAGGTCGGCATGGGCGGCGAAAATGACCTCCGCCGTCTCGGCCGCCAGTTGCCGTCCGACTTCCGACGCGCCGGCCTGGACGATGACCGGCCAGCCCTGCACCGGCCGCGCGATGTTGAGCGGGCCCCGTACTGAAAGATGCTCGCCCTTGTGATCCAGCACATGCAGCCTGGCCGGATCGAAATAGAGCCCGCTTTCGGCATCGCGGATGAATGCGTCGTCGGCAAAGCTGTCCCACAGGCCGGTCACGACATCATAGAACTCCCGAGCCCGCCGGTAGCGCTCGTCATGCTCGACATGATCGTCGAGACCGAAGTTGAGCGCCGCGTCGGGGTTGGACGTGGTGACGATATTCCAGCCGGCGCGGCCGCCACTGATATGATCGAGCGAAGCGAAGCGGCGCGCGACATGATAGGGCGCGTCGAAGGTCGTCGATGCCGTGGCGACCAGCCCGATATGATCGGTGACGGCGGCCAGGGCCGATAGCAGCGTGAACGGCTCGAACGACGTCACCGTATGGCTGCGCCGCAGCGCTTCGATCGGCATGTTGAGCACGGCCAGATGATCGGCCATGAAGAAGGCGTCGAACTTCGCTGCCTCCAGCGTCTGGGCGAAGCGCTTCAGATGGGCGAAGTTGAAATTGGCATCGGGATAGGCGCCGGGATAACGCCAGGCGCCCGTGTGCAAACTGACCGGGCGCATGAAGGCGCCGAGCCGCAACTGCTTCTTGTGTGTCATGGCTACGCGTCCGGCCGGTATTGCTCAAATTATTGCGCCAACGGCTTGCCGATCCACAGAGATCGCCTTGCCCGATGGATCGATCGGCCGAAGGTCCGGCATGGCGGGATCGACCGCGATCCGCCGGAACTTCGGCCCAGTCGGCAAGCTGCTATGCCGCTGTCGGATAGTCCGTATATCCCTTCGAACTGCCCCCGTAGAATGTATTGCTGTCAGGCGCGTTCAACGCGGTGCCCTGCCGCAATCTGCCGACGAGATCGGGATTGGCAATGAACAATTTGCCGAAGGCGACCAGATCGGCACGCCCCTCCTTCACGGCAGCTTCCGCGAGTTCCCTGTCATAGCCATTGTTGACCAGCCAGGCGCCGGCGCCGCCCGCATCGCGATAGGCCGCCTTGAAGGAGGCGTAGTCGAACGGCCGCTCGCCCTGCTGGAAATCGCGCGCCCCGCCCGTGGCGCCTTCAACGACGTGGACATAGGCCAATCCATGGCGGCCAAGTTCCTTGGCCACGTGTTCGAACAAGGGCTGGGGTTCTGGATCGGAGGAGTCGTTTGCCGGCGTCACCGGCGAGAGCCGAATGCCAGTCCGGCCGGCGCCGACTTCAGCGACGACCGCCTCCACCACCTCGAACAGGAAGCGGGCACGGTTCTCGATCGAACCGCCATAAGCGTCGGTGCGATGGTTGCTGCCCGAACGCAGGAACTGGTCAAGAAGATAGCCATTGGCCGCGTGGATTTCGACGCCGTCGAAACCGGCGACCTCGATTGCCGCCTTCGCGGCGCGCCGGAAGTCCTGCACGATGTCCTGGATCTCGCTTTCCTCCAGTGCCCGCGGCTCCGACGTCTCGGCAAAGCTGCCGCTGCCGTCCTCCGCGACCAGGAAGGTCTTGGATTTCGCGCGTATCGGCGACGGCGCGACAGGCTTGCCGCCACCCGGCTGCAGCGATGTGTGCGAAATGCGGCCCACATGCCAGAGCTGAACGACGATCTTGCCGCCTTCGGCGTGCACGGCGTCGGTGACCTTCTTCCACCCGGCGAGCTGTTCGGGCGCGTAAAGACCCGGAACGTTCGCATAGCCTTGGCCCTGATGCGAGATCGCCGTCGCTTCCGTCACGATCAGGCCCGCCGTCGCCCGCTGGCGGTAATAGGTGACGGACAGATCACCCGGAACCGCGTTCGGCGAGCGGTTGCGCGTCAGCGGCGCCATGACGATGCGGTTGGCAAGGGCGAGGTCGCCGGCCGCAATCGGGTCGAAAAGTGTGGTCATCGGATGCCTTTCATTCTCAAGCAAGTGCAAGTTCAGATATCGGAGAGCGAAGCGCGGAAAGCGGCGATCGTTTCATCGTTGCGCTTGTAGAAAACCCATTGACCGAGGCGGCGCGTGGTCACCAGATCCGCCGATGAAAGGGTGGCGAGATGGGCCGACACGGTCGATTGCGAGAGACCGCAACGCTCGAACTGACCCGCGCAAACCCCCATCTCCAGAGGATGTTCCTGGCTGGTGAAATGCTTTTCCGGCTCTCTCAGCCAGTTCAGGATTTCGCGCCGAACCGGATGGGCCAGTGCCTTCAGGATGGCATCGTGATCCATGGACTTCCTATATCGCCAACAGCCGATATTTATATCGCTCCCATGCGATGTGTAAGGAATGGCATTCTGTTTTTGGACGCTGACGCGGAACACTCGCCCTGCCGAGACAGCGCAGAGGCCGAACCGGCCTCGTGATCATCTGGGCTCGCGTCGCATGCTGAGATAGGTCGGATCGAACTCGGCTATAGTCATCAGCCGCTCCCAGTCTAGGATCGTGACCATGTGGCTCGTCCAGCCGATGGCGCCAAGGTTGCGCAGCGCACCGATGACCCGGTTCATATGAACCACCGAAAGGCCGAGGACGTCGGCGAGTTCCGCCTGCGACAGCGGCAGCCGAAAGGTCATGCCTCTTGTGTGCTTGACCACCTGAAGCCTGACGAAGAGCTCGCACAGCAGGTGCGCCAGATGCGCGGTCTTGGAACGACGGCCCATGGCCACGATCCATTCCCGGTGGATGGCGCCGTCGACCAGCGTGTCCAGCCACAGGAGCCGGGTCAGGTGCGGCGCCTGCTCGGTGATGGCGCGCAATTTGCTGTGGTCGGCCGCGATCACATGGCATGGCGACAGCGCGATGATGCCATGGTCCATGGTCTTCAGGAGGAAGGCATGCAGATCGACGAAATCGCCCGGTACCTGCAACGAGGTAAATTGCCGGCCACCATCCTCCAGCACCTTGTAGCGTGCGGCGAGGCCATCGACGATCAGCGTGCTGTAGGTCGGTCGTGAGCCTTCCACGACGATGTCTTCGCCGGTGGCAAAGTTCCTTTCAATCGACATGGCTTCGGCGAGCAGCGCCTTCTCTCCATCCGAGAGGGCGTCGTGCTGACCAAGGTTCAGATAAAGCGCTTCGAGCATGCGAGGGGCCGATCCGGGGTTCGGCCTCAACGTGCCAGGCCATCAGGTGGTTGCAGCCGTTGCACGCGACGGCGACCGTTGGCGAAAAGGGGTGACCATAACCGTTTGTTCGGAACCTGATCGCCCGGCGGCTGTTTTCCGTTCAGCCACACACGGAGGAAGCTATGGCACGCGACAGAACCGAATATGAAACCGGCGCGCGGAAGTATCCCGCCAGGACCGGCCCGGATCCGAACGATGATTTCTCGTCTGACGCAGCCGGCAACAAGCCGCCGGGAGGGGGAATGGGGCTTACGCGACCGGCGGACCAGACAAATGAAGAGACACATCAGTCAGAAGGACAGAACCCGCCTCGCAAGGCGACACCCAGCCCCGCAACGGAGAAGACATCCGGCGCGGGTCCGGCGATCTCCGAGCATTCGAAGGACGCGAAGGCTCCAAGGTCGGGCCGCCAACCCGGCGCCTACGTCAAGGACTGACAAGGGCGTGCGGCGATACCCCTGACTGCCTATGCGTCGCGCAGACCCGTCGGT
This sequence comes from Mesorhizobium sp. BH1-1-4, assembly GCF_020165665.1. Classification (NCBI taxonomy): domain Bacteria; kingdom Pseudomonadati; phylum Pseudomonadota; class Alphaproteobacteria; order Hyphomicrobiales; family Phyllobacteriaceae; genus Mesorhizobium; species Mesorhizobium sp. BH1-1-4. Next base: position 223,141 of record NZ_JAIUIN010000007.1, read on the forward strand.
CTGCCGCGCGTGAACTTTCTTCAGCCGAGGTCAAGACCATGCAGACGAAGTCACAAACGGGCGGTGAAGCCGCCAAGCAGCGCCATATCCAGCGCGGCATCGATGCCAAGGACAAAGCCAAGCGCAATGGCAAGGCCGAGCACGCCATGCAGGCTGGCGCGCGGGCCTATCCCGAGCCACCCTTTCCCAAGCAGCATCACGCCAAACCCGGGCACGAATGGGCAATCGAGCCCGCCCCGCTCTATGATGCGCCCTATTATCTCGGATCGCGGAAACTCGAGGACAAGGTGGCCCTCATCACAGGCGGCGATTCAGGCATCGGCCGCGCGGTGGCGGTGTTGTTCGCCCGCGAAGGCGCCGACATCGCGATCGTCTACTTGGCCGAGGACAGGGACGCCGAAGAGACGAAATCCGCCGTCGAAAAAGAAGGCCGGCGCTGCATCCTGATAAAGGCCGACGTCAGCGAACGGCAGGATTGCCACGATGCCGTGGCGGCCACGGTCAAGACATTCGGCCGCATCGACGTGCTGGTAAACAACGCCGCCTTCCAGATCCATTCCAGCGACTTCGGCGACCTGACCGAAGAACATTTCGACACGACGCTGAAGACCAATCTCTACGGCTATTTCCATATGGCGCAGGAAGCCGTGCCGCACATGAAGCCGGGCTCGGCGATCGTCAACACCGGTTCGGTTACGGGCATAGACGGCTCGAAGCAGTTGGTCGACTATTCGATGACCAAGGGCGGCATCCATGCCTTCACCCGTGCGCTTTCGGGCAATCTTATCGCCAAGGGCATCCGGGTGAACGCGGTCGCGCCCGGTCCGGTGTGGACGCCGCTCAATCCGTCCGACAAGGAAGCCGACGACGTCTCGAAATTCGGCGCCGACACGCCGATGAAACGGCCGGCACAACCGGAGGAACTGGCTCCCGCCTATGTGTTCCTCGCCTCTGCGCATTGCTCGAGTTACATCACCGGCGAAATCCTGCCGATCGTCGGCGGCTATTGAGGTCGGCGCAATGTATTTCATTGCCCTGGCGACGGATTATGACGGAACGCTCGCGCATGACGGGACTGTTTCAGGGAAGACGCTCGCCGCGCTGGAGCGGTTCAAGAAAAGCGGCCGCAAACTGCTTCTGGTGACCGGACGCGAATTGCCCGACCTCAAGCGCGTGTTTCCTGAGATCGGCCTGTTCGACAAGGTCGTCGCCGAGAACGGCGCCCTGATCTACACGCCGGCGAGCGAAGAGGAGCGGGTGATCTCGCCGTCGCCGGAGCCCAAATTCGTAGCCGGACTGAAAAAGCAGGGGGTGAAGCCACTTTCGGTGGGACGGTCGATCGTCGCCACCTGGGAGCCACATCAGGCGACCGTGCTCGACGTCATCAAGAAGATGGGGCTCGAACTCGAAATCATCTTCAACAAAGGCGCGGTGATGATCCTGCCGAGCGGCGTCAACAAAGCCACCGGGCTGGCGGCCGCGCTCGAGGAACTTCGCCTGTCGCCGCACAATGTGGTGGGTGTGGGCGACGCCGAGAACGATCATGCCTTCCTGCAGGCCTGCGGCTGCAGCGTTGCGGTCGACAATGCCATTCCCGCGGTCAAGAGCACCGCAAACCTGGTCACGCGCGGCGCACGCGGCAAAGGCGTCGAGGAACTGATCGACAAGCTGATCAAGCGCGACCACGGGATCGTGCCGAAGCGTCATGACGGCATTGTCCTGGGATCGTCGGGCGGCGACGACATCTATCTGTCGCCAACCGAAACCGTGCTCATCGCCGGCAGTTCGGGCATCGGCAAATCCACCCTGGCCACCGCGCTGACGGAACGCTTCGTCGAGAGCCGGTTCCAGTTTTGCGTCTTCGACCCCGAGGGCGACTATGATGGCCTCGAGGGTGCCGTTCGGCTGGGGGACGGATCGAGCGCGCCGACAAAGGCGCAGGTGCTGGATCTGATCGCCAAGGCCGACAGCAATGTCGTCGTCAACGGGCTCGCGCTGCGTGTCAACGAACGGCCCGATTTCTTTGCCGACCTGCTGCCTGGCCTCGGCAGCTTCCGCCGCCGCACCGCAAGGCCGCATTGGCTGGTCATCGACGAGGCGCACCATCTTCTTCCGAAGCGGCGCGACGACACGCGCTCCGTGCTCTCCCTGGAACTGCCGGGCACGATCCTGATCACCGTCCATCCCGAAGCGATTTCGACCGACGCCCTGCGTCTGGTTACGGCCGTCATCGCCCTTGGCCCGAAGGCGAAGGACGTGGTGAAGGCCTTCTGCCGCGAGACCGGCATCGAGGCCCCCAAGGACATTCCCACCCCGAAGGGCGACCGGGTTCTGTTCTGGCGGCCGGGAGCGGGCAAGAAAATCAAAACGGTCAAGGTGATCGAACCTCGCCAGTCGCTCAAGCGCCATAGCCGCAAATATGCCGAGGGCCAGCTCGACGAGACCGGCAGCTTCTATTTCCGTGGTCCCGATGACGCGATGAACCTGAGGGCCCACAACCTGATGATCTTTGCCCAGATGGCCGAAGGCATAGACGACAAGACCTGGGAGTTTCATCTGCGCGCGGGCGACTATTCGAAATGGTTCCGGCAGCAGATCAGGGACAAGGACCTCGCTCGCGAAACCGCCGAGGCGGAAAAGGACAGCAAGCTCTCGGCCGAGGAGAGCCGGAAGCGGGTTCTGGATGCCGTCCGCCGGCGCTACACGGCACCCGCGACGGCGCCCGAGGCGTAACAGCCGGCCACGGTCCTGGGCGATGTCAGGAACGGCCGGTTCGCCGCCCGCGTTGGAACCCTGGCGCTAACCTGACGTTCAACCTCCATCGAGAAGGAGAAACGATCATGCCCCGAGGCGAGAAATCCAAGTACACCGACAAGCAGGAACGCAAGGCCGACCATATCGCCGAAGGCTATGAGAAGCGCGGCGTCTCCGACAAGGAAGCCGAGCGACGCGCATGGGCGACGGTCAACAAGGACGATGGTGGCGGCAAGAAAGAAGGCGGCCCCGGGCGCGGCAAGTACACCGGTCATCCAGCGGCGCACAAGGGTGGCAAGACGGGCGGCAAGGCGTCGGCTTCCCGATCGGCCGCCAGCCGATCAGAATCGGCAAAGAAGGCGGCGGCGACGCGCAAAAGGAACGCCGAACACCACGCCCATTGAACGACCTCCAGGATCGGACGCCGCCATGAAATCGCGACTCGTCAACGAGGCGAACGGCCAACGGACATTCGTGGTGGTGCTCGACCCGGGCGAAGAGGCATTTTCGGCGCTGACCAGCTTCGCGGTGGACCAGAAGATCGGCAGCGCTTCCCTGACGGCGATAGGCGCCTTCCAACGGGCTATCGTGGGCTGGTTCGACCTGGAGTCGAAGAGCTATCGAAAAATCCCGGTCGAGCAACAATGCGAGGTCTTGAGCGCGATCGGCGATGTTGCCACGGGCGATGACGGCAAGCCAAGTCTTCATGTCCACACCGTACTTGGCTTGAGCGATGGCACGACGAGAGGCGGTCATCTCCTCGAGGGCACCGTTCTGCCGACATTGGAAATCACGGTGGTGGAAGCGCCGGCTCACCTGCGCCGCCGCAAACGAGCCGAACTCGGGGTGGCTTTGATCGATCTCGGCGCCTGAAGCCGCTGCGGCGCATCGTGCGGGCGCAACGCCCCGGAGAGCCATGGTAGAGCCAATGACGGACAGCTTTGCCCTTCCCCTGGACACGCCTCCCATGGAGGCAAAGGCCGCCGATGCGCTGCCGGAAGGGGAAGGCCTTTGGCAATACGAACCCAAATGGGACGGCTTTCGCTGCCTCGCCTTCAAGGGCGACACGGATGTCGAGTTGCGTGCCAAATCCGGCAAACCTCTGGGCCGGTACTTCCCGGAGCTCGTCGCCATGCTGCGGCAGGTCGAGGCCCGCAACTTCGTTGTCGACGGCGAAATCGCGATAGAGCTCGATGGCGAGCTTTCCTTCGACGCGCTGCAGATGCGGCTTCACCCCGCCGAAAGCCGCATACGCAAGCTCAGCGCGCAAACGCCGGCCCGGCTGATCCTGTTCGACATGCTGGCCGCGCCGGGCGGCACGAGCCTGCTTGGCGAGCCGTTGTCGCGCCGCCGCCGGGCGGTCGAGGGGTTCGTTCGGGATTGCGCCGAGCCTGGCTTGCGGCTCTCGCCCAGCGCGACCGATCCGGCGGCCGCCAGGCGCTGGCTGGAGGGCGCCGGCCACGGTCCCACCGACGGCGTGGTCGCCAAATTGCTGGCCGACCCCTACCGGCCGGGGGAACGCGCGATGGTCAAGGTCAAACGGCTGCGAACGGCCGACTGCGTGGTCGGCGGATTTCGCTATCTGACCGGCAGCAGGGAGGTCGGCTCGCTGCTGCTCGGGCTTTACGACGAGAGCGGCAAACTCGACCATGTCGGCTTTACCTCGACCATCGGCAGGGATGACCGGGCCGGCGTCACCCGAACGCTGGAGAAGTTACGAGGCGGACCCGGTTTCACCGGCAAGGCGCCGGGCGGGCCGAGCCGCTGGAGCACCGAACGCAGCGGCGAATGGGAGCCCCTGCGGCCGGAGCTTGTGGTCGAGGTTCGCTTCGATCACGTCACCGGCGACAGGTTCCGCCATGGCACCAAGCTGCTGCGCTGGCGGCCGGACAAGGCGCCGCGCCAATGCACCATGCGGCAGATCCAGTGAGGAAGTTTGCCCCACGGGCGCGCTCGGCGAGCTGGCGGCAGCCTGTTTGCGAGGCGGTTGGAACAACCGCCACGATAGCAAGTTGTGCCCCCAGCTACACCGCGCTGGTGAGCTTCACGACAATTGGAGAAGACAATCATGGCGACTGCGAAGAAAGCGGCAACGAAAGATCTTGAAGCCCTGTTCCTCGACGGGCTGAAGGACATCTATTACGCCGAGAAGAAAATCCTGAAGGCGCTGCCGAAAATGGCGAAGGGCGCCGAATCCGAGGATCTTGTCGCGGCGTTCCAGAAACATCTGGCGGAGACCGAGGGCCAGGTCGATCGGCTGGAACAGGTGTTCGAGCTTCTCGACAAGCCGGCCCGGGGCAAGACCTGTCCGGCCATCGACGGTATCCTCGAGGAGGGTTCGGAAATCCTCGAGGAATACAAGGGCGCTCCGGCGCTGGACGCAGGGCTGGTTGGCGCAGCGCAGGCCGTCGAGCATTACGAGATCGCGCGTTACGGGACGCTGATCGCCTGGGCCGAACAGCTCGGCAAGAGCGACGTGGTCAAACTCCTCAATCAAACCCTGGAGGAGGAGACGGCGACCGACGAGGCGCTTTCCAGCCTTGGCGAGGGCGGCGTCAACGAGCGTGCCCTGGAACAGGCCGCCTAGCTGGCGAGCTGTTGCCCCGGGCGCCTCAGGCGATCCGGGGCAAACTCCCCGGACTCAGGGAACGACGATTCGGAGAACGGCGATGGCCCCCCGCGAAACAGAACAACCCGCGGTTCAGAGTGACGACCCGGCTGCAACGGAAGGTCCCGTGATCGAGCAGCAGGACTGGGACGCACTGGCAGGTGCGAAAATCCTTCCCGACGACGTCGAGGTGGAAGACGAGGCTGACGGCGAATTGCCCGAGGAAGATGACGACAACGCCTACCAGGAAAGCGACGAGGCATTGCCCGACGATGTCGAGGAGGCGGTCCTTTCACGCGATCCCTCCAGGGAAGGCGGCCGCTTCGACGAGGAGTGACCAAATGACGGTCGGCTTCCGCTCAGCCGACCGCATGCATCGGGGGCTCTTCGTTTTCGTCAGGATTGGGTAACGGCGCCTCATCGGGCAATTCTTCCGGCTCCGGTTCGCCGATCGGCTTGGGCTTCCAATTGGGAGCCGGCATGGGCACGTCGCGATTGGGATCGGGTTCTCTCGGATCGGGCATAAATCTGTCTCTCTCTGTTGGCGATCGGCCGGAAAGGTGGCAGCAGGCGCCGCATCCCATCTACTCGGGGATTTGCCCGAGGCGACCCGGCTCCATGGCCAAATAAACTGGCGGCCCGGACGTTCCGTCACGTAATATTTCGTGCAGGACCGAGCCATGTTTCCGCCCGCTTTCGGAACCCGGTGGAGGCGGGCCGTTGTGGCTTATCCGCAACCACCCTGTCGTGGCGCGAAATCGCTATCGTTTTACGATTTAGACGTGTGCTTACAAGATCGTCGGACCGTAACGCCGAGCGGCATCGCAGCAACGAGGAGCTAATTGAGCTGGCCAAGGATTCCGGAGCTGTTGGCCAGGACAAAACTCCAGTAGATCTGCAGCGCTATCGTGCAGATCGCGGCCGCCGAGATCGGCACGCCGAAAGGCACCACGCCTCTCTGATCGAGATGCTGGACGTAGACGCGGAAGGCACTTTGAGGCAGCAGCAGCGGGTTCTTCACGACCAGGGCCGTGGCCAGGGCAAAAACCAGCAGCAGCAGCGAAAATACCGTCAACCCACTACCGCCGATCAGAAGCGGCACGACCGCCAGCAACTTGACATCGCCGGCACCGATCTTGCGCAGCAACCAGAATGGGAAGAGCGCCAGAAACAGCAACAGGCCGGCCACCGCGCTCAAGCCCATATCCCACCACGATGCGGATTGGAGCGACACAAGCAGGAGCGATCCGAGCCCGAGGCAGAGCAGCAGCAGCACGTCGCGGTTGGATATTTTCTGGGTGGTAAAGTCGAGCCAGGCGATCCGCGCGAGCAGGGCCGCGGCCAGTAGCTTCAGCACTATCGCTTCGGTCAGCAGCACGTTCAGCGCTCGATGTTTTGCACGCTTGACGAGAGCAGTTTCAGATTGTTGGCCACGGTCGGATCGTTGGGCGCCAGCTCATAGGCCTTGAGGAAATTGCCGCGCGCGTCCTGCAGCTTGCCGCGCAGCAGATAGGAATAGCCGACATTGTTGTAATATTCGGGCGACGGTCCCATCAGCTTGAACGCCCTGCCATAGGCGCGATCTGCAAGGTCGAAGCGGTGGATGCGGTCGCAGGAAGCCGCCAAGCCCATCCATGCGCCGCCGTCGTTGGGCGCAAGCTGCGTCGCCTTGAAGAACAAGGCGCCGGAATTGCCGTAGTTTTCGGCGCGGAACTGGTTCTTGGCCTCCGCGACGGCTTGGTCCGAAGCGTAGTATTCGACGTCGCCGACAGTCTTCAACCCGTCGAATGCATCGCCGAAGGACGTCACGTCGCCTTTCGAGGGCTCGTTGGTACGCACGACACCGCCAGTGGCGTCCACGCCGTTTGTCTGACAGCCGGCAAGCGCCGCCATCAGCAGACTGGCCGCGACGACGGTTGCGAGGCGCATTGGCCCTGTCATTTTTATCCCCCAAGAGTCCTGCGACTCTATTTTAGAATCAAAGCATATACCCATTTAGAAGAAAATGCCCTTCATCCGGATGATCACCGGCAACATGATAACCATCATGACGACCGGGAAGATGCACAGGCCCAGCGGGATCATCATTTTGACGGGAAGAGAGTTGGCCCGTTCCTCGGCACTCAGAATCCTTTGCCCACGCATCTCGGCGCTATAAACACGCAAGGCATCGGTGAGGCTGGTGCCGAGTTCTTCCGATTGACGGAACAGGACCGCCAGTGCCCGCGCCTCGTCAAGCCCGATGCGATCTGAAAGTTCGCGCAGCGCTTCCCGCAACGGCTTGCCAGCACGCAGCTGCAAATTCATGATCGACAGCTGGATGCCCAGCCATTTGTGGGTGGCGGCCATTTCCTGGCTGACGCGTTCGACTGCCCCCTCCAGGCTCATACCGGCATCGGCGCAGGTGATCATCATGTCCATGAAGTCGGGGAAGGCTCGACGATAGATCTGTTTCTGGCTGTTCTCGAAACGGTCGAGCAGAATTGAGGGAATCACCATGGTGGCAAGGCCGAACAGGGCAGAACCGGCAAGAGTGATGAAACCGGGCAGTTGCGGCGGCAGAACCCGCGACAGGAGTGCATACATCGCCAGAAAACCGACGCAGACCGCGACAAGGCGGGACAACGTATAAATCAGCGGTGCGCTCGATTTATAAAAGCCGGCGCGAAACAGTTTCGCTTCCAAGGCGTTCGGCTCTTCCCGCTCCTTCTCGATCGACTTGAAGTACGCCTCGACCGGCCGTTGCGCGGCAAGCTTGGCAAGCTGGTCTTGTCCGAGCATCGAGCGGCGATCGGTCATTCCTTCGCTTTTGAGGCTCTGCGCGACGAGCTTTCGTGTTTGAAGGGCCGGTAAAAAGACAAGCGCACCGAACAGGAAAAGGGACATCGCCGCCACAAAGACGGCAATGGACACCAAGAAGCCCAGGTCCTGAATGTTCGAAAACAATTTGTTCGTCGCTCCCAGTCAGAAATCGAAAGTAACCATCCGGTACATGATGAAGTCGCCAAGCAGCGCCCACAAACCAAAGAGCAGAAGTATCGGGAAAACGAGCGGGTTGCCCCAGACACCGCCGTAGTAGGCCGGGGCCAGGATTTGAAGCGTGAAGAACATCACAACAGGAAACAAGGAGATGATCCACGCGGAGACGCGACCTTCGGCCGAAAGCGCCTTGATTTTCATTCGCAATTTCTGCCGTTCACGCAGGACCGAGGAAAGATTGGTCAGAATTTCGGTCAAATTGCCGCCCGTCTTGGCCTGGATCGACAGCGATACCGACAGCAGCTGAAGGCCCTCGAATCCGACACGCTGCGAAAGCTTTCGCACCGCCTGCTCGATGCTGAGGCCAAAGGTGATTTCATCGGAGACGATGCCGAACTCGGTGCCGAGCGGATCGGGCATTTCTCGGGCGACGAGACCAACTGCCACGGAAGCTGGATGTCCGGCGCGCAGCGAACGAACGATCATGTCGAGCGCATCCGGCAGTTGCTTGGCAAACTTCCGGATTCGTTTGTTGCGGGCGCGCCGGAGGACGACAAGTGGCAGGACAAGCCCCAAGATCAGAAAGATAAGAAGTGACGCCAAAGCGGAAGAATTGAAGAGTAACAGCAGCAACGCCATCGCAAGCCCTGCAAGCAGAAATGTCGCAGCGAAAGTCAATGGATTTCCGGTGATACCGGATTGGGTATAGAGCCTGTTCAGCCAGACCAGTCCAAAAAGAAAGTCGCCGGAGTCCGTGAGGCCGCGTTCTCGCAGCAACCCCTGCAACGTTTGTTCGGCCGGAACCTCGCCGGCGAGCCGCTTCAATCGACGATTAACTGCCAGAGACCGGGAGCGGCGGCCGGCAAATGAAAGATACAGGGCTTCGCCGGTGAGAATGACCGAGGCTGCCGCCAGCATATAGATGAAATACAGCAGAGCTTGACCAGTCAGCATCAGAGGGCAACCTGCGGGTTGAAGGCGTCCTTGGCAAAGTGATGGCCAAGCGTCGCGGCCTCCGGAGCGAAGCGCGGACGGACACCCGTTGCGCGAAAGTCTCCGATGACCTTGCCCTCGGCTGTGACCTCACGGCGGACGAAATGATAGATCTCCTGAAGCTGGACGACATTGCCCTCCATGCCAGTCAGCTCCGATATGGAGGTGACACGCCGGCCGCCGTCCGAAAGACGCTGTGTCTGCACGATAATATCGATGGCGGAGGCAATCTGCGCCCGGATTGACTCATGCGTCATCGGCATTCCGGCCATGCCGACCATCTGTTCCAGCCGCGATATCGCATCGCGCGGCGTGTTGGCGTGGATGGTGGTCATCGACCCCTCATGGCCAGTGTTCATGGCCTGCAGCATGTCGAAGGCTTCCTCGCCGCGCACCTCGCCGACGATGATGCGGTCCGGCCGCATGCGCAGCGCGTTTTTCAGCAATTCGCGCTGGCGCACCTCGCCCCTGCCCTCGACATTGGGCGGGCGCGTCTCCAGCCGGCCGACATGCGGCTGCTGCAATTGCAGTTCGGCCGCATCCTCGATGGTGATCAGCCGTTCCTTCGAGGGTATGTAGCTCGACAAGGCATTAAGCAACGTCGTCTTGCCGCTGCCGGTGCCGCCCGAAACCAGGATCGATTTGCGCGCCTGGACGGCGATCCGCAGCAATTCGATCATCGGCGGCCGGATCGAATTGAATGCCATCAAACGCTCGAGCGAATAGGGGTTCTTCGAGAATTTACGGATCGACACCAGCGGGCCATCCACCGAAATCGGCCGCACCGCGATGTTGACGCGAGAGCCGTCTTCCAGCCGCGCATCGACCATCGGCGACGATTCATCGACACGCCTGCCGATAGCCGAAACGATCTTGTTGATGACGCGCAGCAGATGCGCCTCATCCCGAAACCGGATTGGCGTTTCCTCGACGATGCCACGCCGCTCGATGAAAACGCGCTTGTGGGTGTTGATCAGGATATCCGTGATGGATTCGTCCTTGAGCAAAGGCTCGATCGGCCCCAGTCCGAGCATTTCGTCCGCCGTGTCGCTGGTCAGTTGATCGAGTTCGCGCGCATTCAACGGTACGTTTCGGCCGCGAACGAACTCGCGCACAATGGGACGGATCTCGTTCAGGATCTCATCCTTGGAAGCACTTTCGAGCGCGGTCAGGTTGAACCTATCGATCAGATGGCGATGGATTTCGACCTTGAGCGTCAGGAAAGCGTCGCCGTGGGATTCGATATCGGCTGCTGGAGAAAGGGCGGGAGCGACAGGCAGAACTGTCAGCGTCTCCGCGTTTGCCACGCCCGGCTGCGCGCCTTGCCCCTTGATGAACCGCCCCAGCATAATCCCGTATGCTCCCCTAAACCTTATATTAGTGGAAACTAAACGTTAACCACCCGGGGCACAAGCGCCCGAACGATCCGCCCCTGGTCAATACTTTCAACATAGTTAAGAGCCAGCGGAAAAGAATATCGTTTTTATTCGCCGCTTATCAGCCTCGGACGCAGAAGCGGGATCTAGACTTTAAAGCGTCCTCTGCGCCCGGCGACAGCAGGCATGGGAATCCACCCTAGGACCGGCCGTAACCCCTTAGATATAAAGGGATATGCTAGATTGCTAAAGTACGACTACCTTCATTAGCTAGGACGCATAATTGTGAACGAATGGTTAAGGGCGCTTGAAAAATCAGACGAATCAAGCTCTTGCTGGTTTTCAGGAGCGGATTCTACTCGCAGGTTCATGTATTGGAAAGTTAAGGAACCGTTAATCCGGTTTGACTCCGTGTTTTCTCGGGACCTAGGATCGAGATGACGGGGGATGCTTGGGTATGGATTTCATCCCGTGCTCTGTCTCGTCGGGTTGTAACCTCCAAAGGGAGAAATTGACATGAACAAGCTCATGACGATGACCCGGCAGTTCCGCGACGATGAAAACGGCGCTGCCATGGTCGAATATTCCATCCTTATCGGCATTATCGCCGTTGCATCGATCCTGACAGTCATCGCCATTGGTGCCTGGGTAAACGCTCGTTTCTCGGATCTCTGCACCGCACTCGACAAGGGGACTGGCACCTGCGTCGCATCTACGGGCGTCGGCACCTGATCGCCTGAGTACATTCAGGCCCGGCTCGTTCGAGCCGGGCCTGAATCCAATCGCAGCGGGCGAATCCCGCGCTGGGGCTTGGGGCTTTGGGCATGCGCGCCAATACGCTTATCATGATCGTCCTCGCCGGCGTGTTCGGCGTTCTGGCAGTTGTGCTGGTCAATATCTGGCTGGCCGGCCAGCGTAGTGCCATGGCGCAAACGGGCCTCGTTCAAGGTAGTACGGTCGTCGTGGCGGCAATGCCGCTGAAGTTCGGCGACACGCTCACCGCGGATAAATTGCGCGAAGTGGCTTGGCCGGCAGGCGCGGTTCCAACCGGCGCCTTCAAGACAACGAAGGAAGCCTTGGCAGGCGAAGGCACGAGGCAGGCTCTTCAAACCATTAGTGCCAACGAACCTGTCCTGGCCAGCAAGATTACTGGACCTGGCCAGCGCGCCACGCTTTCGGCAGTGCTCGGCGAAGGCATGAAGGCCGTTTCCATCAGGGTGAACGACGTTCTCGGCGTTGCGGGTTTCGTCTTCCCTGGCGATCGTGTGGACGTGCTGCTGACCCGCAGCGTGCGCGGCGATGACGGCGCGGACCGGAGTTTCGTCGACGTACTGCTGCAGAGCATGAAGGTGCTCGCGATCGACCAGGTGGCCGATGTGAGCAAGGATAGCCCGACAGTCGTGAAGTCGGTGACCCTGGAGGCTAGTACCAAGGATGCGCAGAAGCTGACCTTGGCGGCTGGCGCCGGCCAATTGTCCCTGGCGCTGCGCCAGGCCGCCGCCAGCAAGGGCGAAACTACCGAACGGGTAACGCTTTCCGATCTGACCGGCGAAACGCCCGACGACGTTGCCAAAAGGCAGGCCGAACTGGACAAGAAAGCAGCCGAGGAAGCGGCGGCGGCCGAAGAGCGCAAGCGTGCGGACGACAAGATTGCAGGGCTAACCCAGGCTGTTGAACGAGTCGGAAGCCGCCTTGACGAGCTGGGGAAGGTCAAGCCCGCTCCGGTCGTGGTGACGGCCGCACCGCAGCAAGCAGTCAAGGAAGTCGTCAAATATGTGCAGCCTGAGCCACCGGCGCGGGCGACGGTCGGGGTTTTTCGAGGCGTGAAGCTCGAGACATATGACGTGCCGCGACAACCATGATAAGCTACGGCTAATAAAAGGGGGGCTGCCGCCGGCAGCAATTGGGGAGACGGGGATGCAGGGTTTTTGGAGGATAGCGGCCGCCGCGTTGTCCTGTATAGCGACGGTAGTGCTATCGAGCCTCGGGGCCGAGGCGGCCGACCGTTTCATCGACGTGTCGACCCCCAGCGTGCATCGGATTTTCCTGCCGATGTCGCAATCGGTGACAATCCAGGTGAGCGCCAATCTGGGCGACATCGTCGTCGGCGACGAGAAGATCGCCGATGCGCAGCCGATGACCGACCGTACCCTCTATGTCATCGGCAAGGGCGCCGGCACCACCACGGTCAACCTGTTTTCCACCGACAAGCGCTCGCTCGGCGCCCTGCAGATCGAGGTCGGCGTCGACGTGAGCGACATGGCGGCGGCAATCCGCCAGGTTTCGCCAAGGTCGCGTATCGAGATCGGCTCGGTCAATGGACGGGTTCGGCTTGGCGGTCATGTCAAGGACGGCGCGACGCTGGCGGCCATCATGGAAGTGGCGCAGCAATATGGTCCCGATGCCATCATCAATGCCGTCACAGTCGACGACAGCCAGCAGGTCAATCTCGAAGTGCGCGTGCTGGAAGCCAAGCGCAATGCCGGCCGTGATCTTGGCGTGTCGATCGCCAGCACCAACAGCAGAGGCACGACGCTCACCGGAACCGGGATCGCCGCCGTCGACAAAGACGGCGAGGTGCTGGGGGCTGCTGGCGTGCTCAGTGGCCTCCTGTCCAATTCCACTCCGTTCGGCGCACTCCTCACTCGCGTCATTGACAGCAACATCAAGGTCGATCTGTACATCGAAGCCCTGGAGGCCAAAGGGGTGGTGCGCACGCTGGCCGAGCCAAACCTGACCACGCTTTCCGGCGAGCCGGCCAGCTTCAACGCGGGGGGACAGGTCCCGATCCGCAGCGTCAACAAGGATGGCGAGATCCAGATCGAGTACAAGCAATTCGGCGTCAATCTTCTGTTCACGCCGGTCGTGCTCGCCGACGACAAGATCCACATCCAGCTGGCGCCTGAGGTCAGCGACCTGACCGGCTTCACAACCGCAGGCGATCCGATCTTCACCAACCGCAAATTGGAAACCGTCGTGGAACTGCGCGACGGCCAGAGCTTCGCGGTCGGTGGACTTCTGTCCAGCAAGACCACCAAGCTTCAGAACCAGGTGCCGTGGCTGGGCCAGGTACCTGTGATCGGCACGCTGTTTCGCAATTCGAGCAGCCAGAAGGAAGAGACCGAATTGGTCGTGATCGTGACGCCGCACATCGTGCGGCCGGTGAAGCCCGGCGAGCAGCTGGCGACGCCTTTCGACAAGACACGGCCCGCCAACGATCCCGAATTTTTTGTGCTTGGCCAGCTCGAGGTGAACAAGGACATGATCCGCAAGTACGAGCAAGGCGACGGCGTCACCGGGCCCTATGGCCACATGCTGGACTTCAAATCGAAGGACAAGATGCTCTATGTCAAGAAATAGCGCCTTGTTCCTCACTCTGTGCACCGGCCTTCTGACGGGCTGCGCCGCGGACTATCTGAACCATTATGACTCGGTGACTTTGGCGGCCGGCGACACGCAGAAGTTCAATTCGATGCTGCAGACGGTCGATCCGCTCAATCCGGCTTCGAAAAACACACACATAGAAGGCGACGGCGCGCGCGCTGCCGCTATCGCACACAATTACAAATTCCCACCGCCGCCACCGCCACCGCCGGCTATCACGGTCAATGTCGGCGGGGCAGGCGTGACGACGCCGTGAACTGAACGGAAGGATGCGGAGGGCGCCTGGCATGCGAGGGCCTTGGCGCAAGAAAGCAGAGAGTAAGGTCATGTTGGGGACCATTCGCGCGTTCTGGAAAGATCAGAGGGGGATAGCGCTCATCCTGGTCAGCATCACGCTGCCAGCAATCATAGGTTTCTCGCTGCTCGTCATCGACACGAGCCGGGTCAACAACATGCATTTCGACCTGCAGAAGGGGGCGGATGCATTTTCCTTGGCTGGCGCGGCGGAGCTCGACGGCAGTTCCGACAGCATCGTCCGAGCCGACCGCGCCATTCAGACGCTCGTCTCGAACCAGTACAGCTTTTCCGATTCCGCGACGCCAGGACCACAGACGCTTGCTGCCGCTGGCGTTACGAGACGGTATCTCAACGCCCTGCCCGCCGACAACGCGCCAATCCCTGCCAATTATGTCATCACCGACGAGGTAACCTATGCCTCGACGGCGAGATTCGTCCAGATCGATGTTAAGCCGGTCGGCTTCGCAGCGATTTTTCCTGTGTCTTTCCTCAATCCCGGAAGCAGCGGGAATTGGAACATCGGCGCCAGCGCTGTCGCGGGCTTCGGATCGAGCGTTTGCGACTACACGCCGGTCTTTATGTGCAACCCTTATGAAGACACCAGCCTCACTGGCGGCGTGACGCTGGAGCAGGCCGCACAGACAAGAAAGTATCGTCGCCGGCAAATCGTGCTGCGCGGCGACGGTTCCTACGCGCCAGGGAACTTCGCCTTCTTATCCTCGCCATTTGGCACCGGCGCGAACGAGTTGGAAAAGATGCTCGCCGATTCCAAGCCGCAAAATTGCTATTCGCGCGATGGCGTCCAGACCGAGCCGGGCCAGAACGCTGGTCCAGTGCAAGATGGCATCAACTCGCGTTTCGGCATCAACTCGTCGAACTATTCAGACGGGCCAGCCTTCAACGTGCGCAAGGGTGCGACAAACTGGGACCAATATGTCGCGAGCAACAAGGTCAACTATGAGACCGACCCCACCAAGGGCGTCGGCCTCGAGCGTGATTCTTGCCAGATCACCGGCAATTGCACCATGATGGGCGGCCGGATGGGAGCAGGCGACTGGAATCCTTCCCGATATTGGAAAGCGAACCATCCGTTACGAAATTCGGGCAATGGCGCTGGCAATTTGCCGACCGCCCTCGCCGGCACTGGCGACAACCTTCCAACTCGATACGAAACCTACCGGTACGAGAATGACCCCAATGGCGACGGCAACACCTCCGACAACATTGTCGGTGACGCCGCCGTCAGTGGTGAAAAAGGCACGCCTCCCGGGGCGGCAGGCTCTCCAATCACGACGGTTGATCGGCGCCTGCTCTATGGCGCGATCCTCGACTGCAAAGCCCTCCAGGCTAGCGGCACAACCTTCAAGGGCCGCGCCACCGTTCCTGCTCGCAGATTCGCCAGCTTCTTCATCACCGAGCCCATTAAAGACACCGGCAAGAACATATATGTCGAACTCGTCGACATCACCGGCAAAGGTGGGAGTGGCACACTTGACAATTTCCTGCGCGACGAAGCGCAGCTCTACAGGTGACGGCGATGTCTCGAAACGTCGGACGTCATCTAACGAAATTCCGTCGAGACCAGCGTGGCGCGGTGCTTGTCGAAATGACGATCGTCGCCCCGTTGATGCTGTTGCTGTCGGCCGGGGTATTCGAGTTTGGCAATCTGATACACGACAAACTGCTGATGGAAGCGGGCCTGACCGACGCTGCCCGATTCGGAGCTCGCTGTAACAGCCAGTTGTACACCGATTATGCGAGTTCGGGTTTTTCGGCGATCGACTGTACCAATGTTGCGAAGAACATCGCGGTCTACGGCACGCCCGCACCGACTGTCGTTAACGGCGTGGTGACGACCAGCCCGCGCGTCGGGGGTTGGCAGACAGCGAATGTGACGGTGACCATCGGTGCCAGCGGCTCTTGCCACGACGCTGTCGTTGCCGGCGTTACCCAATATCGGTCGGTGACTCCCCAAGTGTGCATCGTCAGTGCGACAGGGACCTATCCCTATAGCGGTGTGGGCATGTTGGCGTTTCTCAACATCGGACCGATCACCCTGAGCGGCTCCCATCAGGAGCGGCTGATCCGGTTCTGATGATGAGACGCTTCGCAAAATCAGAACAGGGCACGGCCATGGTCGAGATGGCCATCGTGGCGCCTTTGCTTTTTGCGCTGACGCTCGGCTTCGTCGATTTCGGTTACGCCCTATATCAATGGAATGGTGCAACCAAGGCCGTCCAGGTCGGCGCAAGGCTGGCCTCGATTTCAGATCCCGTGGTGCCCGCAACGGTGCTTGCCGCCGCGGCGCCAATCTCGGTCCCG
This sequence comes from Mesorhizobium sp. BH1-1-4, assembly GCF_020165665.1. Classification (NCBI taxonomy): domain Bacteria; kingdom Pseudomonadati; phylum Pseudomonadota; class Alphaproteobacteria; order Hyphomicrobiales; family Phyllobacteriaceae; genus Mesorhizobium; species Mesorhizobium sp. BH1-1-4. The sequence goes on from NZ_JAIUIN010000007.1 coordinate 239,854, forward strand.
GGCGCGCCGGTTGCGGCCGACGCTTACGCCCCGTTCGTCTGCAAATATACCGGCAGCATCGGAGCCTGCAATGGCAGCTCCGCCAACTTCGACGCCAATGCCTTCAGTCGCATCTTCAGAGGCGACACGGCCGTCACCAACGACGATGCCTGCCCGCCGCCCACAGGAACTCAGCGGCCTGGTATGTGCCACTTCTTTCCGGACCTCCTGCGAACCAATGTCGTCATTACCTATGCGGCGACAGGACTTGGATTCCAGACCAGGCTCAGCGGTCCTGTGCCGACCATCACGGTCAACCTGCAAAACCGGACTTTCCAGTTCTTCTTCCTGGGCGGACTGCTCGGGTTCGGCAATATCAACATGCCCTCCATGCTGAGCACGGTCACGGGCGAAGACCTGAAAACGAGCGCGCCATCATGAACGCCATCAACACCAAGGTTACACCCACCAAGCGCAAGCAGGTCGCGCTGTTTTCTTCCGATGCGAATTTCAAGCGCGAGGTGGCGACGCGGCTCGACGCGTTGGCGATCTATGATGTGCGGGTTGCCGAGACGGGCGACTTCCTCAAGGGGCCGCCGGCCGAGACCCGTCCGGGCATCGTCATCCTCGATCTCGGCAATGGCGAATTGCTTGGCAATCCGGGTATCGTCGAGGCGCGCGCGCTGTGGGCCAGCGTGCCGCTGATCGCGGTTTCCGACGAGCTGACATCGGAGCGGACGCGCGTGCTGGTGCGCATGAACGCCTCCGACTGGCTGCACAAGCCGCTCGACGGCAAGGAGCTGCTCAACGCCGTCACCTTCCACGACAGCGGCAACCAGGGCACCAAGAGCCGTATCATCACCTTCATCGGCGCCAGCGGCGGCGCCGGCGCCACGACGCTCGCGCTATCGGCGGCCGAATTCCTGGCCTCGAAATCGACCGAGCGCGGTGCCTCGACTTGCCTGGTCGACCTCGACTTCCAGAGCGCCAATTGCGGCGCCTATCTCAACCTGTTCAACCAGTTCGACCTTGCCGGCATCATCGGCCAGCCGGAACGGCTCGATGTCGAACTGATGGACGTCATCAAGCTGTCGCGACCGTCCGGCCTGACGCTCTATGCCTTCGAGCGGCCGCAACTGCCGTTCGAGCCGCAGGGCGCCGATTTCGTCTTCCGGCTGCTCGACCTCGTCGCCTACCGTTTCGACGACATCGTCATCGACCTGCCGAACATCGAGACGCCCTGGCATAATTCCGTGCTGTCGACGAGCGACGAGATTTTCATCGTCTTCGAGCTCAACGTCGCCTCGCTGCGGCAAGGCAAACGGCTCTACAAGAAGATCCGCGAGCTGCGCGGCAATGCCGTCTCGATCACGCTGGTGGCCAACAAGCACAAGCGCAAATGGTTCGGCAACCACTTCTCGCGCGGCGAGCTGGAGAAGATCTTCAAGGCGCCGAACATCAAGTCGGTCGCGCTCGACAACGCGCTGCTGGCCGACGCCCTGAACCGCGCCATGCTGCCGTCCGAAGTGGATGGGCGGGCGCGCTTCAACAAGGATCTGAAGAAGATGTTCCGCGAGCGGCTCGACGATGCGGCCCGCTAGCCGCCATCGCTTTCGGCTGACGGCCGCCTGCCTGCTCGGCCTGGCGCTGGCGCCGGCGGACGGACGAACCGCGTGGGCGGACAGCCGCCCGCCTCTGCCGGCCATGGGTCCCAGCCTGCGCAAGACAGTGGCGTTTCCCACCGCCGAGAAGATCGGAACCATCATCATCCGCAAGCAGGAAAAGGCGCTCTATCTGGTGACCGGCAAGGGCGAGGCCCTGCGCTACCGGATCAGCGTCGGACGCGACGGCTTCGGCTGGACGGGTACTGTCCAGGTGGGGGCGAAGATGGAATGGCCGGCGTGGCGCCCGCCCAGGGAGATGCGCGCGCGCCAGCCGGAATTGCCTGACATGGTTCCTTCGGGGCCATACAATCCGCTCGGCGCAAGGGCGCTCTATCTGCTTCGGGATGGTCGCGACACGCTCTATCGCATCCATGGCACCAACGACCCTTCGGGCGTGGGTTTCGACGGGACGTCGGGCTGTTTTCGCCTGACCAATACCGATGTCATCGATCTTTTCAGGCGCGTGCCTGTCGGCACCAAGGTGGTGGTCCAATGACAACGATCAGCGATCCGGACGAACTGGTGGTGGCCATCGAGGCGCCATTGCTCGACAGGGAGAAGAGCCGGTCCAGACTTGCCGTTGCCGTCTGCGTCGGCCTGACGCTGTTTGCCCTTCTGAACGCCACCGCGGCCGTCTTTCTCTACCGTGGCATCAACGACCTGCGCGCAATCGAGGCGCGGCTGGAAGACCTCGGCCAGTTCGAGCAGCGCATGAGCGCGCGGCTGGACACCGTCAACAACGGATTTCAAAGCCGGTTCGAGGCGCTGGACGACCGGCTGCGGGCAAGCTTCGGCGAGGTCAACGCCAACCTTGGCCGGCAGGCACCGGACATGTCGGGAAATCACGGCGGCGACGAACCGCGCGTGGTGGAGCTCCCCTCGCCAGCCGAAGACACGGCCGCGGTTGCCAGCGCCACCGAGGCGGAACCTGCCGTCGAGGACATGCCGCGTGTGACGCGAAGGCGGCAGGCTCCGGCAGCGCCTCCCGCGCCAAGCTCCAACTACCAGCGGACCGTATCCCCGGAAGGCAAGGTCACCTATCACAAGATAAATTAGATCGGGCCTCGGCGCGGCGGATGCGCTAGAAATCCCGCTGCAGTGCCATGATCCGCACACGCCGCGCTTCAGCGCGCATGCCGAGTTCGCCGATATAGGCAAAATGGCAATAGGCGCACGTCGCCACCCCGACAACCGCCAGCAGGCAGTTCAGCCAGGTGAAGTCCATCATCAGCGAGAATTGAAAGCCGCTCGGCGCCGTGAACGCGGCAATGGTGCTGGCGGTCTGCGAGCGGCCGCCGATGAAAATCATCGACGCCGCGAGGATCAGCGCGCCATGGTTAGCCAGAAAGAAAGCCGCCGACCTTCTGGCCTGACTTGCCATCCAGCAGATCCCCAGCGCCACGCCCAGCAAGGCGAAATCCAGGCCCATCGATCCGCCCAGATAGAGATCAACCTGCTGCCAGACCATTCCCGACGACTGGTGCAAGGTAAGCCAAATCTTCCACATATCGGGACTTGCGGGATAGGTTCCGAGCAGGAGCGTGGCCACTCTCTCCATCGCCAGGATCAGCAGGACAAAAGCCGGGAAGGCGAAAAGCAATAGGGATTTGCGTTTCATGGTGCCTCGCAATCTGGCGGACAGATTACGCCGCAGGAGTTGCGAGAGGCTTAACGAGGCTTTTGCCTGCCAGATCGACGGCAGCCCATCACCGGCCCGCCGGGCGCGGCGCACCCGACGTCGCCAGAACATTACTGGCGCGAATCCAGCAGGATCATCTGCGCGGCCTTCTCGGCGATCATCACGACCGGAGAGTTGGTGTTGCCCGAGACGATCGTCGGCATGATCGAGGCATCGACCACGCGCAGTCCGGCAAGCCCGTGAACACGCAGCCGATCGTCGACCACCGCCATCGTGTCCGAACCCATCTTGCAGGTGCCGACGGGGTGGAAGATCGTCGTACCGATATCGCCGGCCTTGCGGATGAGGTCTTCGTCGCTGTCATATTGCGTGCCGGGCAGCATCTCCTCGGGCGCGAAGCGGGCCACCGCCTTTGCCTTCATCAAACCGCGGACATGGCGCAGCGACGCGATGGCGACGCCGCGATCTCCGTCCGTGGAGAGATAGTTCGGCCGGATCTTCGTCGCCAAGCGCGGATCGGACGATCCTATATGCACGCTGCCCCGGCTTTCCGGACGCAGATTGCAGACCGACACGGTGACCGCGGGAAAGCGATGCAGCGGTTCGCCCAGCCGGTCGGTGCTCAGCGGCTGCACGTGATATTCGAGGTCGGGTGTCGCGAGGCGCGGATCGCTCCTGGCGAAAATGCCGAGCTGGCTCGGCGCCATCGACAACGGCCCACTGCGCTTCAACGCATATTCCAGCCCCATCGACGCGCGGCTGGCCAGATTGTGGTAGCGCTGGTTGAGCGTGGCGGCATTCGAGACCTTGAAGACCGTGCGGATCTGCAGATGGTCCTGCAGGTTTTCGCCAACACCGGGCAAGGCATGATGAACATCGATGCCAATGCCCGAAAGCAGGTCGGGACGGCCGACGCCGGAGAGTTCGAGGATCTTGGGTGAGTTGATGGCACCCGCTGCAAGGATGGTTTGCCCGGCGCTGACCCTGTGCAGCCGGTCGCCTTGGCGGAAGACCAGTCCGGTGACGCGCCGCCCCTCGAATTCGAGCCGTTCCGCCTCGGCTCCGGTCAGGACGCGCAGGTTCTTGCGCGCCGCAATGCCGCGCAAAAACGCCTTCGATGTGTTCCAGCGCACGCCCCGCCGCTGGTTCACCTCGAAATAGCCCGAGCCTTCATTGGTGCCGGTGTTGAAATCGTCGGTGCGGGGAATGCCGAGTTCCTCGGCGGCATCGCGGAACGCGTCGAGGATCGGCCATGACAGGCGTTGCCGTTCGACCCGCCATTCGCCGCCGCTGCCGTGCATGGCGCCCTTGCCGCCATGGTAATCCTCCGATTTGAGGAAGTAGGGCAGGACATCGTCCCAGCCCCAACCGGCATTGCCGGCCTGGCGCCATCCGTCATAGTCGGCGGCCTGGCCGCGCATGTAGATCATGCCGTTGATCGACGAACAGCCGCCGAGCACCTTGCCGCGCGGATAACTGAGGCTGCGTCCGTTGAGGCCGGCCTCCGGCTCGGTCTTCATCATCCAGTCGGTGCGTGGATTGCCCATGCAGAAGAGGTAGCCGATCGGGATGTCGACCCAGTGATAGCGGTCGCTGCCACCGGCCTCGATGAGCAGGACCCGGTTGCGCGGGTCGGCCGAAAGCCGGTTGGCGAGCACGCAGCCGGCCGAGCCAGCGCCAACGATGACGTAGTCGTAACTGCCGAACGAAGAGGGCAAAGCTTCGGTCACGGGCGGGCCTGCAGTCCGGCGAAGCGCTCCCATAGCGGCACCATCGCGCTGTTGATCTCGCTGTAGAGCTGATACCGCCGTGCGTAGGCCTCGGCAACCGCCGCGTTGGGCACGAAGTGGCGGGCCGCCGCCGTCATGGCCGTAGCGCCGGCGCTATAATCCGCGAAGATGCCGACGCCGGTGCCCGCCGCGATCGCCGCCCCCAACGCTCCGGTCTCGCGGCTGCGCGCCACGGTAACGGGCACGCCGAGCACATCGGCGAATATCTGCGCCCAGACCCAGCTGCGCGAGCCGCCGCCGGACAGCACCACCTCGTCGAAATCGGCACCCGCCTTGTGCAGCGTCTCGACATGGCGCTTGTGTTCGAAGGCAACCCCCTCGAACAGCGCGCGCAGCAAATGCGCGCGGCCGTGCCAGCCGGCAATGCCATAGAAACCGGCGCGCGCGTGGCCATTCTGCTGCGAGCCGTAAAGAAAGGGATGATAGATCGGGATATCGCCGTCGGGGTCGACGGACGCGACGAGTTCGCTGCACGATTCGAACGGCGACTTGCCGGCCTCGCCGCCATGCTCGAGGAATTCGCGCACGATCCATTCGAGATTGGCGGCCGAGGTCGCGCTGGATTCGATCGCCAGATAACGCTCACGATCGAGGGTCGACAGCATGAAGATCGAAGGGTCGCGGATCGGCTCGTCGGTGATGACCTGGTTGATGCTCCAGGTGCCGGCGATGACCGAGGCGGCACCTGTCCTGGTCACGCCGGAACCGACGGCGCTGGCGACGACGTCGAACAACCCGGCCACGACCGGCGTGCCGGCGCGCAGGCCCGTCAGAGCCGCCACCTCCTCCGTGACATGGCCGGCGATATCGGCGGATTCCAGCACCGGGGGCAGCCGCTCCATGCAATCGTCAAGCCCGTAGGCGGCAAGCAGATCCGGCTCATAGCGGCGGTCCAGCATCCGCAGCAGGCCGCAGCCCGACATGTCGGATGTGTCGCTGCCGCGCACGCCGGTCAGGCGGTTGACGACGAAATCCTTGCACAGGAAGACCGTGCCGATCCTTGCGAACAGCGCCGGTGAAAAGCGCTTGAGCCAGGCAAGCAGGGTCGGCGTCTGTGCTGCCCACGGCCGTTGCAGGCAGTGGACATAGGTGCGGTCGCCGACATGCCGCTCCGCCCATTCGGCAACGATGTTGACGGCGCGCGTGTCGAGCGACTGGATGCCGATCAGCGGCGCGCCCTCACGATCGAGCGCGTAGAGCCCATTGCCGTGACCGGCGCAGCCGATGGCGGCGATCTCGCCGGCGTCGACGCCGGCCTCGGCGATGCAATGGCCGATGACCGCAACCGCGTTGCGCCACAGCTCGTCGAGATCGCGCTCGACATGGCCGGGCTTCGGCATGGATGAGCGGCCGTCGCGTGCGGACTGCGCCAGTTCGCGCCCCGAGAGATCGAAGAGAATGGCCTTGATGACGGTGTTGCCGGCATCGAGGCCGAGAATGTATTTCCCCATTGGCTCCTCCTGCCGGCCTATGCCTGTTTGTACAGGTCCCAGGCGGCGGCGCCATCGGCGTCGTCGTGAATGATCGCCATCAGCCCGCGCACGACCGCGCTCGGATTGGCATGCTGGTAGATGTTGCGGCCATAGACCATGCCAAGGGCGCCTTGCGCCATCAGTGCCGCCGATTTGTCGAACACGGCGCGCAAATCCTCCTTGCCGCCGCCGCGCACCAATACCGGGCAGCGTGCGGCCTCGACCACACGGTGGAAATCATTGGGATCGGTGGTCGGGTCGGCCTTGATGATATCGGCGCCCATCTCGCGGGCCAGCCGGGTCAGGGTAACGATCTTTTCGGCGTCGCCGTCGACCATGTAGCCGCCATGCTCGGCGACCGGCAGCATGGCCAACGGTTCGATCATCAACGGCAGGCCGTATTTCTCGCAATCGGCCCGCACCCGGGCGATGTTCTGCACGCATTGCCTGAACAGGTCCGGCTCGTCGGGCAACATGAACAAATTGACGACCACGCAGGCCGCATCCATCTCGATAGCGCCAAGCAACGGCTCGGCCTCGTTCTGCAGCACCGCCCACATCGCCCGGTGGCGCGTTTTGTTGTAGGGATTACCCATGTCGATGCGCATGACCAGCGCCGGCTTGTCCTTGCCCGGGACGTCCTGCAGCAGGTCGGCCTGGCCATAGTTCATCTGGATGGCATCAGGCCCGGCCCTGACCAGCTGATCGACGACGGCGGCCATGTCCTCGAGCCCGGCAAGGAAGCCCGGTTCGTTGCAGACACCATGATCGATGGCAACGTCGAGGCAGCGGCCACCACCGAACAGCCGATTCATGCGGACTTTCTTGTTCACGCGCATAGGGCGCTCCTTTGATGCGTCTGGAGGTCGATGCCGTGCCGGTCGGCCAGCAAGGCGAGGAAGGTCGAGCATTCGGCGGCGGCCTCGCTGGCGTTCCAGCCTTTGTGGGCCGCCAGCATGTCGAGAACGGCGTTGATGAGGTCGAAGCTCAGGCCGCCCGAAATGGCGATGGTGGTGCGGCGCAGAAACAGGTCGGCAAGGCATTCGACCTGCTCATGCTCGATGATCTGCCGGATTTCGCCTGCCGAGTAATCGGACCGCGGCAGCATCTGTTCGCCCGCCGGATGCGCAACGACCTTCCGGGCCGACGTGCCGTAGCGCTGCAGAAGCATTCGTGCGCGCTCGACCGGCAGGCCGTGTTCAAGCGCGAACGACGCGCACCAGCGCTCCGGATCGGCCGGGAAGTCGCGGCCGCCGCCAATGGCCATATCCTCCGTACCCACACTGCGTTCGAGCCCCAGTCGCTCCAGCACACTGTCAGCCGCCAATGCTCCGAACGAACGAAACGTCGTCCACTTGCCACCGATCATGCAGAGCGTGGCCGGCAGATGCCCGATGGCCTCGACGAACTCGCAAAAATGATCGCGCGGTATGCGGCCGGTGAAGCTGTCGTCGCTGGCGGGCAAGGGGCGAACGCCGGCGAAGCGGAACACGATCTGGTTTTCGCCGATCTTGACCGAGGGGAAGACAAAGGCAAGCGACTGCAGGATGTAGCGCTGCTCGTCTTCCTCGCAGCGAACCTGGTCCGGGTCATCGACCCTGATATCGGTCGAACCGATCAGCACCTTGCCGAGATAGGGAAACAGGATGCAGATGCGCCCGTCCTCGTTTTCGTAGTAGACCATATGTCCGCCAAGCGCGGCATGGAGTTCGGCATTGTCGACGATGAGGTGCGAGCCCTTGGTACCGCCCATCATCCTGGGAGCCGACGCCCCGATCGCCTGGTTGGTGAGGTCGATCCAGCCGCCCGTGGCGTTGACGATCAGCCGCGGCCGCACCGGCAATCGCTCGCCCGTCAGCGTGTCGGTGATGGCGAGCCCCTCGCCGCTCGACGACACTTTCGCATAGTTCAGAGCGCGCGCGCCGCTTGCCGTGGCCTCCAGCAGCATCTCCAGGCCGAGGCGTTCGGGTCGGCTGACCCAGGCGTCGTAATAGGTCGCCGAATTGCGGATCGCCGGGTTGATCGCCGGCCAGGTCTTCAAGGTCTCGGTGCGTCCCCTGAATCTGTGCGTCGGCATCAAACGCCGCGCGGAGGTGAACAGGTCATACATGGCAAGTCCGGTCTTGATGACGAGCGCGCCGCGCCGGCTCGGCCGCCGCGTCAGGCCGAGGAACCGGACCGCGCCATTGGCGAGACCGGAGAAAATATCGAAGATCGGCACCGTCGTCGGCAAGGGGGCGACATAGTGCGGCGCGTTCCCCAGCAGCCGATCGCGTTCCAGAAGCGATTCACGCACCAGCTTGAACTCACCGTTCTCGAGATAGCGCAGGCCGCCATGCACCATGCGCGAAAGCGCGGCGCTGGCGCCGCAGCAATAGTCGCCCTTTTCCGCCAGCACGACATCGACACCTTGCAAAGCCAGTTCGCGAAAGACACTGATGCCGTTGATGCCGCCACCGATGACGAGCACGGCAATGTCTGGCCGGTCGCGCAGACCGGCTGTTATTTGGCTACGGTTCATCGGGGCTGCTGCCTTTTTTTGCTCAGGCATCCATCGCGGTGAGATGCGCGGCGACCGCGGCGTCGATTGCATGGAGCTCGCTTGCGGCAAGCGTGATCTGGCCGGCCAGCGCATTATCGAGCGCCTGCGCGGGATTGCGCGCGCCGCACAGGGCGAAGGTGATGCCCGGTTGGGCGAGCGTCCAGGCGATGACGATCTGAGCCATCGAAGCCTGGTGTTGGGCGGCTATCGGGGCGATGGCCGCTTTCAGCCTTGCCACCTTCTGCCGGTTGGCCGTTGAGAAGCGCGGGTTATCCTTGCGCTGGTCATCTCCGCCGAATGCGCGCGCCGCGTCGACCGTGCCGGTGAGCAGGCCCAGCGCCAGCGACGAGTAGCTGAGGGTGGCGATGTCATGGCGGCGCGTGATCGACAGCAGGCTGCTCTCGATTTCGCGGTCGATCATCGAGTAGCGTTCCTGGATCGCATCGAGCTGGCCGACGGCGATGTAGTGACCGAGGTCGTCGGCACTGACATTGCTGGCACCTATGGCGCGGATCTTGCCGGCCGCCTTCAGTCTCTCCAGCACCGTCATCGTCTCGGCGATCGGTGTCGTCGGGTCCTGCCAATGGGTGATGTAGAGGTCGATATGATCCGTGCCGAGACGCCGCAGACTCTGCTCGACTTCATAGGCGATGCCATCGGCGCCGAGGTAGCGATGCACCGGCTTGCCGTCCTGGTCGAAGAAATAGCCGCCCTTGCCGGAATGCCAGTTCAGTCCGCATTTCGTCGCGATCACGACCTTATCGCGCTTGCCCTTGATGGCGGCACCGACGATCGCCTCGCTGCGGCCAAGGCCGTAGGCCGGTGCGGTGTCGATCAGGCTGAGGCCGGCGTCGATCGAGGCTTCGATAGCGCGCACCGATTCCTGCTCGTCGGTGCCGCCCCACATCCATCCGCCAATCGCCCATGTGCCCAGGCCTACAGCCGACGCCGATATGCCTGACGTGCCGATCTGTCGCTGGATCTGTCGAGAATTCATGCTGCCTCCTGTTTCGCCAACTCGAGGATCTGGAGCCCGGAGGCCTCGTCCGTGACGATGGTGTCTAGATGGTTGCCGCGCATGGCGGCGAGGATCGGCGCGACCTTGCTGGGTCCGCTCGCGATGCCGATCGAGCGCGGGATGCTGGCGAACTCGTCGAGGGTCAGCGAGACCAGCGAACGGTTGAGCGAGTAGTTGCAGAGCTTGCCCCGGCGATCGATGAGATGGGCGAGCAGCTCGCCCGTCGCCCCGGATTTCTCGATCGCCTGGCGGTCGGCATTCGAGGACGGATGCAGATCGTAATAGCTCGAATCGTCGGTCAGGATGGAGCCGACACCCACCACCGCCACATCGGCCTCGCGCGCCTTGCGAAAGACGTCGGCGACGGAGCTGATCCCCATCAGCATCTCGCGCTGCTGCGCGGTATCGGCAAACAGCGGCGCGTGGATCTGGAAGGCACGACCGCCAAGCTTGTCGGCCATCAGCGAGGCGACGTGATTGACGTCGGTATAGTGCTTGCCCTGCACCAGTCCCGTGGCGGGGATGATCTCGACATCGTATCGGCGTCCCGGCTTGAGACCCGCGACCAGCGCGCTGACACCTTTGCCACCCGTGATCGAAATGGTGTCGCCATCCTTGATGGTGTCGAGCAGCAGCCCAGCCGCCGCCTCGCCGACCCGCTGCAGGGCCGTGTGCGGATTTTCGGAGACGGACGGCACCACCACCGCCCGCTCGATGCCGCCCAGCGCCACCAGCCGCGCCTCCAGCTCGACCAGATGGTCGATCGGTGACTTGATCTTGATTTCGACGAGACCGAGCTGGTGGCCGCGCTTGATGAGCCGGTTGACGGTGGCGTGCGAGATTCCGAGTTCGACGGCGATCTCGGCCTGGGTCTTGCCTTCGACATAATGCAGGACAAGCGCCTGGTGCATCTGGCGGACAGCGGCGATGTCATCGCGGGTGTTGGGAGGGGCCATGGCCTTGTTCGGTGCCTTTGAAGTTCAGGACTTCTTGCGGTGCAGGAAGTGATCGATCGATACGGCTGCGAGCAGGATGCATCCCTTGATCATGTCCTGCCAATAGACCGATACATCGAGCAGGATGAGCGAGCTGGTCACCACCGAGAGCAATGCCATGCCGAGGATCGCCCCGAAGATGGTGCCGGAGCCGCCGTTGAGCGAGGCGCCGCCGATGACGGCCGCGGCGATGATGTTGAGTTCCATGCCGGCGCCGAAGGTCGGCGTCGCCGCGCCGAAGCGCGCCATGTAGATGACGCCGGCCAGACCGGCCAACGTCGAGCACAGCACCGTGACCCAGAACTTCACCTGCTTGGTCCGGATGCCGGAGAACTGCGCGGCCTTCTCGTTGGAGCCGGTGTAGAAGACCTTGCGGAAGGCGGTGGCGCGGCGCAGCAGGAAGTCGAAGATCGCCACCACGACGACAAAGATGATGATGACATAGGGCAAGCCGTTGAAGCTGCCTTGGCCGATCGCCTTGAACGAAGACGGCAGCGTGAACAGCGACAGCGGCGTGCCCTTGGTAACGATCAGGCACATGCCGCGCACGATGACCATGGCCGCGAGCGACGTGATGAAATGATTGAGGCCTATCACCGTGACGAAGAAGCCCATCGCCGCGCCGATCAGCGCGCTGACGCCAATGCCGATCAGGCTTGCCGTCCAGGGATCGAGTCCAGCGAGGAACAGCGCGCCGGAGACCACCATCGAGAAGCACACGACCGAGCCAACCGACAGGTCGATGCCGCCAACGATGAGCAGGATGGTCATGCCGACGACGACGATGCCTTCGATGGAAAAGCTCATCAGCATGGCGCGGAAATTGCCCCATGTCAGGAAGTGCGGCGAGGCAAAGCTCATGGCAATGCACAGCGCCAGGATGATGACGATCAGCCCGGCCTCGCGCATCGATGCGAGGCGGGCGAAATTGATGCGCCGCACATCACCGGCGGCCTTGATCTCGGCATGCACTAGCGCTTCCCCCAATTCCCTAGGCGACATTCTGGGCCTGCCTTTGATCTGAACTGTCCCGGACGCCCGAGGCGAGCATAATGATGGCTTCCTCGCCGAGTTCGTCGGCGGCGAGTTGGCCGGCAATCCTGCCTTCGCGCACAACCAAGACGCGGTCGCACAGGCCGATCAGCTCCGGCAGTTCCGACGAGATGACGACGACGCCGACACCGCTGCCGGCAAGTCGGCGCAGTAGCCGGTGGATTTCGACCTTGGCGCCGACATCGATGCCGCGTGTCGGCTCGTCCATGATGATGACCTTGGGACTGACGGACAGCTGCTTGGCGATGGCGACCTTTTGCTGGTTTCCGCCGCTCAGTGTCGAGACCGCGGCCTCGATGCCGGCCATGCGCACACCGAGCCTGCCGGTCAACTCCCGCGCCTGACGATCCTCCGCCTTGCGGTCGAGCAGGCCGAGTGGCCCGGTCAGCCTGGCGAGGTCGAGCGCCGAGATGTTCGCCGCGATCGGCAGATCGAGGAACACGCCGGAGCCTTTGCGATCCTCCGAGAGATAGACCAGCCCCGCCTTGACCGCATCGCCATAGCCGCGCGGACGCAGCTGCTTTCCATCGAGCGCGACGGTTCCTGACGTCATTGGCCGCAGGCCGCAGATCGTTTGCGCGATCTCGCTGCGGCCGGCGCCGATCAGGCCGCCCATGCCCAGAATTTCACCAGCGCGCAGCTCGAGATCGACATCCGTGAAGCGGCGGCCGTCGGATAGCCCCTTTACGGACAGGATCACCCGCCCTGGCTCTTGCGGTGCCAGCTTGTCGGGATAGAGCTGGGTGATTTCGCGGCCGACCATCTTGCGCACCACGTCGTCGGGCGAAACGGCGGCGATCGGGTCGGTGGCCACGTAGCGGCCATCGCGGAAGACGGTGACGCGGTCGCATAGCGAGAAGATTTCCGCCATGCGGTGGCTGATATAGACCACCGAGATGCCGCGCTCCTTGAGGCCGCGCACGATCGAAAACAGGCGGCGCGCTTCGCTCTCGGTCAGTGCCGCCGTGGGCTCGTCGAGCATCAGCACCTTGCAGTCGAGCGTCAGCGCCTTGGCGATCTCGACCAGCTGCTGGTTGGAAATGGAAAGATCCGCGACCCTGGTGCGCACCGGAATGGGCGCAAGCAGGTCCATGACCTTCTGGGCATCGGCGTGGAGCTTCTGGAAATTCATCAGCGGCGCGCGCCGGACGTTGATCGCCGCCATGTAGATATTTTCGGCGACCGTCGCGTCCTGACAGAGGGCGATCTCCTGATGGACCAGCGCGATACCGAGGCGCTGGGCGGCGGCGGGCGAGTGGATCGAAACACGCTCGCCATCGATCAGTATGTCGCCCTCATCGGGCTGCAGCACACCGGCGATCATATTCATCAACGTCGACTTGCCAGCACCATTCTCGCCGCACAGCGCGTGGATTTCGCCGCGTCGCAGCGTGAACTGTACGTCGCTCAGCGCCTTGACAGGGCCAAACGCCTTGGACAGGCCACGGATTTCAAGAATGGGCGCGTGGGTCACGCCATGCTCCTGCGATGGGCGCTTGAGGGGAGGAAGGAGGCAGAGGCCTCCTTCCGGTTTGGTCCGACCCGCGAGGATCGGAGAGGGAAATCGCGACTATTCCTCGATGCCCTTGGTGCCGCGACGCTTCAGGTATTTATCCCAGTAGAAGTCATCCGCATTGTCCTTGGAGACAATGGAGAAGCCATTGTCGACGAAGGGCACGCTCATCGGGTTGAAGCCCGAGCGTTTGGCGTCGTTCATCGGGTCGATCAGGCCGGGATGCTTGGCCATCCACAACAGCATGAAGCCCATATAGCCCTGCATGCCCTGGTTTGGATTGACCGATCCGAAGATCTCGCCGGCCTTGATCATGTCGAGGATCTTGGCGTTGACGTCGGCGAGCATGACGCGGATCTTGCCACCGCCTTCCTTGGCGGCCTGGGCGGCGCCGATGGCCGAATTGGCTTCCGGCATGAACACGGCACCGAGATCAGGATGCGCCTGGGCCAGGCTCAGAACGGCCTGATAGGCCTTGGTCGGATCCTGGTTGGAAGCGGCGCGGCCGACGAGCTTCATCTCGGGCCATTTGGCTTCCATGCGGGCGACAAAGGCGTTGACGCGCTTGTCGTGATTGTCCTGGCCAGGGTTCTCCAGCACGGCATATTCGCCCTTGCCGTCCATCGCCTTGGCAACGGCGTCGGCGGCATAGGTGCCCTCGGCATTGTTGTCGGAGGTGATGTAGGAGACCCGCTTGGAATTCGGCGAGTCGGCGGCGAAGGTCACCACGGCGGTGCCCTGCTCGATGGCGCGGTTGATCGGTTCGATGAACGGATCGGAGTTCATCGGATGCACCAATATGCCGGCGGGCTTCTGTGCCAGCGCCTGGTCGAAGCTGGCGATCTGCTTGTTGACGTCATATTCGGGCGTGCCGGTATAGGCGGTCTCGCAGCCGAACTGCTGGCCGGCCTGCTTGAACATTTCATAGACCGGGAACCAATATTCGACACCCGAAACCATGACGTTCATGACGTATTTTTCACCCGGCTCGCATTTGAACGGGTTGGCGGTTTCGGCGCGTGCCAGCATCGGCCCAAAGCAGGTCGATGCAGCCGCCGCGATTGCGAGCGTGCTCAGAAATTTGCGCAAGTTTCCTCCCTTGGCCGAAGCCATCCTCAATGACCGTCGCAGGCGCCTTGCGAGCGCTGCCGTATGGATTTGATGAAGCCGGCCTTCCTCCGAAAGCCGACGATCGGGACATTACAGCCCCGGCGCGTAGTGTCAATATAATTCAAATAGTGAAATATATTTCATACGCTGGGCAGCAGGTGCTCAAGGATGAGGTCGTCAACAAGCCAAGGAAGAGGCTGGTGCTCGGCATGGGCCTGCTCATGCGCAAACCGCGTGACCTTTCGGCAGGCAGGAGCAGGTAGGCCGACTCGGGTCGAGTTCATCCGGCCAGGATGAGCTGGCGAAGCCAGTCGCCCGCGATTGTCCCGCGCAGCCCCAAATCTCGGACGCTATCCATATGATTGCGCCCCCCGACGATGCCCCTCGAGGCTGTCAGACCCTGCTCCGTCAGGCGATCGGCAAACAATCTGGCCTGCAGGTGAAACGGTTCCGTTTCCCGTTCGCCGACCAATACCGCTACTTTTGTTTGCGACGAGTGGAGCTTGCTCATCGGCGAAAATGCCTCAACTTCCGTGTCGGTGAGACCTATCAAAGGCTCGAGGAAGGAATGCTGAAGGGGCTTCAGATCATACAGCCCGCCGAGCAGAAGTGCCGCCGAGGGCGGATATGGCGAACCCTCGTTGAACAAAAAAGTCGCCAGATGCGCCCCGGCGGAATGGCCGCTGACGCTTAGCCGACCGGGATCGCCGCCATGGCTGGCGATATTATCCCGCACCCATTGCCTCGCGCGCCGGATCTGGTCGACGATTGCCGCCATCCTGACGGCAGGCATCAGCGCATAGTCGATCACGACCGCGATTGCCCCGGCGCCCGTTACCGTTTCGGCAACGTAGGAATAATCGCTTCTGGTGAACATGCGCCAATAGCCGCCATGGATGAAGACGTGCACCGGGAGGTCCTGACGCGGTCCCTGCGGAAAGAACAGGTCGAGGCGTTCGGCCTCGTGCGGCCCATAGGCGACATCCGCCAGCATGGGCAACGAAGTCCGCGTCGTAGTGCTGCGGGCAACGATATCGGCCACGATGTCATCGAAATCGGCAACGTGGTCGCGGGTGCGAAAAGGATCTTTCGACATGGAGTCCACTCAGAAGGTTACAGCGATGTATTTGGCCTCCATGAATTCGGCAATGCCGTGGTGCTGGCCCCCTTCCCGCCCGAGGCCACTCTGCTTGACTCCGCCAAAGGGCGCGGCGGGATCCGACATCAATCCGCGGTTGAGGCCGATCATGCCGGCCTCGATCTCCGAGGCCACCCTCATGCCGCGCGCCACATCGCGCGTGTAGAGATAGGCGGCGAGACCGTATTCGGTGTTGTTGGCATGGAGGATGGCCTGCGCCTCGCTCTCGAAGCGGGTGATGGGCGCCACCGGGCCGAAGATTTCCTCATGCGCCATGTCGGCATCCGGCGAGACTTCGGACAGGACCGTCGGAGGATAGAAAAAGCCATCTTCTTCAAGCACCGAGCCGCCGCAGAGTACCTTGGCCCCCCGGTTGATCGCGTCCCTGACCAGCCGGTCGATCTTGTCGACCGCCTTCTTGGTGATCATAGGCCCACATTCGGTGTCCGCCTTGATGCCGGCGCCGATCTTGAGCGCGGCCATGCGCCGGGACAGGCCGTCGGCGAACGCATCGTGGATGCCCGACTGGACGTAGATGCGGTTGGCGGCCGTACAGGCTTCGCCGGCATTGCGCATCTTGGCGATCATGGCGCCGTCGAGGGCCGCATCGAGATCGGCATCGTCGAAGACGATGAAGGGTGCATTGCCGCCAAGCTCCATGGAACAGGAAATCACATGTTTGGCGGCTTCGGCGAGCAAGGCGCGGCCGACGCTGGTCGAACCGGTGAAGGAGAGCTTCCTGACGCGCGGATCGGCCAGCATGGCCGACGTCAGGGGCCCAGGTGCCGACGTTGTCAGCACGTTGACGACACCGTCTGGCACGCCGGCTTCGCTGTAGAGCGCGGCGAGTGCGTAGGCGGTCAGCGGGGTCTCGCTTGCCGGCTTCAGAATGACCGTGCAGCCCGCCGCGAGGGCCGGCGCGATCTTGCGTGTCGCCATCGCGGCTGGGAAATTCCAAGGCGTGATGAGGACGCAGATGCCGATCGGCTGGTAGTCGACCACGATCCGGTTGGTACCGGATGGAGCGGTGCCAAACTCGCCAGTGATGCGAACGGCTTCCTCCGCGTTCCAGCGAAAGAATTCGGCCGCGTAAGCCACCTCGCCGCGCGCGTCGCGCAGGGCCTTGCCGTTCTCCAGCGAAATCAGCATGGCAAGCGTCTCCGACCGCTCGACCATCAGTTCGAAACAGCGCCTCAGAATCTCGGAGCGCCTGCGTGGCGCGGTCTCACGCCACGCCTTGGCGGCTTTGGCCGCGGCCTCGACCGCGGCGGCGGCATCCTCCAGGGTCGCATCGGGGACCGCCGCGATCACCGCACCGGAGGATGGATCGGTAACCTCGATGAGCCCGCCGTCGGAAGACGGCAGCCATTGTCCGCCAATGTAGAGCCGGTGCGAGAAACCCCGCACATCGTAGGGATCCTGATCGAGATGGAAGGCATTGTAGGGAAGGTTCATCGTCTTGTTCCTGACGTTCACATGGCGCAAGCGGTGAGATCGCCGTCATAGGCAGCCTGCACAAGGCGGCGCATGGCGGCGAGGTCGAATGGGCGCGGGTTGTTCTTGATCAGGCGATCGATGCCGAGCGCCTGCTCGGCGGTCCAGTCGAGCCTGTCGGCCGGAAGTCCCAGCCCGGCCAACGTCGGGGTTATCCCGATCGCCGCAAACAAGCGCCTGATCTCCTCGATGGTCGCGCGCGCCATTTCGTCGGCACCGCGGCCGTTCGGCTCAAGGCCAAGGGCAATCCCTATCTCGGCGATTTCCGCCGCGGCCACACGGCTGTTATAGCTCATCACATAAGGCATCATTGTCGCCACCCCCAGCCCGTGCGGCGTGTGTGTCAGCGCGCCGGCCGGGTATTGCACCGCATGCGCCGCCGCCGTGCCGGCGGTGCCGAACGCGCAACCCGCGGCCAGCGCTCCCATCATCACGTCGGCGCGCGCCTCGGCGTCGCCGCCGTCGGTGCACGCCTTCTCCAGACTACGGCCGAGAAGTTTGACGGCCAGCAGCGCGAAATGATCGGTCAACGGTGTCTTGCCGATGAAAACGTGGCGCTGCGGCAGGCTGAAGTCCCCGTCCCGGCGCATGGCCGTGAAGGCCTCGATCGCATGGGTGAGCGCGTCGGCACCGGCGATCGCGGTCAGGCCCGGCGGACAGCTCATCGTCAGTTCGGGGTCGCAGATGGCAATTGCGGCAATGAGATGGGGGCTCGATATGCCGACTTTGAGCGTCCGGTCCGGATCGGATATCACCGCGACGGGCGTCACCTCCGATCCTGTACCGGCCGTGGTCGGCACGGCAATCAGCGGCAGCGTCGGTCCCGGGACTTTGAACTCGCCGTAATAATCCTTCAGCTCGCCACCGTGGCTGATCAGCAAGGCGGCGCATTTGGCGAAATCGAGACAGCTGCCGCCACCGATGCCGATCACCAGGTCGGGCTCGAAGCCTTTCGCTTCCTCGACGCCGGCCGCCACCGAGTCGCGCGGCACGTCCGGGAGGACGCCGTCGTGAACCAGCACGTCGATGGACGCGGCCTGCAGCGATTCCATGATTTCAGCGAACACGGGCGTGCCGGCGAAACGCTCGTCGGTGCAGACCAGGGCGCGTCGGCCAAGGCGACCGGCCACGGCCGGCAGTGCATGACGCTGCCCCTTTCCGAACAGAATTTCGCGGGGGAGCCGGAGGGCTGTGAGAAGGCTCATGGCAGGCTGCATCCTTGAGGGTGTCGGAAAACTCGCATTGCAAATCCGCACCGAAGGTCCCGAATTGAGCGGCGCCGATAAAATCGTATAGGATATAGTATTGCATCGGTCAAACCCTCGTGTTAGCAGTCCCCTGTCGAGAGGCGAAAGATGCAACCTGTCAGTTTGAGCAATAATGGTGAGACGCCCACGGGAGCGGGTCGCATCCAGCGCGCGAGCAGCCTTTCAGAGGACGTTTACGAGGCCATCTTCGCGCAGCTGATGTCGCTGAAGATCGCGCCCGGTTCACGCATCACCGTCGACAACCTGGTCAAGGAATTCGACGTTTCCCATACGCCGATCCGCGAGGCGCTTGGGCGTCTCGAAGGCGAAGGCCTGGTTCTGAAGACGCATCTGATTGGATACCGCGCCGCACCGCAGATCACCCGGCGCCGTTTCGACGAATTGTACGAAATGCGACTCCTGCTCGAACCGCACGGCGCGGCGAAGGCCGCCGCGGCGATGGATGAGGCCAAACTCGGCACACTGCTCGAGGCGGCAGGCGTGATGTCGCGCCGCGAAGGCAAGGACGAGCGCCTGCGCTATTCAAACTTCGCCCGCCAGGACGCGATTTTCCACGACAAGATCATGGAATACGCCGAAAACGAACTCATTCGCGAGACGCTGGGTTATCAACACACCCACTTCCACATATTCCGCCTGATGTACCACTCCCGCGTGACCGAGGAGGCGCTGGACGAGCATGAGGCGATCCTGGCCGCGTTCGGCTCGGCCGATCCCGATGCCGCCGCGAAAGCCATGCGCGCCCACATCGAGCACTCGCGCGATCGCCTGCTGCCGGCCTTCGATTGAGGCGAAACCGATGTCCGCGCCGCTGACCACCAAACACAGCACCGAGGAATACCACGTCCCCAACTCTCCATTCCGAGGACGGACAAAGCCAATGCGGGGCGCAGCATGGGTTCGCCCCGCCCTTTTCACACGACGGAGGAACCGACTATGTCAGGCAAGAAAATATTGATGCTCACCGGCGAGTTCACCGAGGAGTACGAGATCTTCGTCTACCAGCAGGCTATGGAAGCCGTCGGCCACACCGTCCACGTGGTCTGCCCGGACAAGAAGGCGGGAGACCTCATCAAGACCTCCCTGCACGACTTCGAGGGCGACCAGACCTACACCGAAAAGCTCGGCCATTTTCAGGTGATCAACAAGACGTTCGCGGAGGCGGAAAAGCAGCTCGATCAATACCACGCCGTCTATTGCGCCGGCGGTCGCGGCCCGGAATACATCCGCACCGACAAGCGGGTGCAAGCCATGGTGCGCCACTTCCACGATACCCAGAAGCCGATTTTCACGATCTGCCATGGGGTTCAGATTCTGATTGCCGTGGACGGCGTCGTGCGCGGCAAGAAGGTCGGCGCGCTCGCTGCTTGCGAACCCGAAGTGACGCTGGCCGGAGGCACTTATGTCGACCTCTCGCCGACGGAGGCCTATGTCGATGGAACGATGGTGTCGGCCAAGGGCTGGACAGCCCTCGCCGCCTTCATACGCGAGTGCCTGAAGGTTCTGGGGACCGAGATCCGGCATAGCTGACACATTTGCCGAGCGGCGCATTCTTGGATGCGCCGGTCGCTTTCCACTTCGACGCGACCGGGGTCTACCGCCAAGACGCGGTCGAAGTCAGTGGTCCGTCGCCGTCGGTAGTGTGGCCCTCGCGCCGGTTGCGATAAGGCCCGAAAGGCCGCCGCCGCCGGGCCGTTGAACGCGTGGAAAGCTGGCGCCCTATGCGATTGTCCGAACGACACCACCGTCGACACGCAAGGAAGTGCCGGTTGTCCCGGATGCCTGCTCCGAGCAGACATAGACGACCAAGTTCGCGACTTCCTCAGTCGTCGCAAAGCGATTGAGGAGCGATGTCGGGCGCAACGTCTTCAAGAATTGCTGCTCGGCTTCCTGTTGCGTAATGCCTTGCTCTTTCGCGGCCGCCTTCATCCAACCACTCATGATTTCCGAATTCGTCGGACCAGGGAGAACCGAATTGACGGTGACGCCCGTCCCGCCGACCTCCTCGGCCAAGCCCCTCGCAATGGCGAGTTGGGCGGTTTTGGTCATGGCGTAGTCGATCATGTCCTTGGGGATTGCGAGCGCGGACTCGCTGCTGATGAAGACAACACGCCCCCAGCCGCGCTTCGTCATGTTCGGCACATAGTGACGGGCGGCGCGAATGCCGCTCATGACGTTCAGCTCGAAAAGATCGATCCACTCGCCGTCGCCAATTTCGAAGAACGACTTCGGGCGCCCCGTGCCCACATTGTTGACGAGAATGTCCGCGTCCGGCGCCCGCGCGAACAACTCCGCCGCGCCTTCCGGGGTAGCAAGATCGGCGGTAACGCCGGTGAACTCACCCTTTGGGAAAAGCTTGCGCAACTCACCAAGCGTTGCGGCGACCCTGTCCTCGCGGCGGCCGTTGATCACGACCGCGGCACCGGCGCGCGCCAGCCCTTCCGCAATGGCTCGGCCGATACCTGCCGTGGACCCGGTAACGACCGCCGCGCGGCCAGTAGGTTCGATATTCATGACACCCTTCCTTTGGTTGCGGAGAAACCTGTATGTGGGTGATGTTCGAACCGGAGATAATGGCCTAAATTGCCATAACATTAATTCCCAGGACGAATGGAATGGACCGGTTCAACGAACTGAGCGCCTTCATAGCCGTGGTTGAAGCAGGCGGTTTTTCCGCCGCGGCCCGCATAACCGGGGACTCACAGTCCGCCGTCAGCAAAGCCATCGCTGCGTTGGAAAAGCGCCTGGGCGTGAGGCTGTTCAACAGGAGCACACGCCGGGTGACCCTTACGGATCAAGGGCGGAGATACTATGATCGGACAAAGCCGCTTGTTGACGAGATGCAGGACGCCGATAGCGAACTGACCAGTAGCGCGTTGGGTGTTTCGGGTCTAATCAGAATCGCCGTATCTGGCACTTTTGGCCGTCTTCATGTTTTGCCGCTCATCCCCGACCTGTTGTCACTCAACCCCGGCCTTCAGGTGGATCTCGTTCTCTCGGACATCGTGCGAGATATGGTGGAAGATCGGATCGACCTGGCGATACGACTTGGACCTGTCACCGAACCCGACGCGGTTGTCAGGCGCGTGGCGATCACTCCCCTCGTCTGCGTCGGATCCCGCCGCTATTTCGAGCGCCATGGAACCCCAAAGACTCCGGCGGAGCTCGTTGAGCACAATTGCCTTTTGTATGGCGGCCTGACGGAGGCGGCGAATTGGCCGTTCGTGGGACAAGAAGGTCGATTCAGCGTGCCGGTTCGGGGGAACCTGTGGTCTAACAGTGTCGAAACCATCCGGGCCGCTGTTCTGGCCGGCGTTGGAATTGGCCTGTTCGCCAAGGTTTCTCTTGCTGATGAACTCAGCCATCCCGACGTCATTACCATCCTCGAGGGATTTATGGGCGATGTCAGGGATATAAGTCTCGTCTGGCCGAAACGCCGTTTCGTTCCGGCCCGCGTCCGCCAAGTGACCGATTTCTTCGCGGAGGCCATTCCCCGGCGAACGTAGCAGAATGTTCAGCGATGGTTCGAAGTGTCTCCCGGGATCGATAACGCGCGTCGAGAGCGGCGCCACGCGACACCGCGATGACGATGCCCGAAGGTCAAGCACGGCTATCGCTCGAAGAGTGGGTTCAGTCGAAGAAGCCCGCGTCCTCCGCCGCGAGATACTTCCTGGCCGCTTCGGCATCGATATCGAGGCCCAGCCCTGGCGCTTCCAGCAGGTCCACCATGCTGTCCGTGACGATCCGTGGCGGCAAACCGATCACCAGTTCCTCCCACCAGGGGTCGGAAGCACTGGGATATTCGAACGCCACGTAGTTGGCGGGCAAGGTCGCGCAGACATTGATCAGCGCGCCGAGGCCCAGCAGGCCGTTCGCGGTGCCGTGCGGCGCCATCAGGATCGAATGCATATAGGCGTGCTCGGCGACCCATTTGAGCTCGGCGATACCGCCGATGTCGGCAGGATCGGGGCCGATGACGCGCACCGCCTGCGTCTCGATCAGTTCCTTGAAATTGTGCCGGAGGTAGATCTGCTCGCCGGTATGAATCGGCGTCGAGGTCGAGGTGGTCAGTTCCCGGTAGGCCTGCGGATTGACCCACGGCACATAGTCGCCGGTCAGCATGTCCTCGAGCCACATCAAATTGTACTTCTCGACCGCGCGGGCGAACTTGATCGCGTCGGGCAGCATCCAGCCGGGGCCGCAGTCGAGGGCCAGGCTGACTTTATCGCCCAGTACTTCCTTCATCGCGATCACGCAGTCGAGCATGTGGTTGAAACCGCGCTCGCTGATCATGCCCTGATCCATGGCGCCGTGGTAGCCGGCCTTCTTTTGCGTCACGCCGTAATGGAAGTCCTCGATGGTGTCCTTCATGTTGGAATGGAACGAGATCCCCTGCTTGACCATGAAGAAGTTCTGCGGCTGCTCCATCATCCATTTGACGTCGGCGGCGTAGTCCTCCGGCCGGTCGCCGGTGCGTTTCTGGCGGATCGAGCCGTTATAGACGCGCACCTTGTCGCGCACCTTGCCGCCGAGCAGTTTGTATACCGGCACGCCCGCGGCCTTGCCGGCAATGTCCCAAAGCGCATGCTCGATTGCACTGACCGCCGCGCCATACGGCTTGAACGAGCCGCGCTGGCGGATCTTCAGCATCACCCGCTCGACGTCGGTCGGGTCCTCGCCGATCAGCGCCTCGCGGAAATGCAGCACCCAGGGCTTGAGATAGGTCTTGGTGAACTCGACTTCTCCCAGGCCGTAGAGGCCCTCGTCGGTTACGACGCGAACGATGGGATGCTTGCCGATGACGGCACAGCGAAGGTCGGTGATCTTCATCGCGCAGTCCTATTTCACGGACGAGAAAGCTGTCGGCGTGAGCAGCTGGCTGCTGATATTGGCAACGATCTGCCCGTCGCGCTCGGACTCGTCCCGGGCCTTGTGCCATGTCGGATCGGTGACGAAAGCCGTCCATTTCGCCTCACGCTCGGCCAGCGATTCCCAGGCCAGGAAATAGGTGAGGCGATTGCTGTTTTCGCCGATCGCCGTGGTGAAAAACCCGGCTTGGCGGATGCCATGCCTCTCCCAGATGGCCAGCGTTTGCTCGGAAAAGCGCTTGAGCAAAGCCGGCAGCCTGCCCGGCAGGCAGTCGTAGATACGCAGTTCGTAGATCATGGTTTCGTCCGTTTCTTTCTTCGCCTCTCCCTTCGGAGAGGTCGACACGAATGGTCGGTCGTTGGCCCTGTTAGCCTGGGGAATGAGGGCAGAGGTCTGGGCTAACTCCAGGTCCGGTCCCAGCTATATTCATTGTCCCAATGCTCGGTGGATTGCCATATCCCCGTGACACCAGGCTGCAGATGCTGGCTGATCACCTCGTCGATCACATCGTCTATGCCCAGCCCCGGCTTGTCGGGCACGGTGATGAAGCCGTCCTTGACGAGCGGCTTGGGAAGGCCGGTGACGATATCGTCCCACCAGTCGACATCGGCGGAGTGGTATTCGAGCGCCAAGAAGTTCTCGGTCGCGGTGGCGACGTGCGCGGCGGCCATCGCGGCGATCGGACTTTCGGCCATATGGATCGCCATGGCGACACCGTGATCCTGCGCCGTATCGCCGATCTTCTTGGTCTCGAAAATGCCCCCGCTGGTGAGCAGGTCCGGGTGGATGACCGAGAGGCCGCCGCTCTTGAGCAGCGGCTCGAAGCCTTCCTTGAGGTAGATGTCCTCGCCGGTGCAGATCGGCACCGTGGTAGCCTGCTGCAATTGCCGGTACTGCTCGGTGTATTGCCAGGGGATCACGTCCTCCAGCCAGGCCGGAACGTATTTCTCGATACGGCGCGACAGGCGTATGCCATCCTGCAGCGAAATGTGGCCGACATGGTCGATGGCGAGCGGGACCTCGTATCCGATCACCTCGCGAACCTCGTGGATGTACTGCTCCAGCAGATCGATCCCCTTTTCGGTGAAATGCAGGCCCGTGAACGGGTGCTGCACGTTCTGCGCATCGTAGGCGAGATTGCGGGCCTTGCGTTCCTCGAGCGTGCCGCCACGGCCGCGCGGATTGGCATGGAACCCTTCGAGCGCGCCGGTCGGCGCGGCCACGGCGCCCGGGACATGGGCGATCTGCATCAAGCCCAGGTCCATCTTGAGGAAGGTGAAACCCCGGTCCATGCGCTGCTTGAGGCGCTTGCCGGTTTCGGTGCCGCTCGGTTTCTCGGCGTCGGTATCGCAATAGACCCGCACCTTGTCGCGGAACCGTCCTCCAAGCATCTGGTAGATGGGGACGCCATAGGCCTTGCCGGCGAGATCCCAGAGGGCGATCTCGACCGCCGAGACGCCGCCGCCTTGCCGGCCATGCCCGCCGAACTGCTTGATCCGGCGAAACAGGCGGTCGATGTCGCAAGGGTTCTCGCCAAGCAGCCGGCTCTTCAGCATCAGCGCGTAGGTGGCGCTGGCGCCATCACGCACCTCGCCAAGTCCGACGATACCCTGGTTGGTGTAGATCTTGAGCAGCGCCGAGGTGAACGGCGCGCCGACGATTTCGGCGACCCGCATGTCGGTGATGCGAAGCTCGGACGGCTTCGAATTGGTGCTGACCCGGTTGAGGGCCTCGTCGGCTCCATCCGTCTTTGGCATGATTGATCCTCGTTCTGGTCGGCGGACCTGTCGCCCGCATATTGCCGATGATGCTGCTAGCCCAGTTCGATCTCATGGGCTTGCAGATAATCGCGGTTCATCTCGATGCCGAGACCCGGCCTCGACGACAGCTTCAGGCTGCCGTTCGAAACGTCGAGCGGCCTGTCGATAAGATGATCGTACTTGCCCAAATTCCACTCCGACGTTTCGAGCTTGTAGAAGTTGGGAACGGTCATCATCACCTGTGCTCCCGCAACCACGTTTATCGGTCCCGCGGCATCATGGGGTGAGACCGGGATGTAGTAAGCTTCGCACAGAGCGGAAATCTTCTTGAGTTCGGTAATGCCGCCGGTCCAGGTGACGTCGGGCATGATGTAGTCGGCGAGCTTGTTCTCGAGGACCGGCACGAAATCCCACTTCGTGTGGCCGCGCTCGCCCCACGAGATAGCGGCACTGACCTTCTCGCGCACTTGCTTGAGGGCGTTGAGGCTCTCTGGTGGGCAGGGCTCCTCCAACCAGTCGATCTGGCCGGCGTCCTCGAGGCTGCGACAGAGCCGAATGGCTGTGGGCACGTCGAAACGGCCATGCGCGTCGATGAGGATGTCGACATCGGGGCCCGCCGTTTCGCGGATCAGAGCCGTGAGTTCGGCCGCCTCGCGCTCGTCCTTGCGGGTCATGCCGCCATCGAGATAGCCGTCCCGCTGTTCACGCGACACGCCGTCGGCGCCGCGACCCTGGTGGGGAAAAGGATCGAACTTGAGCGCGGTGTGTCCGGACTCGACGATGTCCAGGATTTCGCGCACCACAGCCTCCTTGCTGGTGAATTTGGCCTGGTTGGGGTGGGTATAGAGCGCGATTTCATCGCGGACCGGCCCGCCCAACAGCTCGTGGATCGGCTTGCCGAGGACTTTGCCCCTGATGTCCCAGAGGGCTATGTCGATCGCGCTCACGCATTCGACCGCGGCGCCACGGCTGCCCATATAGGTGAAGCCGCGGAAGATCTTGTGCCAGAGGTATTCGATACGCGCCGGATCCTCGCCTGTCACCGCGGCTCCGATCTGCCGAAGGATCGTGCAGAGGGCGCGGTTGGCGAGCTTGGTGGTCGTGGTGATCTCCCCCCAGCCGCTCACGCCTTCGTCGGTCGTCACCTCGACGAACAGGAATTCCCCCCAGTACGAAGCACCGGACTTGATCAGCCACGGCCGAACGCTCGTGATTTTCATCTCAACTCCTTTGTCTGGAATGGGCGGGCCATTCTGACTGGGCCCGTCCTATCCGGCCCGAGCGGCGTTGCGCGCACGCATCTGTTCGAGAACATGCCGGCCGGAACCCTCGACATGGCGGGCAATGAGTTCGGCCGCCTTGTCCGCCTCCCCCGCCTTGATGAGCGCAATGAGCTCGCGGTGCTCGCGGATGATCGCGGCACGCCGCGCCAGCGTGAAATTGAAACGCCGGCTCACTGCCCGCAGCACTTCGCGATGCTTCCACCAGAGCTCGGCGGCATGGCGGTTATAATGCCGCTGGTACATCACGGTGTGAAAAGCGGTATCCAGCTCGCTGTGCCTGAGCGTGTCGGCGAAATTGTTCTCTTCAATCAGGCCCTGGATACGTTCCAGTTCGGCGATGTCCTCGCCGGTAGCCATACCCACGAACCATCGCGTCAGAGCCGGCTCGATCAGAACGCCGATCTCGTAGATATCGCGGACGAAATCCTGATCGATGGGTCTCACGCGCGCGCCGCGGTTGGGCGAGAAGATGACGAACCCCTCGCCCCGCAACAGCTGGAGGGCCTCGCGCACGGGGTTGGTCGAAGTGCCGTGGCGGCGGGCGAGATCGGTGACGACAAGCCGTTCATTGGCGGCGAGCCGTCCCTCGATGATGTCTTCCCTTATCAGTTCGTAAAGCGAGGCGCCCTCGCTCGAGGCTCCGATAGCGTCGATCCCCGGAGGTGGCTTTGCCTTGAAATCGTCTGTTTCGGCCAAGGCCGGGCTCCCCAAATTGATACACAGTCTGCCCGATATCACGCATGGTTTCCATAAACAATGTACGATCTGATGCGTTGACAGGCAATCCATGTTCTGAAAACGTACTAAATGATCGGGAGGATACACCATGCTGAAAGAACCGTCCTCGCGATCGCGGGGCGGAGAACCAGGGAGGATACCTAATGACGAGGATCATGCTCGGCAGTGCGGTCCTGCGCGGCACTGTCGTCGGTCTCTTGACGGCATCGCTTATGTCCACATCCGCGCTGGGTGCGCCACCGGTCGACCTGAGCAAGTGGTCGCCCGAATATGTGCGCTCCATCGCCGGAACTCAGGATTTCGATACGGCCGGCGATTGCGCCAAGGTCACCCCGCTGGATTACAAGGGGCGACTGACCTTCTGGTATCAGGGCGTGTTCGAGGGCGACCCCGACCTCCTGCGCCAGTACTACAAGGATTTCTTCGAGACTTTCCGCAAGACCTATCCGAACATCCAGCTCGAGGAACAGGCCCTCACCTATAACGACCTTCTCGACAAATTCCGCACGGCACTCCTGGGCAATGCCGCGCCGATGGCGGTGCGTCTGCAAATCCTGGGCGGTACCGAATTCGCCTCGAAGGGCTATCTGCAGCCGCTCAAGCCGGAGGATGTTGGCTATTCGACCGAGGATTTCTGGCCCGGCGCCATGAAGGCCGTGACCTGGGATGGGGTGACCTACGGCGTACCGACGAACAACGAGACGATGGCGTTCATCTGGAATGCCGACATCTTCAAGCGTGCGGGTCTCGATCCGGACAAGCCTCCGGCAACCTGGGACGATGTCGTCAAATATTCCAAGCAGATCCACGACAAGCTCGGCATTGCCGGTTACGGTCTCGTGGCTCGCAAGAATGCCGGCAACACGCCCTATCGCTTCATGCCGCAGCTGTGGGCCTATGGCGGCGGCGTCTTCGACGAAGCCACGGCGAATCCGACTTACAAGGAGGTGGAGCTCGACAGCCCGCAAAGCAAGGCGGCGCTGCAAGCCTCCTACGACATGTATGTCCGCGACAAGTCGGTCCCGGTGTCGGCACTTACCAACCAGCAGGCCGACAACCAGCCTCTGTTCGTCGCCGGCCAGTTGGGCATGATGGTCTCGCACCCGTCCGACTACAACGTCATGCTCGACCTGCAGGCGAAGGCGACCGGCACCGACAAGGAAAAGGCGCAGACCGTCATCGACAATATGCGCTACGGCCTGATCCCGACTGGCCCCGACGGCAAGCGCGCCGTCGTGTTCGGCGGCTCGAACATTCACATCCTGAAGCCAGAATATGTCGAGGGCGGCAAAGTGGACGAGCCGGCCGCGAAGGCGATGATCTGCATGTGGGCGAGCCCGGAATGGTCGCTGAAGATGGCCTATGCCGGCTCGAACCCGGGCAACCTCAACGGCTTCAAGACCAAATGGATGAAGGAACGTCTGGAGCATATCAAGTTCCTCGACGTCACGACCTCCATGCTTCCGTACGGCATCCCGTTCCCGGCGCTGCCGGAGTCCCCCGAGATCATGAACATCATCGTCCCGGACATGCTGCAGAATGCCCTGACCGGAGCGATGACGGTCGATCAGGCAGCGGACGACGCGGCCAAGAAGGTGAAAGACCTGATGGGCGGACTCTAGTCCGAACCTGACCTCCGATCTGGCCGGGGGGGCCGAGAGCGCGGCCGGTTCGTTCCGAAGAACAAGGGCACGCCACAGTGACGATCGTGACCGGCAAGACCGAGGCTCGCCGAAAATTACAACCCGTCCGGTCCGGTGCGTTGCGGAATATCTGGGCGCATCGCGCCGACTACGCATACGTGCTCCCGGCGATCGCCGTGATGCTCGTCGTCATCGCCTATCCGATCTACTACACGATCGAGCTGTCGTTCTATAAGACGCCGCCCGGCCTGCAGCTCCGCGACAAGACCTTCATCGGCTTCGACAATTACACCACCATCCTGACCAGCGAGGTGTTCTGGAAAGTCACCTGGAACACTTTGATCTGGACATTCGGGTCCACCTTCATCTCCTTTGTCCTGGGGTTTGCCACGGCGCTGGCGCTGCACCGGGACTTTGTCGGCCGAGGCGTCCTGCGCGCCATCCTGATCATTCCCTGGGTGATCAGCGCGGTCGCCGCCTCCTATATCTGGAAGTGGATCTACCATTCGGATTTCGGCATCATCGGCGCGGTGCTGGTCGGCCTCGGATTGACCGACCGGCCGCCCAATTTCATCGACAACGTCAGCACGGTGCTGCCCTCCCTGATCGTCGTCAACATCTGGCGCGAATTCCCGTTTGCCATGATCATGATGATGGCCGGCCTGCAGACAGTCCCCGAGCAGTTGTTGCGCGCCGCCAAGGTCGACGGGGCCAATGCATGGCAGCGCTTCTGGCACGTCACCTTCCCGCACTTGCGCAACGTCTCGGTGGTCACGATCCTGCTGCTTGCGGTGGCCAACTTCAATTCCTTCATCATCCCCTGGATCATGACCGCGGGCGGGCCGTCGAACGCATCGCATATCTGGATAACCCACATTTACGAGCTTGCCTTCGGCCGGCAGCGCTGGGGCGTGGCGTCGGCCTATTCGGTGCTCCTGTTCCTCATCCTGATGGCGCTGGGCTACTTCTACGTCCGTACACTGAGCGGCAACGAGCGGAAAGAGGGGAGCGCATGAGCACGATCGCCGAGGCCACCGCTCGGGGCCAGACCCGTCGCCGTATGCGCATCGACGGATGGCGGTGGGCGGGGCGGATCTTCCTCTTGTTCATGCTGCTCTACACCGCCGTGCCGATGATCTGGATGCTGATCACCTCGATCAAGTCCGGCTTCGCGGCGACGCAATTCCCGCCGCAATGGTGGCCGGACGAGCCTACGCTTGCCAGCTACCAGAAGCTGCTGGATCCGCAGAACAGCGTCGGCCAGGACTTCCTGCGCTTCTTCTGGAACAGCCTTTTCGTGTCGACCGTCACGACGATCCTTTCCGTGATCGTGGCTGTCCCCGCGGCCTACGCATTTTCGCGCTTCACGTTCCCAGGACGCAACTTCCTGTTCTTCGCCGTGCTGCTGCGCAACATGTTCCCGGCGGTGATCTTTCTCGTACCGCTCTTCATCCTGATGCGCGCGATCGGGCTGGTGAACACGCATGGCTCGCTGATCCTGACTTATCTCACCTTCGGCCTGCCGCTGGCGATCTGGCTGCTCAAGGGCTTCTACGACAACATCCCGGTACAGCTCGAGCAGGCGGCGCGCATCGACGGCGCAACCCGGTTCCAGGCCTTCATCATGATCGTGATGCCGCTTTCGACGCCGGGGATCATCGCCACCGCGATCTATTCCTTCATCGGCGCGTGGAACGAGTACATCTACGCCTACACCTTCCTCTCCAAGAACGAGCAGCTGACGCTCCCCGTCGGCATCCAGCGCTTCTTCTCGGAAAATACGACGGACTTTCCAGGCCTGATGGCGGCGAGCTTCATGATGAGCGTGCCCGTCGTGGTGCTTTTCCTCGTCCTGCAACGATACTTCGTACGCGCCCTGACAGAAGGCGCGGTCAAGCATTAGGGAGTTGCCAATGGCCCACGTGGTCCTCAAAGATCTCGTCAAGACCTACGGCAGCTTCAAGGCCGTCAACGACGTTTCGCTGACGGTCAACGACGGCGAGTTCGTTGCGCTCGTCGGCCCGTCAGGCTGCGGCAAGACAACCACGCTCAATCTCGTCGCGGGGCTGACCTCGATCACATCGGGCGACATCGTCATCGGCGACCGGGTGGTCAACGACCTCGATCCCAAGGACCGCGACATCGCAATGGTGTTCCAGAACTATGCGCTCTATCCGCAAAAGTCGGTTTACATGAACCTGGCGTTCCCGCTGCAGATGCGCAAACTGCCGAGGGACGAGATCGACAAGAAGGTCAAGGAGGCGGCGCGGGTGCTCGACATGACGCACCTGCTCGAGCGCAAGCCGCGCGAACTTTCGGGCGGCCAGCAGCAGCGCGTGGCCCTGGGCCGCGCCCTGGTGCGGGACCCGGCCGTGTTCCTCATGGACGAACCGCTCTCCAACCTCGACGCCAAACTGCGCGTACAGATGCGGTCGGAGATCAAGCGCTTCCACCAGGACCTCAAGGCGACGATCATCTATGTGACGCACGACCAGCTCGAAGCCGTGACGATGGCCGACAAGATGGCGGTGATGAACGGTGGGTTCCTGCAGCAATACGATTCACCGGCGCAGGTCTTTGCCCATCCGGTGAACATGTTCGTCGCCAGCTTCATCGGCAGCCCGGCAATGAGCCTCATTCCGCTGGAGACATCGACGGCAAACGGCGGCGCCGCGTTGACCAGCGCGGAGGGCTGGAGCCTCGGGCTCTCGCCGCGCAACGTCCAGAAGGTCACGAAGGCAGCGACCAAAAAGGTCGTGCTCGGCGCACGCCACTCGACGATCAAGCTGCACAAGAGCGCGGTGCCAGGCAGCATCCCGGCCAAGGTCTACACGGTGGAGCCAACCGGGGACGTCACCTTCGTGCAGGCGTTCCTGTCCGGTGCCATCGTCAATGTCAGCGTGCCGCCGAACATCGCTGTCGCGCCCGACGAGCGGATCTGGCTCGAGTTCGACCAGGAGCGGATGCATCTGTTCGATGGCGAAACCGAAATGGCCCTCGAGGCCGACTGAGACAGGGCGGACGCTTGTGGGACGTGGGCGTGGATGACTACGAAGCTTAAGATCACGGCGATCAAGCCCTATCCGGTGTGGGTGGGAACGCGCAACCAGATGCTGGTCAAGATCGAGACCGACCAGGGCATCTCTGGTTGGGGCGAGAGCGGCTTGAGCGGTCGCGAGAAGGCCGTGGCTGGCGCGGTCGAGCACTATCGCGAGTTTCTCATCGGCCGCGACCCGATGCAGACCGGGCGGATCTGGCAGGAGGTTTATCGCAGCCAGTATTTCGAGGGCGGACGCGTTCTCCAGGCCGCGATATCGGCCATCGACATCGCCCTTCACGACATCAAGGGCAAGGCGCTGGGGGTGCCGGTCTACGAGCTGCTCGGCGGCAAGCAGCGTGACCGGGTCCCCACCTTCGCCTCGACGGGAGACGAGGCCGAGGGCGACGTGGCCATCGAACGGGCCCGCGAATTGCGCGCGCAGGGCTGGCAGGCGATCCGCTTCTTTCCCGTTGGGCAAGACAGTAAGGACATCTTCGAGCCGCGCGAGTCGATCGGCCCTACGGCGACGATGTTGAACAAAGCGCGCCGGGCGCTCGGCGACGACGTCGTGCTCGGCATCGACTATCATCATCGGCTGTCGGTGGCGGAGGCGGCGAGCTTCTGCAACAAGCTCGACCGCGGCGTGCTCGATTTCCTCGAGGAGCCTATACGCGACGAGACGCCGGAAGCATACGAATCCCTGCGCAAGATGATCGACATCCCCTTTGCCATCGGCGAGGAATTTGCCAGCAAGTGGCAGTTCCTGCCCTATATCGAACGCGGCATCCACCAGTTCAACCGGCTCGACATCTGCAATGTCGGCGGCTTCACCGAAGCGATGAAAGTCGCCGGCTGGAGCGAAGCGCACTATGTGGACCTGATGCCACACAATCCGCTCGGTCCGGTGTGCACGGCCGCGACCGTGCATCTGGCCGCCGCGGTACCCAACTTCGCGTGGCTGGAGACCAGAGCGCCCGAAACAAAGCTCGGCTTCGACAATTCCGAATTCTTCCCGGTGCAACCACGGCTCGACGGCCCCGATTATCCCGTCACCGATCTGCCGGGGCTCGGCATCGAGGTCAATGAAGAGGCGGTCCAGGCGCAGAGCTTCCGTTTCTGGGAAGCGCCCCACCTCAAGCGCCGCGATGGTTCTGTCACGAACTGGTAGTTCCCTTTCAATCGGAGTCCACAATGACCCATACTTCCGACATCACGCGGCCGCCCAAGGACCTGATCGACGCGCTAAGCGAGATCGGCGCCGCGACGGTTGCCGGCACGCTTGGCCATATGGGCTTCCGCAATCCGCACATGGTCGGCCCGGTGGCGCAGAACCGCGGCAAGTCGATCGTGGGGCCGGCGCTGACGCTGCAGTTCCTGCCGCAGCGGCCCGACCTTTTCAACGAGGGAGAATATGCCGATCCGGAGACACAGCTGCACCGGCACGTGCTCTACCATGCGCAGGAAGGCGATGTGGTCGTGGTCGACGCGCGCGGCGACATGAGTTCGGGCGTCTTCGGCGACATGATGTCGACCTACTTCAAGGGCAGAGGCGGCGCGGGCATCGTCATCGACGGGTGCATGCGCGACCGGCCCAATGTCGAAAAGCTCGATCTGGCCCTCTGGCTGCGCGGCTGGACGCCCAACTACCATGTGCAAACCAGCATCTATCCCAACGCCGTCAACGTTCCCATTGCCTGCGGCGGTGTCACGGTGATCCCCGGGGACATCATCGTCGCCGACGACGACGGGGTGGTGGTGCTTCCCGTCGCAATGGCCGCGAAGGTGATCGAGGAATCCCGGAAGCATCACGATTGGGAGGAATTCTCGCGCGCGAAGCTCATGGAAGGCGGGTCGTTGCAACGCTATTATCCGCTGCACCCAAGTGCCAATGACGAGTATGAGGCTTGGCGGAAAGCCAACCCGAAATTTTGATTGACGGACGAGCTCTCTCCCTCGTTCAGCACGGGCTCACTCGACGCAAATCCCCGCATTTGCTTGCTCGGTTCCGCCACCGGCGTCGCCTGTAACCCGCTAGCTAGAGCGGTTCAGCGTTTGATGGAATCGCCGACCCGCTCTAACTCTTTGTTTTTACCCAATTCCCAAGGGGAAGCGCTACGCGCTTCTCCCGGGAAAACCGTACACACTTTTCCTGGAATTGCTCCAGGCGTCAGTCGCGCGACATGGACAGCCCGGCGAGAAGCGGAGCGTGCGCGGCGAGCCTGCGGGATACGAACTCGGTGAAGAGCCGCACGCGCTTCGTCTTGCGTGTCTCCCCTTGCGTGAGAAGCCAGAGTGTCCCATGCATGGGCAGGTTGGTGCCCGGCACTCTCACCAGCAGGGGGTCGGTATCTCCGACGAAGCACGGCAGTTTCGTCATCCCGATCCCTTGCTGTGCCGCGATGATCTGCGTCTCGGCGTCCGGCGTCCTGAACGGAGCTCCCGTGGTGTGAACTTCTCCGTCACGCGCCCAGTCCGGAATTCCATGATTGTCTATGACGATCCAACGGATGGGATCAGGCGTGCCCGCACGCAATGCGACTAGTCGATCGCGAGACATGTAGACGCCGCTGAACAACTGCGGTCCCTTTAGGGCGTGAAGATTGAGCGGCAGGGTTTTGCGGTCGGCGACAATGCGGATCGCGACGTCGGCCTCTCGGTTGGTCAGATTCGCCACCTCGCCGGACGTCAAGATTTCCATCTCGATGTCCGGATGCAAACGCGCGAAGTCGGCGAGATCCGGCATGAGCAGGTGTGTGGCGAGGAACGGTGGAAGCGTCACCCGCAAAAGGCCGCGCGCGCTCTGGTCGCGACCGAAGACGCGCGTCTCCAGCAAGTGCGACGACGCTTCCATCTGGTGCGCGAGATCGAGGACCTCCTCGCCCGCAGCCGTCAGGCGGTAGCCCGAAGGCAGCTTTTCGAACATCTGCGCCCCGAGGCGTTCCTCGAGTTGAGCGATGCGTCGCAGCACGGTCGCGTGGTTCACACCGAGCCGCTTGGCGGCAGCCCGCACCGAGCCTCCGCGTGCGGCGGCAAGAAAGTAGCGAACGTCATCCCAGTCGATCATGGTGCAATCCGGCACCGCGCGGTGCGCCTTCCAAAGCCCGTATCCAGCCCCATCGTACAGCAGTACGACCGGCATCATAGCCTTGTCGACGAGCGCGGCCCAATTTCGAACGGCAGAAACCGATCACCGCGGCTGGCGTCAGTCGGTCACCCGGATCGATTTTGCACCACCGATGTGCGTGCTTGCGCACTCAACAACTGATGCCGCCGGACCCATTTCGAGGGTCTCGGGCCAGATGCGGTCCCGACCCACGACAAGAGAAGGCATGGGAAAGCTTGAGGGCAAGCATTTCTCCGGTTTCTGAGCAAGTCCACGAAGGATGCATGACATGAACAGACTGAATGGAAAGACCGCCGTGATCACCGGCGGCGCTACCGGCATCGGCCTCGCCGCTGCAAAGCGCTTCATCGCGGAGGGCGCCTTCGTCTTCATCTTCGGTCGTCGGCAGGAAGCGCTTGACGCCGCTGTGGCCGACCTCGGGTCCAATGCCCGCGCGGTGAATGGCTCCGTGTCCGATCTGGCCGACCTCGACAGGCTCTACGCGGCGGTGAAGGCCGAGCGCGGAACCCTCGACATCGTCTTCGCCAATGCCGGGGCGGGAAGCCCGCTTGCGCTCGGCAAGATCACCCCCGAGCACATTGACGAAACTTTTG
This sequence comes from Mesorhizobium sp. BH1-1-4, assembly GCF_020165665.1. Lineage (NCBI taxonomy): Bacteria > Pseudomonadati > Pseudomonadota > Alphaproteobacteria > Hyphomicrobiales > Phyllobacteriaceae > Mesorhizobium > Mesorhizobium sp. BH1-1-4. The sequence continues at coordinate 275,579 of NZ_JAIUIN010000007.1, forward strand.
ACACCAATGTGAAGGGTACGATCTTCACGGTCCAGAAGGCGCTGCCGCTGATGGGCAAGGGCGGTTCGATCATCCTGACCGGATCGAGCGCCGGCACGACGGGCGCGCCCGCATTCACCGCATACAGCGCGAGCAAGGCGGCGGTGCGCAATCTCGCGCGGACCTGGGCAGAGGACCTGAAGGGAACCGGCATCCGTGTAAACGTGCTGTCGCCCGGGGCGACGGCGACCGAACTCGCGAAGGAAGCGCTGGGCGAGGAGGGCCAGAAGGCCTTCGCCTCGATGACTCCGCTCCAGCGCATGGCGGACCCGGCGGAGATTGGGGCCGTGGCCGCCTTTCTGGCGTCGCCGGACAGCAGCTTCATGACCGCCAGCGAAGTCGCCGTCGACGGCGGACTCGCGCAACTCTGACCCCCGCGTGGTCCATGCCTGGCACACGCACAACCAAGGATAAACATCATGGAAAGACTTGCAGGTAAGATCGCGGTCATCACCGGCGGCAGCAGCGGGATCGGGTTGGCCACGGCCAAGCGCTTCGTGGAAGAAGGCGCGCACGTCGTGATCACCGGCCGACGCGAGAAAGAGCTGAAGGAGGCCGCCGCCGCCATCAAAGAAAACGTTACGGCGGTCGTCGGCGACGTGGCGCGCCTGGACGATCTGGACCGGCTCTACGCCGTCGTGAAAGAGAAACATGGTCACATCGACATTCTCTTCGCGAACGCGGGCGCGGGGACAATCGCTCCGCTCGCCGCGGCGACGGAGGCGCATTTCGACCAGACCTTCGACGTGAACGTGAAGGGGCTGTTCTTTACGGTGCAGAAAGCCCTTCCCCTCTTTCGGGACGGCGGTTCGATTATCCTGACCTCTTCGGTTTCGAACGTGATGGGGCTGCCCGGGTTCAGCGTTTACGCCGCGAGCAAAGCGGCTGTGCGCAACTTCGCGCGCGCTTGGACACTGGAGTTGAAGGACCGCAAGATCCGGGTGAATACGATGAGCCCGGGACCGATCGAGACCCCCGCCCTGGCGACGACGACGGGCCTTACCCCTGAGCAAGCCGAGCAGGCGGCCGCCCAATTTGTCTCGCAGGTCCCCATGGGCCGCAGGGGCCAGCCAGAGGAAATCGCGGCTGCTGTCACGTTCCTCGCCTCCGATGAAAGTTCTTACATCACCGGCGTGGATCTCGCCGTCGACGGAGGGCTGGCGCAAGTCTGACCCCTGGCATCACACACGATCGGAGAAACATCATGAGCTACGCAATCATCGGCTTCGGCAATATCGGCAAGGCCCTGGCCAAGGCGTTTGCCCGCAACGGCATCGAAGTATCCGTGGCAACCACGCGCGACCCGGAAAGCTTTGCATCCGCGGCCGCCGCGATCGGACCCACGATCATTCCCAAAACACTGGCGGAAGCCGTCAAGGCGGACATCATCTTTTTGGCAGTTCGTTTCGAGTCGCATCCGGACGTCGCGAAGGCGCTGCCCACTTGGCAGGGGAAGACCATCGTCGATGTGACCAATGCCTATGGCGTTCCCCCTGAGCAACTGGGAGGACAGCCTTCTTCCAAGTTCATCGCGCAGGCTTTCTCCGGTGCAAGGCTGGTCAAGGGCTTCAACCATTTGATCGCTGCCACCCTTGACCAAGACCCGGCCGTGCATGGTGGCAGGAGAGTGGTGTTCCTGGCGAGCGACGATGACGCTGCCGCGGCGGAGATTGGTGCGCTCGCGGAAAATCTCGGCTTCTCGCCGATCAAACTTGGCGGGCTGTCGGAAGGTGGGCTGCTGGTCCAGGCGCGCGGAAACAGCTGGGGCCATCTGATCTTCAAGGATCTGATCAAGTTTGACTGAGGAAGGACGCACGGATCGGATCGCGCGCGGTCCGATCCGTGGGAAATGGAGAAATTTCCATGAGTAGCGAAAAGAACGTCCAGACCGAAAGGAGATCCCGATGTACGACCCATCCAAGCTATCCGAGTTGATCCGGTTCGCACGCATCGATGCGGGCTCCACAGTCATCGACGTCTATCCAGGCGACGGCGACTGGACCCGTCTCTTCTCGGACATCGTGGGCCCCCAAGGACGGGTCTACAGCTTCGTGCCGGCCGAAGTCGCTCATTTCAAGAACGATCCGGTTGGCCGCATGCGGACGCTGGCGAAGGAGCCGGGCCGAGAGAACGTCGAAGCCGTCTCGGCGGACCTTGTGGCGATGCCGGATGTCACGCAGGCAGCGGATGTCCTGTGGCTGCACCTGTTCTACCACGATCTCCACACCGCACTGATCCAGGCCAGGGGTGCTACGGCGGCCGACTTCAATCGGGCCGTCCACCAGCGGCTGAAGCCGGGCGGGTCCTACGTCATCGTAGACCACGCCGCCGCCGTAGGGGCCGGCACGAGCGACGCCCAGTCGTTGCATCGGATTGAGCCTGCATCCGTTCGCGAGGAGGTGGAGGCGGCCGGCTTCGTATTGGACGCGGAAAGCACCATGCTCGCGAACAAGGACGATCCGCACTCGATCAAGGTGTTCGATCCCTCGATCAAGGGCGAGACCGATCGCCTCGTCTATCGGTTCGTGAGGCTCTGACGGTAAGCCATCCGCCCTACAGTGAGCGTGGATTCCGCAAGCGCGAGAGCGTTGGTGCTTCGACACGGCGGACCTTGGCGGTCCGTTCGTGAGCAAAGGTACGGGGCGTGTACGAGCGTGACGAGCGCCGATTGGCGTGTCATATAGCGCCTTGGGATGGCATCTGTGATGCTTTGAAACTGTCATTCCAGCCAAGTTGATTTGCCGCGCCATATCCAGTTGATCGGCCAGCATGGCATTCGGAAGCGCATGACATAGGATTGAGGGACTTGGTCGATCTCAACACCCACTTTGCGAATGCCACGCGTGATCGGAATTCCCCGCGAGTCGTCGCGGTCCTTACCACACGAAACGAAGAACGGTTCATCGCCGGATGTCTCGAAAACCTCTTTCGTCAAGGCGTGCAGGTCTACGTCTGTGACAATCAGTCGACGGACCGAACGCCTGAGATCGCACAACGCTACCGCGGAGCAGGATTGATAGGATTCGAAAGCATCCCGCATAGGGGCTGGTATTGCTGGGAGAACCTTCTTCGTCGCAAAGAGGAACTATTTCAGTCGCTCGAAGCAGACTGGTTCATGCATGTTGACGCCGACGAGATCCACCTTCCGCCAACCTCATACTCATCGTTGGTCTCCGCCATTGCGGCAGCCGACGCACTCGGCAGCAACGCGATCGAGTTTTCCGAGTTCACCTTCATTCCTACCAGGCAAGCCCCCGATCACGACAATCCGAATTATCAACACACGCTGGGCACCTACTACCCGTTCCGGCCGAACTCCCCACACTGCGTCCGTGCGTACAAGAAGCAGGACGGCCCCATGGAGATTGCCTGGTCAGGCGGCCATCTCGTACGTTTCGGGGGGCCGGTGAGGCTTCACCCCGAGCGTTTTCGCATGAAGCATTATCTGTTCCTGAGCGCGGAGCACGCTGCGCGCAAATATGCCGGCCGCCGCTACCTGAGCGAGGAGGTCATTGGTCGTGGTTGGCACGGATGGCGACCTCGCTTGCGATCAGAAGATATCCTGCTGCCGGACGCCACCCAGGTGCGCGCCACCGAGAGTGACGATGATCTGGACGAAGCCAATCCGTGGTCGACGCACTGGCTTCAGCGGTACGCCTCGTGAGCGAAGTAAACCTCCCGCGCATCTTGGCGATCGCGGACCGACCCGGCTGGGCGATCGATCGCAAGACCCAAAATCTCCGGCGCGCGCTGAAGGGAAGGTTCGAGATCATCGAACGATTTCAGCATGAAGTGACGGAGTCCGACGTAAATGCGGCGGACATCGTGCTCATCTTCTACTGGCTCCAGTTCTCGAAGCTGAGCGTGCCGGAATCGGTCCTCGCCCAGCGGTCTGACAGGCTGCTCATCGGAATCTGCGGCCACAGAGAGCTGGAGGGCGACTTCCGCGAGGAGGGGCTCGCTACCCTGCGCAGGCTGGCGCGCGCCGTCTTTGTCAACAATCGGCGGCTCGAGCACGAATACGGTCCTCTCCTGCCTGTTCCGGTCCACTACACGCCCAATGGGGTCGACACGACATTCTTTTGCCCATCACAAGAGCCACGACCCCGTTCTGGCGAACTCCGCGTCGGGTGGGCGGGAAGTCTCGCCAACCACGGTCCGGCACATCGCGGCTTCCACGAAGTCATCGAGCCCGCGGTCGCTGCCGTGCCTGGCGCGCGACTACTGACCGCGATTCGGGAGCAGCGCTGGCGTAACGGTGACGAGATGCTCGACTTCTATCGGGATCTGGACGTTTATGTCTGCGCCAGTCGCAGCGAAGGGGCTCCCAATCCTTGCTTGGAGGCGGCGGCGTGCGGTGTCCCCTTGGTGACGACCCGTGTGGGAAGCATGCCCGAGCTGATTCGGGACGGCGACAATGGGCTGTTCTTCGATGGAACCGCGGAAGGGCTTGCGAACAAGCTCGCCCTGTTGCGGGACACGCCATCGCTCCGGTCGAGGATGGCCGCCCGCATGCTCGAGACTATCCGCGAGTGGGATTGGGACGTTCTGGCGGAGAACTACGCGCGCATGTTTGGCTCGTTGCTCACCGCAGACTGGGCGGCCGAGCCTGAGATATACCGCTTCAGACCTACCCTGCCCGGCCTGACCTTTGTGGCGCCGATTGTGAACAGAATGACACGTAAATCCTTGTTTCTCCTGCGCAAAATTACGAAGAAGCCCTCCTGATCGCCCCAAAATTTCTCCGGGTTCCCGCTGTCTTGGTGCCAATGGCGCACGAGAACACAGTACGAATATCGGAGCAGTGGGTCCCGTGCGTCGTCAGGGAAGAACAATACCGAACCATCAATCTCCAAGGTCCGCTGTCGCGACGTGACCCAATCCGATCAGCCGAGCGACAGTTCCTTCGTCTGGTGTCTCAGGACGAGGCCGACCGCGCCTAGCAATGCATCGTTCTCGGTGTGCTTGCCAACGATTATGCGCGTGCGAAGCGCCGGAGCGATATCGCGGGACTTGATGAGCGTGTGGCGTTCATAGGACGCGATCAGCGGCGTCAACAGAATGTCGCCCGCCAACGCCATCTGGCCCCCGATGATGATGAGCGGCGGATTGAGCACCGAGCCGATCAAGCCGAGACCCCGGCCGGCGATCTCGGCGGTGTCCTCGATCATCCGCAACGCCCTTACGTCGCCCTCCCTGGCCATCATGATGACATCGTCCATGGTGACCTGCCGCCGCACAACACGCGAAATCTGTTCCAGCGGCCGGGCAAAACTCGCATAGAGTTCCAGGCATCCGCGATTGCCGCACCGACAAAGATCGCCGCCAGGATCGATGCTGATGTGCCCGAATTCGCCGGCGCCGCCGGCAATGCCCGTGACCAGCCGGCCATTCTGGACAATGGCGCCACCGACCCCCAGATCGATCTTGAACAGCACGAAATCGTCATGGCCGACTGCCGCACCCCACATCAGTTCCGCAATGGCCGAGCAATTGCTCTCGTTGTCGGCGAAGATGGGCTGCTCCAGGATGGGTCCGAACACATCTGGTATGTTGACGCCGGCCCATGTTGGAACGATGCTCGCGCGCAGGACCATTCCATCGCGGCTGACAGGACCAGAGACGGAAATCCCAACCCCCAGGAGCCCCGCCACCGGCAGACCATTTTCCTCGTAAGATTGCGCAATTGCCGATTTGACCATCTGGGCCGCCTGTTGCGGTTGGTAGTCCAGTGCCATGGGGATAGTTTGTTCGACGATGACGGAATGCGAGACATCGGCAACGATCAGCCGCATCTCGTGAAGTCCCAGGTGAATTCCGACGCAGGTACCCGCCGTCGGATTGAGCGTCACGGCCGCGGCTGGCCTGCCGATAGCCCTGATCCCCTCGCGACTGGTCGGGGTGTCGATCACCATGCCCGATGTTCTCAAGCCATTGAGCGCGGTTGAGACCGTCGAGCGCGCCAGGCCGGTGACGCGTGCGATCTGCGACGCCGAGAGGGCGCCGCGCTCGCTCAGGCAGCGCACGATCATGCTCTCCGGCGATGCGGACGGCCTGTCGATCAGCCAGGCTCTAAGCGAGGGTTTTGTCATGGACCAACATAAACATCGTTGACTGATAGCTCCAATATGTCATCTTCGAAAGAACTCGAGATTAACGCATCTCGCCGGCGGCGGCCTCAAACCGCGGCCATAAGCGGTCGATACGAACCGTGCAACACCATATGGGAGTGAAACTATGAAATGCTTCATGACCGCCCTCGCGGCCGCTCTTGCGTGCACCTTTGCCGCCGGGGCAGCCTTCGCCGAGCCCAAGACGAACCTGCTGCACCAATGGGCGACTGGATCGGACGCCCAGGCGATCGCCAAGCTCGGCGAGATGTTCACCGCCAAGGGCGGCAAGTGGGAACAGACCTCGATCGCCGGTCACACAGCCAATACGCTGGCCAAGCTGCGCGCCGACGTGATCGCCGGCAATGCCCCACCCGCCGTGCAGTTGAAAGGTCCGGAAATCGCCGAGTGGAACAAGACCGGCATGACCGCTGATCTCGACGAGCTGGCGGCTTCGGAAGGATGGGAGAAAGTGGTCGCGCCGGAATTGCTTCCGGTGATGAAGCCGACAGGCAAATGGGTCGCCGCCCCCATGAACATCCACCGCATCAACTGGCTCTGGGCCTCGCCGAAGGTCATGCAGGCCGCCGGTGTGAAGGAAATGCCCAAGACCTGGGCCGAATTCAATGCAGCCTGCGACAAGATCGTCGCCTCCGGCAAGATCTGCATCTCGCATTCGACCGCCGACTGGACGGATTCGACGGTGTTCGAGGTCGTGCTCTACGGCCAGGACATCGATCTTTATCGCAAGGCCTTCGTCGAGGGCGATGTCGAATCCATGCGCAGCCCCGGGATGGTCAAGGCTTTCCAGCAGATGCGCCTGATGACAACCAAGTACATGGATCCGGGCATGGTTGGCCGCGACTGGGATTCTATGTCGGCGCTCGTGGGCAAGGGCGACGCGGCCTTCCACATCATGGGCGACTGGACGATCGGCCTGCTGACCGCCGCCGGCTTCAAGGAAGGCACGGACTATGTCTGCGCCCAGGCACCGACCGATTGGGGCAAACCCGGCTTCATCCTCAACTCGGACTCGGTCGTGTTCTTCAAGCAAAAGGAACAGGAGTACATCGACGGCCAGAAGCTGCTTGCCAGCCTGATTCTGTCGCCGGACTTCCAGACGGTCTTCAACCAGGCCAAGGGCTCGATCCCCGCGCGACTTGATATCGATCTTTCGAACGGATTCAATCCGTGCCAGCAGCTCTCGCAGAAGGATCTGCAGGCCTCGATCAAGGACGGCACGCTGGTCCGCTCGATGGCGCACAATATGACCATCCCGCAGAAGATGCGCGGCGCGATCATGGACGCCATCACGGAGTTCGTGGCGACTCCCGACATGTCACCCGAGGACGGCGCCAATGCGATGGCCGACGCGGCCGAAGCACAGAAGTAGACGGGAACGGCCGGGCGCAAATTCTATCCGCGCCCGGCCATCCTCGATCCCAGTCCCGCGCCGCAAATGTCAAATCACGACCTGATCCTATCGACCCCGGCGCCCGCCCGCCCCTGGCGAGAGCGGCTGGGCTCGGCGATGCCCTTGCTGGTGCTCGGCCCCTCGCTTGTGGCGAGCTTCGTCTACGTCTTCGTATTCACGGGCTGGACGCTCTACATCTCCCTCTCGGACTCCTCGCTACTCCCGACCTACGGCTTCGTCGGCCTGGACAACTACGCGTCCCTGTGGGCGAACCGGCGCTGGAACATCGCTTACAACAACCTCTTTCTCTTCAGCGGTTTCTACATTGTCGGTTCGATGGCGGTGGGACTGCTGCTGGCGATCCTGATCGACCAGCGTGTGCGCGCGGAAGCGGTCTGGCGCACAATCTTTCTCTATCCGCTGGCCGTCTCCTTCATCGTCACCGGTACGGTCTGGAGTTGGCTTTACAACCCGACCGACGGTATCCAGGCGATGGTGCGCGGATTGGGCTGGACGAATTTCAGTTTCGCACTCGCCAGCGACCGACACTATGCAATCTATGCGGTGATCATCACCGGTGTCTGGCAGTCGTCGGGCTTTGCCATGGCGCTCTTCCTGGCGGGGCTGCGCTCGGTGGATTCGGACCTCGTCAAGGCCGCGCAGATCGACGGCGCATCGACCTTCCGCATCTATCGCAAAGTGCTTCTGCCGACGATTGCGCCGATCTTCCTGGCGGTCGCCGTCATCCAGATCCAATTCGCCATCAAGACCTTCGACCTCGTGGCGGCCCTCACCAAAGGGGGGCCGGGTATCTCGACCACCTTCCCCGCCATTTACGTCTATGACCTGATGTTCCAACGCGGCCAGATCGGCGAAGGCGCCGCGGCGGCCATCATGATGCTTGCCGCTCTTGCCGTGGTGCTTGTGCCCTATTCGTTCTGGGTGGTCTGGCGCCGGCGCAAGGAAGCCGGCCATGGCTGACGTTTCGCTGGACCAGGCGCAGGACCATCACGCTGCCACAGCCGCGGCACGCAGGCACTTCCTCACCCGCTTCGTCATCTATGGGCTGCTGGTCATCTTCGCGGCGATCTACCTGGTCCCGTTGTTGGTCGTGGTGCTGAATTCATTCCGCGATCAGCAAGAAATCGCGCGCAACGGGTTGATCTCGCTGCCACGCAGCTTCCGCCTCGAAGCCTGGGGCCAGGCCTGGAGCACCTATTGCATCGGCGGCACCTGCGAGGGCATGCAGCGCAACTTCTACAACTCCCTGAAAATGACGATCCCGGCGACGATCATCTCGACGGTGGTCGGCGCGATGAACGGCTATATCTTGTCGAAATGGCGCTTCAAGGGTTCGGAAGCGTTGTTCACCTGCATGCTGCTCGGCGTCTTCATTCCGGGCCAGATTTCGTTGATGCCCTGGGCGTTCATCCTCGGCAATCTGGGGCTCAGCAATTCGACCTACGGGCTCATCGTCATTCACGTCATCCAGGGCATTTCGTTCACCACCCTGTTCTGCCGCAACTACTACGTCAGCATCCCCGACGATCTGATCAAGGCGGCACGCATCGACGGTGCGGGCTTCTGGCGCATCTTCCGCAAGATCATTCTCCCGCTCTCCTCACCGATCCTGATCGTCACGGTGATCTGGCAGTTCACCGGCATCTGGAACGAATATCTGTTCGGTGTCGTCTTCACCTCCGGGCAGCAACAGCCGATCACGGCCGCACTCGTCGCGCTGACGGCAAGCGGCACGAATGTACGCGCCTACGATGTCATGAGCGCCGCGGTGCTGATCGGCGCGCTGCCACCGCTGCTGATCTATCTTTTCGGCGGCAAGTATTTCGTCCGCGGCCTGACCCAGGGTGCGATCAAGTGAGGTGCGATCAAGTGAGCGCAGCCTGTCGCATGTCGCCGATCGCCCCGACCGCCAAGAAAGGCATCGCATGTCGACATTGACCATCCGATCCCTGCGCAAGAACTACGGCGCGGTCGAGGTGCTGAAGGGCATCGATCTCGAGGCGCAGAACGGTGAGTTCATCGCGCTGGTAGGACCGTCCGGCTGCGGCAAGTCGACCTTGCTCGCGATGATCGCCGGGCTGGAATCTGTCACCTCCGGCGAGATCCGCATCGACGGCCGGCTGGTCAATTCGGTTGCTCCGAAGGACCGCGACATCGCCATGGTGTTCCAGTCCTACGCCCTTTACCCGACGATGACGGTGCGCGAGAACATCACCTTCGGCATGGAAAGCCGCCGCGTACCGAAGTCGCAGCAGGACGAGGCCGTCAAGCGCGTTGCAGCTTTCCTGCAGATCGAACCGCTGCTTGGGCGCAAGCCCGGACAACTTTCGGGCGGCCAGCGCCAGCGCGTCGCCATGGGCCGGGCGCTGGTGCGTGATCCGAAACTGTTCCTGTTCGACGAGCCGCTTTCCAATCTCGACGCCAAGCTGCGCGTCGACATGCGCACCGAAATCAAGAAGCTGCATCACCGCGTCGGCAAGACGACGGTTTACGTCACCCACGACCAGGTCGAGGCGATGACACTGGCTTCACGCATCGCCGTGATGAACCAGGGCTCGGTCCAGCAATTCGACGAGCCGGCCACGATCTACAACCGTCCGGCCAATATGTTCGTCGCGGGCTTCATGGGCTCGCCGGCGATGAATTTTTTGCCGGCCGAACTGAGCGAACAAGACGGGCGCCCCGCCGTCGCCTTGCAGGCCGCCGACGGCAAGACGGCCAGCCTACCGATCGTCCAGACGCTAGCCTCCGATACGCCGCGACAGCTCTTGCTCGGCATACGGCCGGAGCACATCTACCGGTTTGATCCCGATCTTCAGCGTCGCAAGCCAAGCATCGCTCAAATCAATGCCGTGGTCGAACTGGTCGAACCAACGGGTGCGGAGACCATGGCCGTTCTGCGCCTGGGCGCCAAGGAAATTACCGGTCGTTTCGACCCCGACGGCACGCCCCGGATGGGTGAGACGGTGACACTCGGCGTCGACATGGCGCGTGCGTGCCTGTTCGACCCGACAACCCAACGCCTGATCTGACCCGACCCCTGATCTGAAGAGAGTTCCGAATTTGCCCTTTGCCACCTATCCGAGCCTGGCCGACCGCGTGGTGCTGATTACCGGCGGCGCGTCTGGCATCGGCGCCGACACGGTTCGCGCCTTCGCCGCCAATGGCGCACGCGTCGCGTTTCTCGATCTGCGGCAGGAGGCCGGCGAAGAACTCGCACGAGAAGTCGGCGCCACGGCAGCGCACAAGCCGTTATTCATCCGCTGCGACGTGACCGATATTCCCGCGCTCCAGGCGGCGATCGGCACGGTGCGCGACCGCCTCGGAACCGTCGCGGTTCTGGTCAACAATGCCGGCGACGACAATCGCCACCCAGTCGCCGGCGTGACGCAGGAGTACTGGGACCATGCCCAGGACGTGAACCTCCGGCACCACTTCTTTGCCGCCCAGGCCGTGCATCCGCACATGAAGGAGTTGGGCTTTGGTTCGATCGTCAATTTTTCCTCGATCGCCTGGCGCTTCGGCGCGGCCGAGATGGCGCCCTATGCGACGGCCAAGGCTGCGGTGGTCGGGTTGACATTCGCGTTGGCGCGGGCGTTTGGCCCTGACAACATCCGCGTCAATGCCATCGAGCCGGGCGCTGTCATCACCGACCGGCAGAGGCAGCTCTGGTACAAGACGGAGGCGTCGGTCGACCAGGTCGTGCAGCGCCAGCTGATCCGCCAAATTCTGCTGGGCGACGAGATCGCCCGGACGGTGCTGTTCCTCGCCGCCGACGACAGCCGCATGATCACCAAGCAGTCGATCACCGTGGATGCCGGCCTGCGATGACCGCAAAACTCCCTTCAAAGGATCGCCCCATGATCGAGGTCGGCCTCAACCCCTACGGTCTGACCTATCACCTCGGCCTGCAGGGCCGCGGCACGCCACGCGCCAATCCGAGGCCGGCGGGGCTCGAAGGGTTCATCGCGCTGGCGACCGAACTCGGCGCGCGGGTTCTCGAGATCTGGGTGCCGTGGCTGACCGAGCTTTCCGACGACGCGGTGATCGAACTGCGCGAAAGGCTCGCCGGCCTCGGCATCACACCGATCGTCAGCGGCGGTCTTTTGGTCGGCGAACCGCTCGACGAGGCATTCCGGGCCGCACGCCTGCTGCGGGCCAAAGTCATCCGAACCGCGCTGACGCCGGTTCTGTGTGGCGACCGTAATGCCGCTGGCGAGAAATGGGGCGAGTTCGTCGGTATTATTCGAGACAGATTGAGAGAATGGGGTCCCCGCGCGATTGCCGAAGGCCATGTCCTTGCGATCGAAAACCACCAGGACTTCACCAGCCAAGAACTCGCCGATTTCTGCGCGCTCGGCGGCGAAGGCGTCGGCGTCACCTTCGACACCGGCAACACATTCCCGGTCGGCGAAGCGCCGCTCGATTTTGTCAGGCGGATCGCACCTTATGTCCGCCATATCCACCTGAAGGATTACCGCGTGCAGTTCACGCCCGAAGGCTACCGGCTGATCCGTTGTGCCGTCGGCGATGGAGCAGTGCCGTTTGCCGAGCTGTTGGCGATTCTTGCTGAACACCACGATCGCATGACCGCCGTCCTGGAACCGGGCGCGTTGGAGGCGAGGCATGTCCGCTTTCTCAGCGACGACTGGTGGCATGGCTATCCGCCGAAGACGGCACGCGACTTTGCCGCCTGCCTGCGCGCCGCGCAGCGCAATCGGCTACCCGACGATGCGGACTACCGCACCCCTTGGGAGCGCGAAGACGACGGGTCCCTGGTTTCCTATGAGCTCGACATGATCCGGCGCAGCGCCGCCAACATGCGCAATCTGATTTGATGAAAGTGGAGAAGATCTGGTGACGACACGTGAACTCGATGGATTGACCGCCTTCATAACCGGCTCCGGCCGTGGCTTGGGTCGCGTGATGGCCGAGCGCCTGGCGGAACTCGGCGCCAATGTCGCGATCCACGACATGGACGAAACAGCACCGGCCAAATATGGCGAGTTCGCCAATCTCGGCGAGGTGGTCGAGCGCCTGAAGCGTCATGGGACGAAGGTGACGTCGGTGACCGGCAACATTGGCGACCGGAAGGCGGTAGCCGAGATGAAGCGCAAGATCGAGGCCGATCTCGGTGAGGTGCATGTGCTGGTCAATTGTGCCGGCGGCGACATCGGCGCCAAGGGCGGCAAGCCGAATCCGAACAACGCCCTCGACATCGAACTCGAGGACATCCGCGTGCTCACCGAGAACAATCTAATCGGCACGATGCTGGTCTGCCAGGCCTTCGTGCCGCCAATGAAGCAGCGCGGGGGCGGCTCCGTCATCAACATCGCGTCGGCGGCGGCACATCTCGGCTGCTCGCCCGAGGTCGTCTACTCGACGTTGAAGGCCGCGGTCGTGCACTACACGCGCTGCCTCGCCAAGGAACTGATCGACGACGGCGTGCGCATCAATGCGGTCAGCCCCGGCGCCACCAAGACGGCCCGGTTCCAGGCGACCCGAGTGGTCGATCCGAAGCGCATGGATTCGAGCAGCAAATCGCTTAACCGCTATGCGGAGCCGGAAGAGATCGCCGAGGCGGTGGCCTTTCTCGCCGGTCCGCGCGCGCGCTTCATCAACGGCCAGGTCATCCGCGTCGATGGTGGTTTCACGATCTTTCCAGGTTGAAAGGCCGCGGCAAAGCCGCTGTTCGCGTCAGGATCGAAAGCCGGCGTCGGCTTGCAGACAGCGCAAGAGAGCGGGCAACGCGGCCGGCGGACCATTTCAGGCCGCCGTGCGCGTGCTGTCGCCATGGGACGGGCAGTCGCTGAACACTCTGGCTTGCCGCCAAAACGACCGTCAACTTGGGCGGGTCACATCTGCTGGAGCGGGCTATGCACAACATCCGAGATGCCTGCTTTCAGGCGGTAAAACCCCGATTTCGATGACTGGGATCGGACGGGAAGCCGTTACGCGAAGTCTATCCAGGACCGCTCCCTCCCCCGCTTTGAGGTCTCATTGCCCACGATGTAGACTGCTCGCATGACCTTCAGGCTCATCTTCCTCGGGACCTCGGCCAGCGTGCCCTCGGCCGAGCGCAATCATCCGGCGCTGCTCGTTGAAGCCGGGAGTCAACGGGTGCTGGTCGATTGCGGGGAAGGCACCCAGCGTCAGCTTCTGCGCGGTGGTGCCGGATTCAGGCGACTTGATCGCCTGCTCCTCACACACGCGCATTTCGACCACGTGCTCGGGATTCCCGGCTTGTTCTCGACGCTTCGGCTCCGGCAGAGCGAGGACCTTGTAACCGTTCATGGCAGCGCAGACACGCTCGACGTCGTCGCCCGCATGCTCGCTGGCCTTTGGGGTGAAGGACGCGCGCCGATCCCGCTACAACTCGTGCCGCTTGTCCCCGGACGCGTGTTCGAGGTGGATGAGTTCACGGTCGATTGCTTTCAAGTTCGCCATCGCGACACCGACAGCTATGGCTTCGTCTTCGAGACGCCGGCGCGTCGTCACCTCCGTTCGGACCGCTTGGTAGCTCTCGGTGTGCCAGACGGTCCGATCCGGAGGGACTTGGCCGAAGGACGTTCAATTTCTCTCCCAGACGGCAGGACGATTGCTCCCGAAGCAGTCCTCGGACCACCCGAAGCCGGCAAGAAGCTGGTCATTGTAGGCGACACCGAAACCACCGATGGATTGCCCGACAGGGTGGGCGGCGCAGACCTGCTTGTCATCGAAGCCACATTCCTGGAACGGGATGCGACCATGGCGCGCGACTATGGACATCTGACGGCTGCGGAGGCGGCATCGCTGGCAGCCACCAGTGATGTAAAGCAACTCGTTCTTACGCACATCTCCGGCCGCTATTCCGACGAAGAAATTCTCGCGGAAGCGGTCCGGACGTTTACGAACAGCCTTATCGCAACGGATTTGTCCACCCTCACCGTCTGATGGCAGAGCTATGACATTCAGGATTGGCGTCATCTCGGACACACACGGCTTGCTGAGGCCGGAGGCAGTGCGCTGCCTAGCCGGGGTCGACCACATCATTCATGGAGGAGATATCGGTCGCCCTGAGATCATCGCAGCGCTTCGCGGTATCGCACCGGTTACCGCAATCAGAGGAAACGTGGACACCGGTGGGTGGGCAGTGGAATACGCGGAAACCGAGCTCGTCCGCCTCGCTGGACGAGCAATCTACGTGCTTCATGATCTCAAGACGCTGCAGATCAACCCGGTTGTCCAGGGCATCGATTTGATCGTGTCCGGTCACTCGCACGTGCCAGGGATGGAGACAGTGGATGGCGTGCTCTATTTGAATCCGGGCAGCGCTGGCCCACGACGGTTTAAGCTGCCTGTCACCCTTGCGACCATCGACATCACTCGCGACAGCATGCAGCCCTCGATGTGGCGCTTGGTAAGCGGCTGAACCAATTCAGCGCACGCTTAACATACGTCCACGCCCATATCCGACGGTCTCCTGGATTTTTCACCAGATGGCCAGGAGCGCCGCAATGCGGAGGTAAGGATATTCCACGACTGGTTAGCTGGAGTTATCGACGCGTGCGTGTTGGATTTCCGTCACTTCTGGCGAAACGCTGAGTGGAACGATACAACCAGCGGGCCTAAAATGTAGTCGAGTGCCGTGCGTTGCTCGGTAACGATCATGACCGACGCCGGCATGCCCGGATAAAGCGCGATTTGCGGGGCCGCTGCCAATTCCACCGGATCGACCGCTACGTCCGCGAGATAATAGGGAAAGCCGGTCTTGGTATCGGTAATGCGATCCGCCGAAATGCGGGTGACGCGTCCATGAATTATGGGTATCGAACGCTGCTTGTATGATGTGAAACGCACTTCGGCGGCCATGTCGGGACGCAGGTTCGATATGTCCTCGACGCGAACCTGCGCCTGGACGATCAGCGAATTCTCGGTCGGCACGATGTCGAGGATGGTCTGGCCCGGCGCCACGATCGCACCGATCGAGAAGACGCTCAAATCCATCACTTGGCCGTCATAGGGCGCACGCACTTCGGCCCGATCCATGGCAGCTTGGGCGGCGAACATCTTGGGTATGAGATCGGACAGGTTCGATTGCGTATCGATCAACATGGCCGACAATTTGGTCCGGCGCTCGTTGGTCAATTGTGCGATCTGGCTCTCGAGTTCGGCTTTGCTCTGTTGGCTGCCGCCGATGGCGCCGAGATTATCGTCGATCAAGCCCTGCAAATCCGAGGCCGACCTTTCCAGTTCCAGGATGCGCGGGCGGGTCGTCAAACCGGCCTTGAGCAGCTTCGACAGGCTGGCCTTCTCCTCGATCGTCGATTTAAGCTGAGCCTGGTAGGATTCGACCCGAGACTGCTTGCCCCGCATCTGCTCCTCGAGCTCGGCGATGCGCCGCTTGAGAATCTGCCTGGCGCCGGCCATCGAGGCGCGTTGGCTTTCCAGGTCGGCGATCTGGTTTGCCATTGCGTCCTTGAGGTAGTCCTCGTGCTCTTTGAGGATGTCCTTGGGAAAGGCAACAGCCTCGCTGCCGTCCAGTTCGGCACGGATCCTGGCATCGGTTGCGCGCAACAGCGCGTATTGCTGGGCATAGAGATTGAACTCGGACCGAATCCTGGTGTCGTCCAGCTTCAGCATTATGTCGCCCTTCCTGACGACGTCGCCATCCTTTACCCGGATCTCCTTCACTGTACCGCCGTCGAAGTGCTGGACGCTCTTGCGATTGCCTTCCACCTTGACGATGGCGTCGGCGAGCACGGCGCCGTTCAGAGGGGCAAAGGCCGCCCAGCCGCCGAAAATGCCGAAAAAGCCCATTATGATCAGCAGGCCGATATAGGCGGGCACGCGGATGGAATCCGGAGCCACGCGGCCGGCCTCGCCGGGCAGGCTATGGTAAGTGAGGGCGCTGTCGCTCATCGATCTCTCCGACCACAACTCATTGCGTTGCCACCGCCATTGGAGCCGCGCGCTGATTGAGCAGCGCCACGATCTCGTTTCTCATGCCGAACGCCTCGACGGCGCCATCGCGCAACAGCAGGATCTTGTCGACATTCGCCAAGGTCGAGGGCCTATGCGAGACGATGATCACGGTGCTGCCGCGGCGCTTGAGCTCGATCGCGCAGTCGCTCAGCGCGCGGTCGCCGTCGGCGTCGAGATTGGAGCTCGGCTCGTCGAGAATGATCAGCTTCGGCGTTCCAAACACTGCCCGGGCAAGAGCAATCCGCTGCCGATATCCTCCCGACAGCACGGCGCCGCCCTCGCCGATCTGAGTCTCGTAGCCCTGCGGCAGGCGAATGATCATCTCGTGCACGCCGGCAAGCCGCGCGGCCTCGATAACCTCCTGGTCGACATTGGTCTTGAAGCGCCCAATATTGGCGGCGACCGTATCGGAGAAAAGTTCGATATCCTGCGGCAGGTAGCCGATGTGATCACCTAATGCGTCGTGCCCCCATTGCGACAGGTCGGCGCCATCCAGCCGGACTGTGCCGCGACTGGGTTGCATGACGCCGGCAAGGTGGCGCGCCAGGGTCGACTTGCCGGCGCCGGAGGGGCCAACGATTCCGAGCGCCTCGCCAGCCTCCAACCGAAACGACACTTCCCGCAGAAGCACCTTCTGCTGGCTGAGAATTGCAAAGCTTACCTGCTCGACGGAGATCGTGCCGCTGGGCTTGGGCAGGTTGAACGCTCTTTCGTTCCGCGCGCCCCCGTCGACCAGCTTCTCCACTCTTGCCAACGCTGCCCGCGCCAGGATCAGGCTGCGCCAGAGGCCGACGATCTGCTCGACAGGCTGCAGCCCCCTGCCCAGCAGGAGACTCGCCGCGAACATGGTGCCGCCGGTAATCTGCCGTTCGATGACCAGATAGGCGCCGAGGCCGAGGATCAGCGATTGCATGGTCAGCCGCAGAAACCGGATGAGGCCCGACATCAGGGCGGCACGGTCGCTTGCCTCCGCCTGGCGCCGCAGCGCCAGGTTTCGGTCGCGCCCCCAGCGACGGATGAGACCGTCGATCATCCCCATGGCGCGAACGACTTCCGAGTTCCTGAGGCTCATCTCGGTGAAGTTATAGTTGTTCGTCGCCAGCTCGTTGGCCTGCTTCAGCGGCGAGCGCACGAGATACTCGTTGAGCACGGCCATGCCGATCAAGAGCAGCGAGCAGCCCAATGCGAAGAAGCCGAGCCAAGGATGCAGCAGGAAGATGATGCCGATGTAGATGGGCGACCACGGCAGGTCGAACAGGGCGTGGATGCCGCTGCCGGTGATGACCTGCCTGAACGTATCGAAGTCGCGGATCGGCTGGCTCGGCGAGGAGCCGGGCGATGGGGTTTCGACGGACGCGGCGAGGATCTTTGCCGAGAGCAACCGGTCGAGCCGGGCGCTGGCACGCGTCAGGATCCAGGCGCGGACCAGGTCGAGACCCGCCAGCGAAAGGAAGGCCGCCAGCAACACCAGGGTCAGCATCACCAGCGTCGTTTCGCTGCCGCTGGTGACAACCCGGTCGTAGATCTGCAGCATGTAGAGTGGGGAGGCGAGGTAAAGCAGGTTGATCGCCAGGCTGAATGCCGCCGCAAGCAGGAAATAGCGGCGGCATGCCCGGAGCGCATCCTTTACAATTCGAGACTTGCTATCCACTTCCAGAACCCCACTCGATACTCGTCAGGTCAGGGAGCGCCACAGCCGGCGGCCGTTTTCGCTCACACCACGAAGTCGCTTGAAATCGCCCCATTGCCGATGCCGGTCAGCGTGAATTCCGCCGGATTATACGAAACGACGGTATGGCCCTGGCCGTCATCGGCAAGCCTGAAGGCGTTCGCATCATAGCTGCCGACCAGATGCAACGCGGTGCCATGGGTGCCATCCGAAACGGTCAGCGTTCCGCCGCTGCCATCCTGGTTTGCTTGATAGACGGCCGTCGTTCCCGCACCGAACAGGATGTCCCTAAGGTCCAGTCTGTCATCATTGGTGATGCCGCCGATCCGTCCGCTGTAATCGAAGGAATCGTCGAGTTGCAGCGTGCCGGCAGCGTCGTGTCCGAAGGTGACATCCGTCGACGAGGCGCCGCCGAACTCAAGCTTCGACAGATTGCCGATCGTGGCATCGCCGTCGCCGGTAACCTGGCCGTGGATGACGATGTTGCCGCCATTGGCCCAGAGCATGCCTGAATTCGCCAGGCCGCCGGTGATCGTCAGCCCGCCGGAACCCGTCGCTTCCAGCGTTCCGGAGTTGACGACGACGCTGCCACCGGTGTCGATGACCAGCGCGTTCGAGCCCGAGGCGATGATTGTCCCCCTATTTTCGAGGCTCAGCATCCCGCCGCCCAGTTGGCCTGCACCGGAGATCGTGTTGTTGACATTGACCAGAGTGACGTCCGGCCCGGTGCCGGAGATTATGTTGGCGGCGCTATCGGACAGCAGGATCTGCCCGCCGCCCTGCAAGGTGACGCCGTGCTGAACGACCTGCAGCAGCGTATCGCCGCCGGTCGAGTCGAGCGAGATGAGGCCGCTGTTGTTGATAATGCCGCTGAGCGGCAGCAACGCGCCGTCGCCGATCGTCATGGTGCCTGAATTGTTGACCACAGGCGTCTGATCGAAGACGAAATTGCCAGCGCCAAGCGTTGAGGAATGCACGCCTTCCAACGTGATCGACTGCCCGTCGCCGAGCGCGATCACCGCATTGCCGTTGGCGTCGTCGGCGATATGCGACTGGAGGTCGGCAAAGTCTGCCAACCCGTTATAGCCGATGAGGTCGATCTGGTCGGCTGCCGCGTCGAAATTGTGCACCGTGTCGGCGCCGATCGGTTGCGAAAAGACGAAGAGGTCGTTGCCGTGAGAGCCGGTCAGCACGTCGTCACCGGACCAGGCAAAGATCGGCGATCCCGGAGCGTAGGCCTCGACATTGTCGGCGATCGACGCGCTGCCCAAGGTGCCGTCGGCATTGATCCAGGTCAATTGCACGTCGAGCACCGCGGCGCCCACGAAATTGGCTGGCGTGGTGACGGTCAGGCCGTGCAGGTCGTTGGTCTGTGTCGTCCAGCTTCCGTCGGCGTTATGGGTTGCGCCGTCAATGGTCCAGCCGGAGGGCACGTCCTTCACGGTGACAGTGATGAGTGCGCCTTCATGTGAGGGGTCCGTGAGGGCGAGGTTGATGGGCTCGCCGGAGGTGCCAGCGGGCTTGAGGCCACCTTGGGTCGCGGCTGCGTTTGTATGACCTGCATTATCCGAGAACGCTCCAGCATCGATAGTAACGCTGTAAGTTGATCCGTTGTTGCCAGAACCCTTATTTACATCAAACGAATACGTTTGTGTCGTCGCATCAAAATGGCCGCTGCCAGCAACTATGAATGCGTCATTGGTCGCATTCGACACATGGATTGCCGATGTGATGTCGACGAAGTTTGCATGTATGCTCGTGGTATTGAAAGTTATTTGAGCTGTGCTTGGACTGTTATTGCTTGATTGCTTGCTCGCAGCGACCGTACTGATAAGCGTGTTGCTCGCCTCGTCCGTGCCGTTGACGGTGACGGTGACGGTCTGGGTATCCGACGCACCGTTATTGTCGGTGCTTTGGACAGTATAGGTGAGCGTCAGGGACTGACCGGCAGCAAGGTAATCGAATGCCTGCGTGCCGGAGTTGAAGGTCCAGTTAAGGTTGTGGGTGTCCGCAGGATTGGCGGCCAAGCCCGATATCGGCGAAACAGCCATCATGGCAAGAAGTTGGGCCGCGTTTGAAGTGAGACCAGCCGTCGTTCCTGACGCCACGACAGTTGTGACCGTGGAACTGACAGTGTCGGCAACATCGGCATCGGTCACCGTCAGCGTGCCCGATCTCGACAGGCCGGCATTGGTCTCTGTCAGGGTCGCGGACGCTGTGTCCGGCGTCCCTGTCGCCACAAGATGTATATCTGGAGCATCATTGGTGCCGTTGATGGTCACCGTCAGGCTGGAGCTCGACGTGCCGCCATGGTTGTCGGCGTTGGTGTAGGTGAAGACGTCGGTGACGCTGGCGCCTTCTGCCAACTGCTGCACCGAGGCCAGGGCGTTGTTGAGCGTGTAGGTGTAGGTGCCGTCGCTGTTGAGATGCAGCGTGCC